>NZ_JBEYRP010000010.1:0-359869 GCF_040704085.1 Streptomyces sp. NPDC047841
TCGTACGCGGTCAGGTACGCGAGCGGTTCCAGGCCGCGCGCCTCGGCCCACTCCTCGCTCGCCCGCTCCGGGGCCGCACGCCTCCGGCCCGCCGCGTCCTCAGCGCGGCGGCAGCGGCGAGAGCGTGGGCAGGTGGGAGAGGAAGCCACCGTCCACGGACAGCACCTGCCCGGTGATGAAGGAGGCGGCGGGGGAGGCGAGGAAGGTCACCAGGTGGGCGACGTCGTCCGGGGTGCCCAGTCGCGGGATGAGGTTCGCGCTCTGGAACATTTGCTGCACCGGCACGGGCATGTCCGCCTCCAGGGCCGGGGTGCGGACCAGTCCGGGCGCGACGGCGTTGCAGCGGATGCCGTCCGTGCCGTACGCGGCGGCCACGAAGCGGGTCAGCGCGACCAGTCCGCCCTTGGAACTGCCGTAGGCGACCATCACGCGGTCCCCGGACAGGCCCTGGCCGCTGGTGATGTTGATGATGGAGCCGCCGCCGCGCTCGATCATCACCGGCACGGTGTGCTTGCACAGCAGCATGGGGCCGCGCAGGTTGACCGCGAGGACCTCGTCCCACAGTTCCACGGACATCGACACCACGTCCCGGTCCTGCCGGATCGCCGAGGTCAGGGCCGCGTTGTTGTCCAGTACGTCGATGCCGCCGAAGGTGTCCACGGCGAAGTCCACCAGGCGCTTGACGCTGTCCTCCGAGGCGATGTCGACGGTGTGCCCGACCACCGACAGGCCCTTGGCGGCGAGTTCCGCGGCGGCGGCCCGGGTCGGCGCCTCGGCGACATCGGCGAGTACGACGTCCGCACCGGCCGTGGCCAGTGCCTCCACGGTGGCGACGCCGATCCCTCCCGCCCCGCCGGTGACCACGGCCACTTTGCCGGCGAGGGAGTGCGTTCCATTGCCCATCGGTCGACGACCTCTCGTTCAGGACGGGGAGTCGCCCCCGATTCTGGCGGGCTCGCGTGAAGGCCGTGCTGCGGGAACGTGTCAGATCGACCCGGTCCCGGGAGGGGTGGACGGCGTGTCCCGGAGGGGTGTGCCGGGGTGCGGGTTCAGCCTCCGGTCCGCGCGCCGTGGTCCTCGGCGACCAGGACCTTGCGCAGCAGGGCGATCAGGGTGGCGCGCTCGGCCGGGGACAGGTCGTGCAGGAAGGCCTCCTGGGAGCGCTCGGCCACGACCAGCAGCCGGCGTTGCAGGTCCTCGCCCCCGGGGGTGAGCTCGACGACCTGGCGCCGGCGGTCGGCGGGGTCGCGGGTGCGCCGGACCAGGTCCCGCTGCTCCAGGGTGTCGAGGTAGCCGACCAGATGGCTGCGGTTGAGGGCGAGCCGGTCGGCGAGGACGTGCTGCGGGAGCGGGCCGAAGTCGGCGAGCGCCGTGAGCGCGGCGAAGTGCGGGAGCCTCAGGCCGTGCTCCGCGACCGCGGCGATCAGTACGTCGTGGCCGAGCCGGGCGACATGGCTGACCAGGTAGGAGGGCAGCGCGAGCAGGCTCGGCGGGCGGGTCTCCGTGTCCGGCCGGGGGGTCTGCGGTCCGCAGTCCGAGGCGTCGTTCATGGAGCGCAGCATAACCACGGAAAGCCACTGGACGTAAGCATGTCGCAATGTAATCATTACGACACGACACGATTTCGCGAGTGCCGGTGCTCGGCGCGCGGGCCGCCCGCGCCCCCGTGCCTGCCGATCAGAGCGGAGGACCTTCCCATGACCGATCCGACGACCACCCCGGCCCATCCGCCGGTCACGGAAGGGCGGCGGCGCGTCGCGGCCCCGTTCACCGCCCTGCTGATCGCCGTGCTCTCCTTCTCCCTGATGCAGACGATGGTCGTGCCCGCGCTCCCGGACCTGCGGCGGGAGTTCGACGTGAGCACCACCGTGGTCTCCTGGGTGCTCAGCGCCTTCCTCCTCACGGCCTCGGTGGCCACCGCGCTGCTCGGCCGGGTCGGCGACATGTTCGGCAAGCGGCGCGTGCTGGTCGCCAGCCTCACCGTGTTCGCCGTCGGGACGCTGCTGGCGGCCCTGTCGGACTCGATCGGGCTGCTCATCGCCGCCCGCGCCGTGCAGGGGGTCGGCTCGGCCGCGTTCCCCCTCGCGTTCGGCATCGTCCGCGACCAGTTCCCGCGCGAACGCGTGCCCGTGGCCATCGGGCTCATCAGCTCGACGTTCGGGATCGGATTCGGCGTCGGGCTCGTCATTCCCGGCCCGATCGTCGACGCCCTGGACTGGCACTGGATCTTCTGGCTGGGCCTCGTCGTGATCGTCCTGGGCGTCCTCGCCGTCGTCGCCTTCGTCGAGGAGTCGCCCGTCCGCTCCCCCGGGCGGATCGACTGGACCGGTGTCGCCCTGCTCAGCGCGGGTGTCGTCGCCCTGCTGCTCGCGATCAGCGAGGGCAAGTCCTGGGGCTGGGCGTCCGCGGGCGTGATCGCTCTCTTCGTGGCGGCGGTGCTGCTCCTCGCGGTGTTCGTCCTGGTGGAGCGGCGACTGTCCGAACCGCTCATCGACATCGAGTTGCTGCGCCGTCCGGCGGTGGCGGCCTCCCATGCCACCGCGCTCATCATCGGTTTCGGGATGTACGGCGCGTTCACCCTGGTGCCGCTGCTGGCCCAGACACCTCCGCAGGCCGGCTACGGGTTCGGCGCCTCGGTCACCGGAGCCGGACTGTTCATGGTGCCCATGGCGGCCACCATGCTGGTCGCCAGTCCGCTCGCGGGCCGCATCGGTGCCGCCGTCGGCTTCAAGCTGCCCCTCGTCCTCGCCTGCCTGATCGGCGTCGTCGGCTTCGCCGTGTACGCCGGGGCCCATGACACCAAGTGGGCGCTGTACGTCGGTTCGGGCATCCTCGGCATCGGCGTCGGCTTCGCCTTCGCGGCGCTCGCCAACCTCGTCGTCGCCGTGGTCGACCCCCGGCAGACCGGTGAGGCGACCGGCATCAACACGATCATGCGCACCATCGGAGGTTCGCTGGGCGCGCAGGTGTCCGCCTCGCTGGTGGCCTCCCACACCCTCGCCGGCAGCGGCCTGCCGGCGGAGTCCGGCTACACCACCGCCTTCGTGATGTCCGCGATCGCCCTGGGCGTGGCCACGCTGGCCGCGCTCTCCGGGCCGGGCGCACTGTGGCGCACCCCGGCGAAGCCGGCCGCGGCAGGACCCCGGCCCGAGACCAGCGGCCCCGCCGCGAGCTGAGGACGGACCACGCACATGACCGACTACGGGCACGACCTGCTCTTCGGTGCCGTAATGGTGCCTGCCTCCGGACGGCCGCACGACGCCGTGGCGTCGGCCCGGTCGGCGGAGCGGGCCGGGCTGGACCTGGTGAGCGTGCCGGACCACCCCTACCGGCCGGAGTTCCTGGACGCGTGGACGGTGCTGGCGAGCATGGCCGCCGTCACCTCCCGGATCCGGGTCTTCCCCAATGTCGCCAACCTCCCCCTGCGGCCGCCCGCCGCCCTGGCCCGCGCCGCCGCGAGCCTGGACCTGCTCAGCGGCGGCCGGGTCGAACTCGGACTGGGCGCGGGGGCGTACTGGGACGACATCGCCGCCGAGGGCGGACCTCGGCGCACCCCGGGTGAGGCCCTGGCCGCCACCCGGGAGGCGGTCGGGGTGCTGCGTGCCCTGTGGTCGGGCCGTGGGCGGGTACGCAGCGACGGAAAGCACTATGCGCTGGACGGGGCCGCCGCCGGGCCCGCTCCCGTCCACGGCATCTCCGTGTGGATCGGCGCGGTGGGCCCCCGGATGCTGCGGCTGACCGGCGAGCTGGCGGACGGCTGGCTGCCCAGCGTGCCGCATGTGCCGCCGGCCCGCCTCGCCGCGGGCCAGCGGCTCGTCGACGAGGGGGCCGCGGCCGCGGGGCGGGAACCGCAGGCCGTACGACGGCTGTACAACCTCTCGCCCGGCGCGGAGGGCGGCTTCCCCCGGGGCGGTCCGCATGACTGGCCCGAGCAACTGGCCGCGCTCACCGTCGAGGTGGGCACCAGCGCCTATCTGCTGCCCGCGCACCACCCGGAGCTGCTGCGGGTCTTCGGCGAGGAGGTCGCCCCGGCCACCCGCGCCCTGGTCGCCGCGGCACGCGAGCGGGCCGCCGGGGCCACCACGCGGTCCACCGGGGCCGTTGCGTCCGTTGCATCCGTTGCGTCGGTCGCGTCCGGTGCCTCCGGGCCGGCCGCGGCCCCGCACCCCCGGCAGCGTCCGGCCGCGGTGGACGGTGCGGCGGCCGGACGCCCCCTCTTCGTCGAGCCCACACCCGCGCCCGCCGAATGGCTGAGCGAGGAGCGGCTGTGGGACGAGGAGCACCGGCCCACCGGCCCCGCCCCCGATCCGCAGCGGCGCTACTCGCGTGCGCGGCAGGCCCCGGCCAGGAACCTGGTCGCCGCCCACGACCAGCTGCGCGCGGACCTGGCGCGGCTGCGTGAGATCGTCGACGAGGTGCTGGCGGAGACCCTGGACCCCGGTGCCGCCCGTTCGGGGCTCCAGGAACTGAGCCTGCGGCAGAACTCCTGGACGCTGGGCGCCTACTGCGCGTCGTACTGCCGGATCACGACCGTGCACCACACCCGCGAGGACCAGGACCTCTTCCCGCACCTGCGGCGGGGCGACGCACGGCTCGCGCCGGTGCTCGACCGGCTGACCGAGGAGCACCACGCCATCCACGGGGTGATCGAACGCGTCGACCGTGAGCTGGTCGCCCGGATCGGGGGCGGGCCGGGTGCCGCGGCCCGCCCGGAGGGACTGCGCGCGGCGGTGGACCTCCTCACCGACGCGCTGCTGTCCCATCTTGCCTACGAGGAGCGGGAGTTGATCGAACCGATGGCCCGGCTCGGCACCGGCTGGTGAATCCGGCGGCCGTGTACCCCCGGCCCTGCCCGGGGCTTCCCTGCCCGGGGCTGCGCTACCGCGGCTCCTCGCCCGTCGCCACGGCGCGCGAGGTGTCCGCCGACCAGGCGGACCACGAGCCGGGGTAGAGGGCCGCGGTGGGCACGCCGGCCAGTTCCAGCGCCAGCAGGTCGTGGCAGGCGGTGACACCGCTGCCGCAGTACACGACGACGTCGGTGCCCGGGGTGACGCCGAGGGCCGCGTAGTGCGCGGCCAGCCGTGCGGCCGGGGCGAAGCGGCCCTCGGCGGTGAGGTTGGCGGCCCAGGGGGCGCTGCGGGCGCCGGGGATGTGCCCGGAGCGCACGTCGCCGGGCAGCACGGTGGCGCCCGCGTACCGGTCGGGGGCACGGGCATCCAGGACGACGGCGGTGCCCGCGGCGAGCGACGCCTCGACCTCGTCGGCCGACCGGAGGAGCTCCTTGGGCCAGGCCACCGGGGTACGGCTCGCCGGCGCGGGGACGACCGGCCCGGTCTCCAGGCCGCCGTCCCAGGCCTGGAGACCGCCGTCCAGCAGGGCGGCCCGGCCTCCGGTGCGGCGCAGCAGCCAGACCAGCCGTGCCGCGTAGGCGCCGCCGTTGTCGTCGTAGGCGACCACCGTCGTGTCGTCGCCGATGCCCAGCGCGCCCAGCGCCCGCGCGAAGTCCCGCTCGTCGGGCAGCGGATGGCGTCCGCCCGACCCGCTGGGCGGCGCGGAGAGCACGGTGTCCACGTCGACCCACACGGCGCCGGGCAGATGTCCGGCGAGGTGTGCCTCGCGTCCGTCGCGGCCGTCCAGGTACCAGCGGACGTCGGCCAGGACGATCCGCCCGCGGTGCTCCCGCACCCAGCCGGCGTCGACGACGGCGGACGGCGGTGCGGGAGGCGGTGCGGGGGAAACGGTCATGGGGGGGTCTTCCTCTCGGATCAGGGCGGTGGCGGAGCCGTCGCGGCGGGTGGGGCGTGGTGCGCGTGTCCGGGGCGGCCGGCGGTCATTCCTTGCGGTGGACGCGGTCGGGCTGCAGCCGGAGCAGCACCCGTTCGCCCTCGGCCTGCCGCACCCGCTCGCTGCCGGTCCACTTGCCGAAGGTGGTGCGGGCCAGCCGCAGCGCGGCCTCGCCCGGTTCGATGTCCACCACCCGGGCCCGGACCTCGATGTACCGGCGGCTGTTCTCCGAGTCGAGCAGCAGGATGTTGACGCGGGGGTCGGCGATCACGTTGCGGTACTTCTGCCGCGAGGTGTTGGTGCCGACGAGTAGGTGCTCCCGGTCGGCGTGCGGCCACACGAGGCTCGTCTGCGGTCCGCCGTCCGGCATGAGCGTGGTGAACACGCCCAGGGTCCGGGCGAGGGCGAGTTCGCGGACGTCGTCGTCAAGCACCGGCCGCCACCCTGTCGTCCCGCCCCAGGGTGCGCACCTGGGGCAGTACCTCGGAGGCGACGAGTTCCGTCGCCGCCTGGACGTCGGCGTACGGCAGGCCGCCGACGTCGATGGCGAGCAGGTGCAGGTCGTGACCCCACAGCTCCTGCAACCGTCCGAGCCGGTCGACCACTTCGGCGGGGCTGCCGCAGATCGCGGGGCCGTCGGGGCCGACGTAGGTGTCGAAGTCCGGCGGGGCCGGGGGCCCGACGTCGCCGGGTTTCCGCACCGTCAGATAGGTCTCGATGTAGGGGGCCCAGCGGGCGCGGGCCTCCTGCGAGGTCTCGGCGACGAACACATGGCTGGCGGCGCCCAGCCGGCCCGTGGGCTCGGTCCGCCGCTCCTTCCACAGCGCGCGGTAGGAGTCGAACACCGGGACGAAGACGTCGGGGCGGCGCGCCGTCGTGCCGACCACCAGGGGCAGCCCGTGGTCGACGGCCAGCCCGACCGACTCCGAGCCCACTCCCCCGCTGATCCAGAACGGCGGCCGGGGCTGCAGGGGGCGCGGCTGCACCAGCACGTTGTCCAGGGGCGGACGGAACCGTCCCTGCCAGGTCACCCGTTCCTCGGTCCACAGCCGCAGCAGCAGTTCGGTGTTCTCGCGTTTGCGGGCCGCCTTGGACTCGGGTGCCTGGTCGAAGACGGCGTACGGCTCGGGGAAGAAGGAACCCCCGACGACCATTTCGAGTCGCCCGTCGGACAGCAGGTCCAGCAGCGCGTAGTCCTCCGCGACGAGTACCGGGTCCCGGTTGGCGACCAGGGTGGTGCCGGTGGCCAGCCGGATGGTGGAGGTGTGTTCGGCGATCGCGGCCAGGACCAGTGCCGGGGAGGGGATGACGTCCCGCTCCCCGAAGTGGTGCTCTCCGAGGGTGTACCAGGAGAAGCCGAGCCGCTCCGCCTCGGCCGCCGCCCGGACGACGTCCCGCAGCCGTTCCCGCTGGCTGAGGATGGTCCCGGTGACCGGGTCGGGCAGCAGGCTGCCGAAGGTGATGAGGCCTAGCTCCATGAGGTGTCCTCCGTGGGACGGTCGTGGCGGTGCGTGGTGCGGGCGGCGGCTTCCCCCGGCTCGTCCCCCGGTTCCTCCCCCAGGGCGTCCGGGGTGTGCGGAGCGTCCGGGGTGTGCGGGGGCCTCCGTCCGGGTACGGCGGCCAGCAGTTCGCGGGTGTAGGGGTGCCGGGGTGCGCGCAGGACCCGGTCGGTGGCGCCTTCCTCGACGACGCGTCCCGCGCGCAGGACGGCGACGCGGTCGCTGACCTGTCCGACGACGGCCAGGTCGTGGGAGATGAACAGATAGGCCATCTGGTGGCGTTCCTGGAGTCCGAGCAGGAGTTCCAGGATCCTCGCCTGCACGGTCACGTCGAGCGCGGAGACCGGTTCGTCGCAGACCAGCAGGTCCGGGCCGAGGGCGAGGGCACGGGCGATGGCCACCCGCTGGCGCTGTCCGCCGGAGAGCTCCGCGGCCCGGCGCCGCAGCACGTCCGCCGGCAGCGCGACGTCGTCCAGCAGCCGCCGTACGGTCGCGGCGCGTTGCGCGCGGTCGCCGACGCGGTGGTTGCGCAGGGGCTCGGTGAGCAGTTCCTCGACGGTGAAGCGGGGGTTGAGGGAGGCGTACGGGTTCTGGTGCACGAGCTGGACGCGGCGGTGCAGGCGGCGCCGGGCCGCGCCGCGTACCGCGGTGACGTCGACGCCGTCCAGCTCCACGGTGCCCGCCTCGGGCCGATCCAGGCCGAGCACCAGGCGGGCGGTGGTGGACTTGCCGGAGCCGGACTCGCCGACCAGGCCGAGGGTGCGCCCGCGCGGGACGTCGAAGCCGATCCCGTCGACGGCGAGGTGCCGGCGCCGGGGGCCGGGGCCGCGCAACGGGAAGGAGAGGGTGAGACCGCGCACCCGCAGCAGCACGCCGGCATCCGGTGGGTCGCCGGACGGGCCGGTCGCGGACGCCGCGCGGGGCGCGGGGGCCGGTGGTGCCGCTCCGGACACGGGGGCCGGTCGGGGCACGGGGGCCGGTACGGGTGCCGGTCGGGGCGGGGGTGCCGCCGTGGGCGGCGTCGCCGTGGCTGGTGGCGCCGGCGGGGTGGCCGGGCGGGCGCGGGGGGTGAGGCGGGGGACGTCGGCGAGCAGCCGGCGCGTGTACGGGTGCCGTGGGTCGGCGAGCACCTCGCGGGTCGGTCCGGCCTCCACGACCCTCGCCCGGGACATCACCACCACGTGCTGGGCCCGGTCGGCCACCACACCCAGGTCGTGGGTGATCAGCAGCACGGCGGTACCGGTGTCCGCGGCGAGTGCCTCCAGGTGGTCGAGGATCTGCCGCTGCACCGTCACGTCCAGGGCGGAGGTGGGTTCGTCCGCGACGAGCAGCCGGGGCCGGGCCGCGGTCGCCATCGCGATGAGCACGCGCTGGCGCATGCCGCCGGACAGTTCGTGCGGGTACTGGCGGGACCGCCGGGCGGGGTCGGGCAGCCCCGCCCCGGCGAGGAGGTCGACGGCCCGTTCCGCGGCGCCCCGCCCGGTGGCCAGGTGGTGGACGCGCAGCACCTCGGCGACCTGCCGGCCGACCGGCTTGACCGGGTCCAGCGACACGCCGGGGTCCTGGGGCACGAAGCCGATGCGCCGGCCCCGTACGTCCCGCCACGCCCGCTCGCTCAGCCCGGTCAGTTCCTCGCCCTCCAGGCGGACGGAACCGTGCTCCACCCGGCCTCCCGGGGGCAGCAGGCCGATCACGGCGTGCGCGGTGGTGCTCTTGCCGGAGCCGGACTCGCCGACGACGGCCGTGATCCGGCCCGGCGCGGCCGTCAGGCCGAGGCCGTCGACGGCGGTCCGGGTCCCGGCGGCCGTGCGGTAGGCGACCCGCAGGTCCGTGATCCGCAGCACCGGGGTGTCCTGCGACACGGCCTCGGGACGGGTCGTCCCGGCCGGTGCGGAGGTCATGGGCGTTCTCCTCGGGTCTCCAGGGTCCTCGACAGCCGGTTCGCGGCGAGGACCACGACGGTCACGACCAGGCTGGGCAGGGTCGTCAGCCACCACGCCGTGGCGAGGTAGTTACGGCCGTCGGCGACCAGGGCGCCCCACTCCGGGGCGGGCGGCGGTTCCCCGTAGCCGAGGAAGCTGAGGCTCGCGATGGCCAGCACGACCAGCCCGAAGTCCAGCGCGGCGAGGGCCAGTACGGGGCCGGCGGCGGCGGGCAGGACGTAGCGGAACAGCACGCGCCACCAGCGGGAGCCCAGCAGGATCGTGGCCTCGACATAGCCGGCCGTGCGCACCCGCAGCACCTCCGCCCGCATCACCCGGGCGAACGCGGCGACGCTCGTGACACCGACGGCGACGGCCACCTGGACGGTGCCGAAACCGATGGCGGCGACGATGGTCAGCGACAGCAGGACCGGCGGCACCGAGAGCATCACCTCGACCAGCCGCATGATGACCGCGTCCGCCCACCGGCCGAAGGATCCGGCGGCCAGGCCCAGCAGGATGCCGACGACCAGGGCCACGGCGATGGCGACGACCGTCGCCCGCAGCGACAGGGACGCCCCGTGCACCACTCGGGCGTACACGTCCCGGCCGAGCTGGTCGGTACCGAAGAGGTGTGCGCCGCTCGGCGGCCGGAACCGCTCGGCCGGTACTCCGGTGGTGGGGCTCTGGTGGGTGAACCATTCGGGCGCGACCGCCCAGCCCAGCACGAGCAGGAGCACCAGGACGGACAGGACGGCGCCGGGCGAGCGCGGCACGTTCCGGACCGTGGCGTCGATCGCGCCCCGCAGGCGGCGGCCGGCCACGGCCCCGAACCCGGACGGCTCCGGCGCGGCGTCCTCGGCCGGGGTCCCGTCGGCCACGGCGCCGGGTGCCGTCCCGTGCGCGCTCATGACGTCACCAGCCGGCCGGTCACCCGGATCCGCGGGTCCAGGACCGGGTACAGCAGGTCGACGCCGAGGTTCACCACGGCGAAGACGGACGACGCCAGGACGACCACCCCCTGGACGACGGGCAGGTCCTGGGTGGCGACGGCGGCCTGGGTGATCCGGCCCATGCCGGGCCGGGAGAAGACGGTCTCCACCACGACCGCGCCGCCGATGAGGTAGCCGACCAGGAGGCCGACGACGGTCACCGCCGGGATGGCCGCGTTGCGCAGCCCGTGCCCGAGGAGCAGCCGGGTCCGGCCCGCGCCGGTGGCCTTGACCGTGTCGGCGTACGGTTCCCGCAGGACGGTGTGCAGGCTCTTGCCGAGCACCTGGGCCACCAGCGCCGCACCCGGGATGGCCAGGGTGCAGGCGGGCAGGACGAGTCCGGCCGCCCCGGTGCCGCCCAGCGACGGGAAGAGGTGCCACCTGACCGACAGCAGCTGGATCAGCAGCAGTCCGACCGCGAACGACGGCAGCGAGACGGCGAACGCGGGGAGGGAGCGCAGCAGTTGCCGCACCGCCGGGGAGACCGCGAGGTGGGCGGAGACCGCCAGCGCGGACCCGGCCGTCAGCGCGAGCGCCAGGGCGGTGCCGCCCAGGGCCAGCGTGGACGGCAGCGCGTCGGCGATCATGCGGGTGACGGGCTGCCCGGTCTGCAGCGACGCGCCGAGGTCACCGTGGAGGGCGTCCACGAGGGCGTGGCCGTACTGCACCGGAAGCGGCCGGTCCAGGCCGAGTTCGGCCTTGGCGCGGGCGATGTCCTGCGGGCTGAGGGTGTCGAACCCGCCGCGCCCGCTCAGCATGAGCGCGACGGGGTCGCCGGGCAGCAGCCGCAGGGCGGCGAAGGCGAGGGTGAAGGCCGCCCAGACGACGAACAGCGCGCGCAGCACACGTCCCGCGAGGTACCGCGCGGGGGTCATGGCGCACCGCCCGGCGTGGAGCCGGCCTCGCGTGGAGGGCGCACCGGCGTCACCCGAGCCACGCGTCGTGGAGGTTCAGCCGGGTCGACGCGTCCAGGGCCAGGCCGCGCACCTTGTCGGACACGCCGTGGACCAGGGAACCCTCGTAGAGCGGGACGGTGTCCGCGTGGTCGAGGATCCAGCCGGTGGCCTTGGCGACGGCCTCGCGGCGGGCCTTGTCGTCGGTCGCGGACGCCTGCTGCTCCAGGTAGGTGTCGAGCCGGCTCGCCGGCAGGTGCCAGAGGTTGGAGCCCTTGGAGTAGAAGATGTTGCGCAGTACGTCCGGGTCGGCCCGGGTCACGGCGACCGCGGTGATGTCGAACCGCCCCTTCTGCTGCTGTTCGACGTAGGCGGCGGGCTGGACGGCCTTGAGCCTGACGTCCACGCCCAGCTTGCGCAGCTGCTGCTGGACGTACTCGTCCACCGGCGGCATCGGTGCGGGGATCAGCCAGGTCAGGGTGAGCCGTTTGCCGTTCCTGGCCCGGATGCCGCCCTCGCCCTTCTTCCATCCCGCCTCGTCCAGCAGCCGCGCGGCGCCGTCCGGGTCGTAGCCCAGCTTGCCGCTGTCGTCGGTGTAGTAGGGGGTGGTGGAGGCCAGGACGCTGGTGGCGGGCTTGTACGAGGAGTTGAAGACGGTGTCGACGAGCTGCTTGCGGTCGATGCCCACCAGCAGCGCCTTGCGCACCTTCTCGTCGGCGAGGGCACCGACGTGGTTCAGGGAGAGCGGGGGCACCAGTCCGGGGGCGGGCTTGGACAGCAGGTGGAAGCCGTTGCCCTGGAACTGCGCCTGGTCGGTGGGCTGGACGCTCTTGGCGACCTGGACCTGTCCGGAGCTGAGGGCGCTGGTACGGGCGCCCGCCTCGGAGACGAAGGTGAACTTCACCTCGTCGAGGTGGCCCGCGCCCCGGTTGTCGTCCAGCGAGGACGGCCAGGCGTAGTCCTTGCGCCGTTTGAGGACGACTTCCTGGTTGGCGGTGTAGTGGTCCAGTACGTACGGGCCGGAGCCGTGGAACTGGCCGCGGCAGCGCTGCGCGTTGGACTTCTCGAAGGTGGCCGGTGACAGGACGCCCAGACCGACGCCCGAAGTGGCCTGGAGGAACTGTGCGTTGGGCGCGTCGAACCGGACGGTGAGGGTGTGCGCGTCCTTGACGGTGGTGCCCTGGTAGCCCCGTAGGTAGGCGGGGGCGCCGTTGGCGGGCTGCTTGATCAGGTTGTCGAAGGTGAGCTTCACGGCCTTGGCGTCGACGGGCTCGCCGTCGCTGAAGGTGGCGCCGTCGCGCAGGACGAAGGTGAAGTCGCGGCCGTCGGTGCTCCGCTTCCAGGACCTGGCGAGCCACGGCACGATCTTGCCGGTCTTCGGGTCCTGGTCGGTGAGGGTGTCGACCATGGAGCGGGTGATGTCCACGGCGGCCAGCTGCCCGGTCTGCTGCGGGTCGAGGCAGGCGGGGTCGGCCTCCGCGCCGACCACCAGGGTGCCGCCGTCGCGCGGTGCGCCGGCCGCGCCGCCGGCCGAGGTGCCGGAGCCGTCCCCGGAACAGGCGGTGGCGGTGAGCGCCAGCGCGAGCAGCGCGAGTGCCGGGCGGAGGGGCAGCCGGTCGGAGTGGCTCGGACCGGTTCGGCTTCTGGACATCCAAGGCCCTTTCTGGGACGTACCGACGTGCGGCGCACGCCTGCGGGGCCGCCCTGGTCGAGCGGTGCCGCGGCGCGCGCGGTGCAGGGACTCGCATGTGGGGGGACTCGCGCGGGCTGTCATGTGGCGCTCACGCGGGGAGGTGGAGGGGACTGGCGTGGGGGCTCGGGCGGGCGGGCCGGCGCGGTGGCCTCCCGGAGGGGGTGCGGGCCGGGGAGGCGGGGAGTGCGGCGGGGCGGAGGCGTCCGTACGGGGTGCGATACGGGGTGCGTCAGCCCAGTTCCTTGGCCACGGCTTCACGTACGGTTGGGACGATCTCCTGCGTCCAGCGTTCCAGGCCCTTGGTGCGGGACGGATCGCCCGCCGCGAAGAACACGAAGCCGGAGGCGCCGTGCTCCAGCACCGCTTCGGTCAGTTCGTCGATCCACTGCCGGACGGAGCCGCCGGTCCACCGTCCGGTCTCGTCCCGTGGCGCGTCGACGGGCCGGTCGGTGATGCGGGCCGGCAGGTTGAAGATGGTGGCGATGTCCGCGGGGTCCCGGCCTGCGGCGACGGCGGCCTCCTCGACGATCCGCCGCGAGGCCTGGTAGCGGGGGCTTCGCCAGTCGGCCGCGTTGCCGGGTATCCAGCCGTCGGCCCGGCGGCCGGTGACGGCCAGCGACTTGGGCCCGACCGAGCCGGTCCACACCGGCGGGGCCGGCACGGGGGCCGGGTCGAGCGCCTCCACCCGGGTGAACTCGCCCTCGAAGGTGACGGGCGCACCGCCGCCGGACAGCGACCTGACCAGGCCGATGGCCTCCTCCAGGGCGCGCACGGCGGCGGCCGGCTCCAGCCGGGGCACGCCGAACCTCACGATGTCGTCCCAGTAACCGCCGGCTCCGATGCCGAGGACGACACGGCCCTGCGCGAGCGCGGAGAGGGTGCTGAGCGTACGCGCCAGCAGGGGCACCGGCCGGGTCGGCAGGTTGGTGACGGTGACGACACCGGTGATGGCGCGGGTGCGGCCGAGGAGCAGTCCCAGGGTGGCGTACGCTTCCAGCCGGCTGCCGTAGTAGGGGTGGTCGGACACGGTGAAGAAGTCGAGTCCGGCGCGGTCGGCGTGCTCCACCCCGCGCACGATCTCGTCGGCCTCGGCGAGGGTCGAGCCGGGGCCGTATCCGAACCACGGTTTGCGTGCGAGCCGTTCTGGCATGACTGGTGCGTACCTCTTTCGCTGGATGAGCGGGGACCTGTGTCGGGCGAGGGCCGGCAGCGTGCGCCGGCCGTCGGTGCGGGTGTCCTACGCCGGTACGGCCTCCACCACGCTGCAGTGGCCGCCGGGGACGATCCGCGTCAGCCGCAGTCCCGACTTCTCCAGCAGGACCTCGAACTCGCCCGCGGTGCGCTGCTTCCCGCCGGCGACGAGGAGCATGTCGAGGTCCATCAGGGAGACCGTGGGGGTCGGGCGGGGCCGTTCCGGCAGGACGGCCTCGACGAGCAGCACTCGGCCGTCGTCGCCGAGCGCGGCGCGGCAGTTGCGCAGGATGCGCCGGGAGAGTTCGTCGTCCCAGTCGTGGATGATGTTGGACAGGACGTAGGCGTCGCCGCCGGCGGGCACCGTGTCGAAGAAGTCGCCGCCGACCAGCCGTACCCGGTCGCGCACTCCGGCGGCCCGCAGGGTGTCCTCGGCCTGGGACACCACCTCGGGCCGGTCGTAGAGGGTGCCGCTCACCCGCGGGTTGGCGTCGAGGACGGCGGCCAGGAGCGCGCCCCGGCCGCCGCCGACGTCGACCACGGTACGGAAGGCGCCGAAGTCGTAGGCCGCCACGACGGGGGCGATGATCCCCCGGGACGCCTCGGTCATGGCCTTGTCGAACACGGTGAGGACGTCGGGGTGCTCGCCGAGGTAGTCCCAGACCGATGCGCCGTGCACGTCGGGGAAGGCGGTGCGGCCGGTGCGCACGGCGTCGGCCAGCCCGGTCCAGGCGTGGCGTTCGGCGGGCAGCCCGGTCCAGATCGCGAAGTTGCGCAGGGAGCCGGGGCTGTCCTCGCGCAGCGCCTGCCCCAGCTCGGTCAGCGCGAAGGCCTGGTCGTCGAGCTCTTCGAGGAGCCCGGCGTCGGCGGCGGTCCGCAGCAGCCGGTGGAGGCTGGGCGCGTGCGTGCCGGTGGCGGTGGCCAGGTCGTGGACGGAGCGCGGGCCGTCGGCCAGCGCGTCGGCGACGCCCAGCTCGGCGACCGCGCTCACGGCCTGGGCGAGCCAGCCGCCGGCGAGCAGGGTCAGGATGCGGGCGGGTGCGGGGAGCCGGGAGGTGTCTGACGGCATGACGAACTTCCTCCTGAGTACCGGATGAGCGGACCGGGACGCACCCGACGGGTCCCACCTGAAGCCTCTTCGCTGCGGGTGGCCCGTTCAAGGCGGTCCTGTGTCAGGTTTTGGTGAACTCGCGTCAGGTCTTGGCAGAGCGGCCGGGCACGGCCGCGGTGGCGGCCGGCCGGGGCGGGGCGGCCGGCGGGGCCCCGGGTGAGGGGACCGCCGGCGGTGCCCCGGGGCAGTCGGGTGGAGCGGTCAGTGGCCGGCGCCGGTCAGCGGGCCGCTGCCCGCGTGCCAGACGAGGTCGAAGACGAACCGGCGCAGCCGCCAGCCGTCCGGGGTGCGTACGGCCTCCGCCTCGTAGTGGCCGCCGATGTCGAAGTGCGCACCGGGTTCCGCGGCCCGTGCGACGTGGACGGCCGTGAGGTGGGCCCGGATGAGGGCGCGGTCACCGTCGATGTCGACGGCGTAGTTGGTTCCCTGGTGGTGGGTCCGCTCGAAGGTGCTGCGGGCCAGCTGCTGGAACTGGGCGAGTCCGGCGGTCCCCCGGTACTCGCCCATCGGGAAGACCAGGTGGGCGTCGTCGGTGAACACCGAGCCGAACCAGTCGTCGCGGTCCCGGTCGCGGTCGAGGTGGGCGAGGTAGCGGTCGGCCAGGGCGGTCAGTTCGGCGCGGTCGGTGAGCAGCCACACCTGGCCGCGCAGCTCCCGGAGTTCCTCGGACAGGGCGGTGGAGGCGGGGACGGAGGTGGTGGTGGACATGGCGTTCCCTTCCAAAGGGGGCGGGGTCGGGTGTCTGCGGGCGGTACGACGGTGTGCGGTACGGCAGTCAGCGCGGTGCGGAACGGGTCACGCAGTCCTCCAGGAAGGCCAGGGCGCGCAGGTGGTAGGAGCGGGCCGCCCAGCCCAGGCTGATGTTGTGGCCCGCGGCCGGCTGCCGCTCCACCAGGACGCGCGGGGACCCGGTGAACCGGGCCGCCAGGTCGGCGAGGTCCTCGGCACCGTGCCGCCACCAGCGCTCGTGCTCGGCGAAGGTGAGCCGCACCGGGACCCTGACCAGCGGGGCGATCCGGTCGACGTACCGTGGCCAGTGCGGGAGTTCCGCCGCCTCCTGGGCGGGCACCGGCGCCGTCAGGGCCTCGCACGCCCGGAACGTGCCCGGTGGGTAGAGACCGAGCGGCCCCCAGTACCGGGTCCATGCCGGGGCCCCGTGGTGCGCCCGCGCAGCGGTGAGCGGTACGGCGGGGCGGTGACCGCACCCGGAGACGTCCAGGCCGAGCACCACAAGTCCGTCGGCGGCGGCCCGCAGGACGAGTTTCCCGCCGAAGGAGTGGCCGAGCAGGAACAGGCCCGCGCCGGCCGGGTGCCGGGCCGTGAAGTCGTCGAGGGCCGCCCGCAGCAGTACGGACTGCGTGGCCAGCGGCAGCCCGGCGGGCAGCTGTGCCGCCGAGCGGCCGTAGCCGGGGCGGTCGACGGCGAGCACGGAGCAGCCGAGCCGGGCACCGAGGGTCAGCAGGGACACGTCCGGATGGGCCTGCCCGTCGAAGTACCCCGCACGCAGACCGCCACCGTGGACGGCGACGACGGTCGCCCGTGGCGCACCGCGCGCGGGTTCGCTCAGCAGGGCGGACAGGACGGTGCCGGCCGCGTCCAGTTCGATCCGGCGCACGCCCTTGGACACGGGTGCCGGTGCCGTCGCCGCCCGGCCGGCGGCGACGGCCGCCCGGCTCACGCCGCTCCCCCGGCGGCGGCCGTCCCGGGCGACGGTACGCGGCCGGGCCTCCCGGACCACGGCCGGACGGATCCGCCGGCCGGGCGGGGGCCGGGCGCGCCGATGTTCCCGGCCCAGGGCACCAGCCCACCGGGCAGGGCGGGGACCGCGGGGCCGCGGCCGGACCCGCCGGCCGGCGCCGTGTGGCCTGCGTCGACCGGCCGCTCCGGCCCGGTGACCCCGCCCGGAGCGGGGCGCGGGCCGTCACCGGCGAGCTGGTCGTCGCCCCGGAGGGCACGCGCGCCCTCGCCCGCGCCCCGGACAGTACGCGTCCCCTCGCTCGCACGCCGGACGGAGCCGGTGCCCGCGCCGGCACGCCGGCCCCCGCCCGGCTCGGAACCCGTGTCACCGCCGGCGCGCCTGTTCCCGCCCCGGAGGGACCCCGTGGCTCCGTCGAGGCGGTTGAGCCAGGGGGTGAACTCGCGTGCCGCGGCCGGTCCGTAGGCATGCCGGAGGCGCCGGCCGAGGTCCTCGGGGTCGAGGGCGTACTGCTGGGGGCCGACGCTCTCCAGCACGACCGTGGCGAGTGCGCAGCCGAGCCGGGCCGCGTCGCGCGGCGGCCGTCCCCACGCGGTCGCGGCGAGGAATCCGGCCCGGAAGCCGTCGCCCACGCCGGTGGGTTCCCCCACGGTCCCCGGGGGGACCGCGGGGACGTGCAGCGGTGGGTGTCCGGCGCCGGTGAGGTCGACGCCGTCGGCGCCGCGCGTGACGATCCAGGTGCCGGTGCGGTCCAGGACCTGCTGGTGCGTCCAGCCCGTGCGCTCCTGGAGCAGGGCCGCCTCGTACTCGTTGGTGAACAGCAACCGCGACCCGGTGACCAGGTTCCGGGTCTGTTCCCGGTCCAGTACGGCCAGTTGCTGCGAGGGGTCCGCGGCGAACGGGATGCCCTGCCGGCGGCACGCCCCGGTGTGCAGCACCATCGCGCGGGGGTCGTCCGGTCCGATCAGGGCCATGCCGAAAGGACCGTGGCGGTCGCTGACGTCGGCGATCCGGATGTACCGCGCCTCGGCCATCGCCCCGGCGTAGAACGTGGCGATCTGGTTCTGCTCGGTGTCCGTGGTGCACACGAAGCGTGCGGTGTGCAGGGTGTCGCTGACGCGTACGGCCCCCGTCTCCACCCCCTCGTCCCGCAGCCGGCTCCCGTACGGTCCGAAGTCCCGCCCGGCGGCCGCGGCGAGCACCGGCGAGAGTCCCAGCCGGGCCAGTCCCAGCGCGATGTTGGCGGCCACTCCCCCGGGGCGGACCTCCAGCGTGTCGGCGAGGAAGGACAGCGAGACGCGGTCCAGCCGGTCGGGGACGATCTGGTCGGCGAAGCGTCCCCGGAATGCCATGAGGTGGTCGGTGGCGACGGAACCGGTGACCAGGACGCGCCGCGGCCCGCTCACCGTCCGGCCGCCGCGCGCAGCGCGTCCACCCGGTCGGTCCGCTCCCAGGTGAACTCGGGCAGCTCGCGGCCGAAGTGGCCGTAGGCCGCCGTGCGGGCGTAGACCGGGCGGAGCAGGTCGAGGTCGCGGATGATCGCGGCCGGGCGCAGGTCGAAGACCTCGGTGAGGGCGGCCTGGATGCGCGCCACCGGTACGGTCCCGGTACCGAAGGTCTCGACGAACAGGCCCACCGGCTCGGCCTTGCCGATGGCGTAGGCGACCTGGACCTCGCAGCGGGAGGCCAGGCCGGCCGCGACCACGTTCTTCGCCACCCAGCGCATCGCGTACGCCGCCGAGCGGTCCACCTTGGACGGGTCCTTGCCGGAGAAGGCGCCGCCGCCGTGCCGGGCCATGCCGCCGTAGGTGTCGATGATGATCTTCCGGCCGGTCAGGCCGGCGTCGCCCATCGGCCCGCCGATCTCGAAGCGGCCGGTCGGGTTGACCAGCAGCCGGTAGCCCGCGGTGTCCAGCTTGATGCCGTCCTGCGCCAGTGCCTCCAGCTCCGGCTCGACGACGAACCGCCGCACGTCCGGGGCGAGTTGCCCCTCCAGGTCGATGTCGCTCGCGTGCTGCGCGGAGACCACGACCGTGTCCAGCCGTACGGCGCGGTCGCCGTCGTACTCGACGGTGACCTGGGTCTTGCCGTCCGGCCGCAGGTAGGGGGCCGTCCCGTCGCGGCGTACGGCGGTGAGGCGGTGGGCGAGCCGGTGGGCGAGCCGGATGGGCAGCGGCATCAGCTCCGGGGTCTCGTCCGTCGCGTAGCCGAACATCAGGCCCTGGTCGCCCGCGCCCTGCCGGTCCAGTTCGTCCTCGTCGCCCTCGACCCGGGCCTCGTACGCCGCGTCGACACCCTGGGCGATGTCCGGGGACTGCGCACCGAGGGACACGGAGACGCCGCAGGAGGCGCCGTCGAAGCCCTTCTTCGAGGAGTCGTAGCCGATCTCGATGATCTTCTCGCGCACCAGCGACGCGATGTCCGCGTACGCCTTCGTCGTCACCTCGCCGGCCACGTGCACCAGGCCGGTGGTGATCAGCGTCTCCACGGCGACCCGGGAGGAGGGGTCCTCGCGCAGGAGCGCGTCGAGAATGGTGTCGCTGATCTGGTCGGCGATCTTGTCGGGGTGCCCCTCGGTCACGGACTCCGAGGTGAACAGGCGTGAGGCCATCATGCGTCCTTGGTCGGGGAGGTCGGGGGGTTCTCGGCGGGGGCGCGGGGCGGGCCGAACCACGTCCGCAGCGCGTCCTGGAGGCCGGCCGCCGGGTCGGCGGTGCCGGGTGCCGCCCAGGCGACGTGGCCGTCGGGCCGGACGAGCAGCGCGGTGGTGCCGGCCAGGGGGTCGGTGCCGGCCACGGGTTCGGGTACGGCGGTGACCACCGTGACCCGGTCGGAGAAGCCGGTGGCGGCGGCCCGGACCGCCGGTTCGCCGGCCAGGTCGAGCAGGACGCCGCGCGCCGGGTGGAGCAGTTCGGTGGTGCTGGTGGCCCCCGCCCCTGCGACGAGTTCGCGGTGTCCGACGCGGCGGCCGAGCAGCGGGTGGTGGCCGGGGGCGGCCGGGTAACGGACGTCGAGTCCGCTGACGAC
The DNA here is from genome assembly GCF_040704085.1 of Streptomyces sp. NPDC047841. Classification (NCBI taxonomy): domain Bacteria; kingdom Bacillati; phylum Actinomycetota; class Actinomycetes; order Kitasatosporales; family Streptomycetaceae; genus Streptomyces; species Streptomyces sp. NPDC047841. Next base: position 19,809 of record NZ_JBEYRP010000010.1, read on the forward strand.
ACCCGCCAGATGGCGTTTGACGTCGTCGTACTCCAGCAGTTCGGTGAACAGGTCGCGCAGCGGGTCCGCCTCGGCGCCGCCGAGGAAGATCAGGCCCTGGGCGCGGGTGTTCATCAGCAGCCGGGCGCCGACCGGGCGCCGTTCGTCGTCGTAGGTGTCGAGCAGGGACTCCGGTGCGGTGCCGCGCGCCACGGCGGCCAGCTTCCAGCCCAGGTTGACGGCGTCCTGCACGCCGGTGCTCAGGCCCTGGCCGCCGGCGGGCAGGTGGATGTGGGCGGCGTCCCCGGCGAGCAGGACGCGGCCGCGCCGGTAGCGGTCGGCCTGCCGGGTGGCGTCGGTGAAGGAGCTGACCCAGGTGGCGTGGCCGTCGCCGATGTCCTCGCCGGTGATGTGCCGCCAGGCGTCGGCGACCTCCGGGAAGCCGACCGGTGCGGTGCGGGCGTCCGGCGGGGAGCCGTGCGGGCAGACGATGATCCGGTCCACGCCGTCACCCAGCGGTGCGGCCATCACCATGCCGTGGGGCAGCCGTTCGCCCAGCGGCCGGGGGCGCAGGGCGCGGCCGGCGACGTCGGCGAGGTACATCACGCGGGTGGCGGGGGTGCCCGGGAAGCCGAAGCCGGCCAGGTCCCGGACGGTGCTGTGGCCGCCGTCGCAGCCCACCAGGTAGGCGGCGCGCAGCCGTTCGGTGCCGGCCGGGGTGCGCAGGACGGCCTCGACGCCGGTGTCGTCCACGGTGAGGCCGGTCAGTTCCCGGCCCCGCCGGACGTCCGCCCCCCGTTCCGTGGCCCACTCCTCCAGCACCGCCTCCGTCTCGGACTGCGGGATGTCGCGGGCCCCGAAGTGGGCACCCTCCAGGGCCGTGTAGTCGAACCGGACGCCGCCGAAGTGGCCCACCGGGCTGGTCGGCGGGACCGGGCCGCGGCCGAAGCGGGGCAGCAGGCCGCGCTGGTCGAAGACCTCCATGGCGCGAGCGGTGAAACCGAGGCCGCGGGACTGCCCGGTCGGTGCGGTGAGCCGTTCGACGACGGTCACCCGGGCTCCGCCCAGGCGCAGTTCGCCGGCGAGCATCAGCCCGGTCGGCCCGGCGCCGACGACGATGACGTCCGTGTCCATGGCCGCCCCTCCCTCAGCCCGCCGCGGAACGCGAGTGGGTGACCCGGTAGGTGTTGGCCTGGCGCCCGGTGACCAGTTCCCGGGCGCGGACGCGTCCGGCGCGGACGTCCGCCGGGCGCTGCTCCTCGGGGAGGTGGTGGAAGGCGTCGTACAGCTCCTTGCTGTCCCACTGCGCGTAGTTGACGACGAAGGTGCCGTCGAGGCCGCGGAAGTAGGTGTGGGAGCGGTAGCCGGGCACGGTGGTGATCCACTCGTCGGGCTTGGCGAGGGTGTGGAGGAGTTCCTTCTGCCGGTCGGGGGTGGTGTCGAGGACGATCAGGACGGTGTAGTCGTCCCGGTCGGGCGAGATCTCGATGCCGTCGCCCAGCCCCGGGTGATGCTGGGTGAACTCCAGCTCGGTCTTCAGCAGGCGGACGGTCCGCGCCAGTCGGTGGAACTGCGGCACGGTCTTCCGCTGGAACTTCTCGCCCTGGTAGCGGGCTTCGAGGTCGGCGAGGCTGCGCCACTGGATGTAGTTGGCGGTGCCGGGGCTGTCGATGCCGGCGTGCAGGGTGGAGGAGATCCAGCCCGGGTAATTCGCGTGATCGATGATGTCGCGCATCGCGTCGAGGACGTCGTCCTGGAGGGCGCGGGTGTCGGTCTCGAAGAGGTTGAAGACGGTGAGGTGGCCGTCGTCGGGCGAGATCAGGGGCATGGTGTTCCTTCCGTGGTGGGGAGGGGGACGCCGGCCGGGTACCAGCGGGCGCGTGCCGTCGCCTCGTCGTCGGCGCTCTGCGGTCCGGCCCGTACGACGTGGCCGTCGGGGCGTACCAGCACGGGTCCGTCGGCGCCGGGGCCGGGGCCGCCGTGCGGCCCGCCGAGCCGCAGTCCGCGGCCGGCCCGGAGCAGTCCGGTGGTGCTGGTGCGCCCTCCGGGGGTGTCGAGGACCAGGTGCGGCAGGCGTGCTCCCAGCAGGGGGTGGGCGGGGCCGCCGACGTCGTACCGGACGTCGAGGCCGCTGACGAGTCCGGCGAGGTGGGCGCGCACCGGCTCCAGGGCGATCAGTTCGGTCATCAGCTCACGCAACGGCTGCACCTCGGGGCCGCCGAGCAGCAGCAGCGCCTGGGCGCGGATGCCGGCCAGGACGCGCCGGCCCACCGGGTGCCGTTCGCGGTGGTAGGTGTCGAGCAGGTCCGGGTGGGCGCGGCCGGTGACGTGCGCGGCCAGCTTCCAGCCGAGGTTGAAGGCGTCCGCCAGGCCGAGGTTGAGCGCCTGGCCGCCGATGGGCATCTGACGGTGGGCGGCGTCCCCGGCGAACAGGACGCGGCCGTGCCGGTAGGCGTCGAGCTGACGGTTGGTGTCGTCGAAGGCGTTCACCCACAGTGGGGTGCCGCCGCTGATGTCCTCGCCGGTCACCCGCTTCCACACCTCGGCGATCTCCGCGAACTCCGGTGCGCCGGTGCGCGGCCGGGGCGGGACGCCGAACTCGTGCGCCATGACACGGGTCACCCCGTCCGCCCGGCGGGCCGCCACCGCGAAGCCGTCGGGCAGCCGCTCGAAACGCCGGTCCGGCACGTCGACGCCGGCGACGTCCGCGCGGATCAGCTCCCGTCGGGCGTCGTGCCCGGGGAAGGGGGCGTCCAGCAGCCGGCGTACGGTGCTGTCCTCGCCGTCGCACGCGACGAGGTACGGGCTCCGCACCCGCAGGGCGCCGCCCGGGCCCTCGGCCGCCGTCTCCACGCAGGGGCCGGCGCCCGCGGTGACGGTGTGCACGTCGTGGCCGCGCCGGATGTCGGCGCCGAGGGCGCGCGCCCACTGCTCCAGCAGCCGTTCGGTGGCGTGCTGCGGGACCTTCCACTGCCCGGCGTAGGGGCTGGGCAGGGTGAGGTCGAGGGGGATCCCGGCGTAGTGTCCCCGGGGCTGCCGGGGCGGATCGCCGAGGGCCGGGAGCAGACCGCGGCTGTCGAGGATCTCCATGGTGCGGGCGTGCAGCGTGGAGGCGCGCGACTCGGTGGTGGGTTCCGGCCGGCGTTCCAGTACGACGACCTCGGCGCCGCCGAGCCGCAGTTCACCGGCGAGCAGCAGGCCCACGGGCCCCGCGCCCACCACCACGACCTGGGTGTCCAGCCGGGCCCCGGCCACGGTCAGGCCTTCCCTTCGGCGTACGCGCGGGCGTGGCCGAGGGTGGCGAGACTGTTGGTGCCGAGCGCGCCGCGGACGTAGGCGCGGGCGTCGTCGAGGGTGGCGTCCGGGCCCAGCACGGCCAGGTTGTCCGGGTTCAGGGTCACGGTGTGCCGGGAGGAGGCGACGGTGCCCGCCGGGGTCTCCTCGAAGGTCCACAGCCCGGTGTGCAGGGTCAGCAGGGCCGGCAGGGTGACCTGTTTGTAGGCGATGCGGTGGTGCGGGAAGGTCACCCGGTACGACTTGGTGGTGTGCGTGGAGCCGTCCTGGGCCCGGGTGTCCATCTCCAGGGTCTGCAGCCCGGGGGTGTCCTCGGTCAGGCGGGCGGAGGCGACGTGCGGCAGCCGCTCGGGCCACAGCCCCGCGTCGTTGACGAAGTCGTACACGTCCTTGGCGGCGCCGGCGACGGTCACGCTGTCGGTGAAGGAGAAGGTCAGCTCCTCGTGTGCGTGGGCGCGTTCGAGGTTGTCCTTGAGCGCGGCGAGTTCGGTGCGGCTGTTGTGGTCCACGGCGCGGTCGATCCAGGCGAGGGAGCCGGGGTCGTCGTCGACGGCGCGGTAGTCGTGCAGCAGCCGTACCCGGGCGGTTCCGTCCGTGACGGGTTCGATGATCCAGGTGCCGCCCATCGCGGCCACCGGCGGTGCGGTGATCTCCTGGCGGAAGGTGATGCGCAGCGCGTCCGCGTCGAGCGTGCGGCGGGACGTCCAGCTTTTCGCTGCGTCTCCCGCGGTCGCCCAGATGCGGATGCGTTCCTCGGTCCCGCCGCGCTCCACCTGGTCGACGTGGAGGGTGGGCGGGAAGATGCGGGGCCACTGGGCGACGTCGGCCAGCAGCCGGTAGACGGCGGGCGCGGGGGCGCCGACGGTGATCTCGTGCTCGACCTCGCGGGTCGTCATGGCGGTTGCTCCTCGGCGGATGCGGTGGGTGCGGGGGTGCGGGGGCCCGGCGTGTGACGGGTACGGCGGTGTCCCGGGGCCGGTCAGAAGTTGCCGAGTCCGCCGCAGACGTTGAGGGCCTGCGCGGTGATGGAGGCGGCGCTGTCGGAGACCAGGTAGCCCACCAGCCCCGCGACCTCCTCGGGGGTGGAGTAGCGGCCGAGCGGGATCTTCGCCCGGAACTTCTCGAGGATCCGCTCCTCGGTCGTGTCGTAGGCGGCGGCGTAGCCCTGGCGCACCCGCTGGGCCATCGGCGTCTCGACGTAGCCGGGACACACCGCGTTCACGGTGATGCCGGTGGGCGCGAGTTCGTTGCCCAGTGCCTTGGTGAAGCCGACCACGCCGTGCTTGGAGGCGGAGTAGGGGGCGCCCAGGACCACGCCCTGCTTCCCGGCGGTGGAGGCGATGTTGATGATCCGGCCGCGGGACTTGTGCCGCAGGCCGCCGGCGTTGAGCACCTCCCTGGTCACCCGGAAGACGCTGGTGAGGTTGGTCTCCAGGACGTCCTCCCACAGCGCGTCCTCGATGTCGGCGGTGACGCCGCCGCCGGACCGGCCCGCGTTGTTGACGAGGACGTCGATGGTGCCGAAGCGGTCCACGGCGGCCCGGACCAGGTGCTCCACGGCGGCCCGGTCGCGGACGTCGCAGGCGGTGCCGTCCACCTCCAGTCCCTGGCCGGTCAGTTCCTTCACGGTCGCGGCGACCCGGTCGGCGTCGCGGGCCGCGAGGAACACGCGGTGTCCGCCGGCGGCCAGCAGCCGGACCACGGCCAGTCCGATGCCGCTGGTACCGCCGGTCACGAGCGCGACCGGAGCGGTCGTCTCGGTCGTGTCGGTCGTCTCGGTCGTCACGGTGTTCCCCTTTCAGGCGGCCCGGGCGGCCGACAGCCGCTCGTTGACGAGGTCGACCAGGGTCCGGGGGGTGGGGGCTTCGGAGAGCACGTCGTCGTCGAGCGAGACGCCGTACTCCCGCTCGATCCGGCCGACCGTCTCCAGCAGGGCCAGGGACTCGTAGCCCAGGGCCGTGAAGTCGGTGTCGAGGATGTCGCCGTCCAGGTCGACGGTCTCGTCGGCGCCGGCGGCTTCCAGCAGGATGCGCCGCAGCGCGTCGGGGGTGAAAACGTCGGTGGCCATCAGGGGTCCTTTCGCGGGGTGGGAAGCGGGGCTCGGATGGGCGGCAAAACGCGTGGTGGGGAGCGGGAAGGGGGCGGTGGACCGGCGCGGCTACCGGGCGGCGCGGCGGACCACCAGGGCGGAGTTGAAGCCGCCGTGGCCGCGGGCCAGCACCAGGGCGGTGCGCACGGGCAGGGTGCGCGGCCGGTCCAGAACGAGGTCGAGGTCGTACTCCGGCGCCGGATCGCTGTGCACGGTGGGCGGCACGACGCCGTCGCGGAGGGCGAGCAGGGCGGCGGCCACGTCGAGCGGGGCCCCGCCGGAGTACAGGCGTCCGGTCATGGTCTTCGGAGCGGTCACGGGGACGCCCCGGGGGCCGAAGACGGCGGTGAGGGCCTCCGCCTCCGCCCGGTCGAGGCCGGGGTCGCCGGCCGCGTCGGCGAAGACGACGTCCACGTCGGCGGCGTCCGTCCCCGCGTCGGCCAGGGCGATCTCGACGGCCTTGCGCAGTCCGGGCGGGCGTCCCGAGCCCGGCTTCGGGTCGAGGGTGGCGCCGTACCCGGCGATCTCGCCGTAGACGTACGCGTCCCGGGCGCGGGCCGCCTCCGCCTCCTCCAGGACGAGGAGGGCACCGCCCTCGCCGGGTACGTGTCCGCGCGCCGCCCGGTCGAAGGGCAGGTAGGCCCGGCCGGGGTCCTCGCCGGTGCTCAGTCGGCCGCCCGCGAGCTGGGCGACCCAGCCCCACGGGCACAGGGAGGCGTCCACCGCGCCGGAGACGACCAGCCGGGTGCCCCGGCGGATCTGCCGCCGGGCCTGCGCGAGGGCGTCGATGCCCCCGGCCTGGTCGCCGACGACGACGCCGCTGGGTCCCTTCATGCCGTTGCGGATGGAGATCTGGCCGCTGTTGACGGCGTAGAACCAGGCGAAGGACTGGTACGCGGACACGTACTGGCTGCCCTGGCTCCACAGTTTGCGCAGTTCGTTCTGGCCGAACTCGAAGCCTCCGGAGGCGCTCGCCGTGACCACGCCCATGTCGAACCCGGGCAGCTCGCCGGGGCGCACGCCCGCGTCCTCGAGGGCCCAGTCGGCGGCGGCCAGGGCGATCCGGGTCATCCGGTCGGTCTGCGGGATCAGCCGGCTCGGCAGGTGGTCCTCGGCGACGAAGCCGCGGATCTCACCGGCCAGCCGCGCCGGGTAGCGGGCGGGGTCGAAGCGGGTGATCCGGCCGATGCCGCTGCGGCCTGCCAGGGTGGCCGCCCAGTACGCGGGCGTGCCCAGTCCGTTGGGCGAGGCGACGCCCAGGCCCGTGACGACCGCGGTGCCGGTCATATCCGCCTCCGTCCCGGCTCGGCGAGCACCATCGCGCTCTGGAAGCCGCCGAATCCGCTGCCCACCGTGAGCACCACGTCGGTCAGCTGGTCCCGGGCGTGCAGGGGGACGTAGTCGAGGTCGCACTCCGGGTCGGGGGTGTGCAGGTTGGCGGTGGGCGGCACCACGTCGTACTCCATGGCCAGGACCGAGGCGGCGATCTCCAGGGAGCCGATCGCGCCGAGCGAGTGCCCGATCATGGACTTGATGGAGCTGACCGGGGTCCGACGGGCGTGGTCGCCGAGGCTGCGTTTGAAGGCGGCGGTTTCGTGCCGGTCGTTCTGCCGGGTGCCCGAGCCGTGGGCGTTGACGTAGTCGATGTCGTCCGGGTTGAGCCGGGCCTCGTCCAGGGCGACGCGGATCGCCTCCGCCATCTCGGCGCCGTCGGGGCGCAGGCCCGTCATGTGGTAGGCGTTGCTGCGGGTCGCGTAGCCGGCGATCTCCGCGTAGACGTGGGCGCCACGGCTGCGCGCGCTCTCCAGCTCCTCCAGGACGAAGACGGCGGCGCCCTCGCCCAGCACGAATCCGTTGCGGGTCCTGTCGAAGGGGCGCGAGGCGGTGGCCGGATCGTCGGAGCGGGGGGTGGTGGCCTTGATGGCGTCGAAGCAGGCCATGGTGATCGGGGAGATCGGCGCGTCCGACGACCCCGCCACCATCACGTCCGCCGAGCCCTCCCGGATCAGTTCGGCGGCGTGGCCCACGGAGTCGATGCCCGAGGTGCATCCGGTGGACACCACGGTGCCCGGCCCCTCCGCACCGACGGCCCAGGCCACCTCGGCGGCGAACGAACTGGGCACGAAGTGGTCGTACAGGTGGGGCACGGCGTAGGCGTGGTCGACCAGGTCGAGCCGCCCGCCGTCGCTCACCACCCGGTACTCCGCGTCGAGTCCGGTCGTCGCGCCGACGGCGCTGCCGATCGTGACCCCGACCCGGTGGGGGTCCAGCGCTGTCAGGTCGATCCCGCTGTCGTCGACCGCGCCGCGTGCCGCGACCACGGCGAACTGGGCGGCCCGGTCCATCCGCCGGACCTCCTGCGGGGTCAGTCCGTGGGCGTAGGGGTCGAAGTCGATCTCCGCGGCCACTCGGGAGCGGAACGGCGTGGGGTCGAAGAAGGTGATGCCCCGGGTCGCGGTCCGGCCCTCGCTGAGCAGGTTCCAGAAGTCCTTCGTGCCGATCCCGCCGGGCGCGAGGACCTCCACGCCCGTGACGACCACGCGGCGCGCCGTCATGCGGAGGCCTCCCAGGAGTAGAAGCGGGAGGCCATCGCGTCGGCCGGGGAGCGCCAGGTGGCGGGATCGTAGGCCTCGATGAACGGCCTGAGGTCGTTGCTGATGCCGACGAACCGGGGGTCGTTCCGGGCGTGTTCGATCCGCTGCCCCCCGTCGGCGGCGTCGAAGTCCTGGAGGTGGAAGTACAGCCCCCGGTACGTGAACAGCTGGCGGCGCCGTGTCCCCATCAGGTGCGGCATCTCGGTCGAGTCGAACGCGGTGAACAGCTGCGCCACCTCGGTACTGGCCTCGGGCGCCATACGGGCGACGATCAGCGTGCTGTGCATACGTGACACTCCTTCGGTACGGGCATGCCGGACGGCGGACGTGCGCGGGCGAGGTGTGCGGGGCCGGGTGTGCGGGGCCGGGCCGGTGTCGGGGCGGGCCGCGGGTGCGGAGCGGTGTCCCGTTTCCCGGCTTCAAGACTCTTCGGCCGCCGACTGCCGATCAAGGCGCGCCTGTTCAGGACTGCGTCATCTTGTGCACGGGTTGCGCAGGAACGGGCGGTAAGGACAGGGGAACGTCAGACGAGCGTCGCGCGAGTGCCGGTTCGGCCGGCCGCGACGGGCATGACGGTGCCGTGGGCTGCGACCGGAGAAGTGCGCAGCCGGGACGGGGATCGCCGAGGAGTGCGCGGGACCGGCCGCCGGCAGCGGCTGCCCGCGCCATCCGTACGGCGGGCGCCGGGTGCCGGGGGAGCGGTGTCGGCGGGGTGAGCGGGGCGGTGCAGGGGGCGCGTAGGCGGCGGAAGTGCCGGCCAATGCCGGAAAGCGCCGGGAACGCGGGGCCGCCCCTTGGGCTCGTCCGGGTCAGCTCGGCCCGTCGGCGCGGCTGCCGGCGTACCGCTCAGACCACCCGGAGGGCGCCCGGGCGGCGGCCGGTGAGGCGGTCCAGCGCGGCGGCGCTCGCGTCGTCGGCCGGCAGGTGGACGACGAGGTGCTGGTCGTCGTCGGCGGGCAGCCCGAGCGTCTCGTACGCCAGCCGCACCTCGCCCACGTGCGGGTGGACCATGCGCACCACCCCGTTCGCCCGCGGCAGCCCCGGCAGCGTCCGCAGCCGGCCGGCGAAGGGTTCCCCGCAGGACACCGTCAACTCGTCCATCAGCGCGCCGACATGCACGTCGGTCTGCCCCGGTCCCTGTTTGAGGGCCGCGACCTGCTGGTCGGCGACCGTGTCCCAGTCCGGGTACACCGAGCGCGCCCGCGGGTCGGTGAAGACGAAGCGGGCGAGGCTGGGCCGGACGCCGTCCAGCAGGCCGAGCGGCCCGGCGAGCCGCCGGTACCCGTCCGTGCAGGCCAGGATCTCGCTCAGCCGGTTCACCAGCACGGCGGGCGCCGGTTCCAGCCGCTCCAGCAGCGCCCGCACCGTGGGCCGGACCGCCCTGTTCGGTCCCGCCCCGCCCCGGCAGGTGAAGCCGGGATCGGCGCCCTTGGCGAGCCGGTGCAGATGGACCCGTTCACCGGGGGTGAGCAGCAGCGCGTCCGCCAGGGCCGCCAGGACCTGCACCGAGGGCCTGCGGTCCCGCCCCTGCTCCAGCCTGGTGACGTACTCGACGCTCACCCCGGCCAGCGTCGCCAGTTCCGCGCGGCGCAGTCCCGGCGTACGGCGGCGCGGCCCGGCGGGCAGTCCCACCTCGGCCGGTGTCACGGCTTCCCGGCGCAGCCTCAGGAAGAGGCCGAGCTCGTTGTCGCTCATCCCGCGAACGTAACACCCGTCGCTCCGGCGGATCGTGGCCCTGCCACTACCACCCTCCGCCCGGCCTCCCTCGGGCGTCGCCGGTCCGCCACCGTGGAGTGCATGCCCCGGCCGGGGCGGTATCCATTCCTGTAGGAGAAGCACACCCATGTCCAGCGCGCGACTGAATCTCGCAGTGATCGTCGGCAGTGTCCGGGAGGGCCGCTTCGGTCCGGTGGTGGCCGACTGGTTCGTCGAACAGGCCAAGCGCCACGACGAGTTCACCATCGACCTGATCGATCTGGCGGACGTCGACCTCCCGCTCGCGCTGCCGCCCACCCCGCCGGCCCTGCAGCCCGACCTGCCGCGTCCCGAGGGCATGGCCGAACTGACCCGGCGGCTCGACGCGGCCGACGCGGTCGTCATCGTGACCCCCGACTACAACCGCAGCTTCCCCGCGTCCCTGAAGGCCGCCATCGACTGGCACTACACCCAGTGGAAGGCCAAGCCGATCGGCTTCGTCGGGTACAGCGGTCTCAGCGGCGGTCTTCTGGCGATCGAGCAACTGCGGCAGGTCTTCAGCGAGTTGCACGCCCACACCGTGCGCGACTACGTCGCCTTCCCCAGCTACTACCTCCTGTTCGCCCCCGACGGCACGCTCCGGGACCCGCAGGGCCCCGAGGACGCCGCCAGGGCCATGCTCGACCAGCTGCTGTGGTGGGGCTCGGTCCTCCACGACGCCCGCCGCGACCGCCCGCAGGTCGCCGGCCGGTGACCTCCCGGCCCCGGCCCGTCGCCGTGCCGGCGCCCGGTCACGGGCCGGTGTGGAGGTGGGATGCCCACAGGTCGGGCCGGTCGGGGTGCGCTTGGCGGACTTCCGCGGCGGCCGTGTGGAGGGCCTGGGCGGCGTGGTCGGTGCCGTGGGCGGCGATGAGCGTGTAGAAGCGGTCGGCGATGTCGGAGGCGACCCCGTCGTCCACGGGCCAGAGAGTGCCGATGACATGGCGGAAACCGGCCAGTTGGAAGGCGGCGGTCATGTGCATCGCCTCGTCGGCCCCGACGAACAGGACGTCGCTCGTGGCGCAGGCCGACAGGTAGGCGAGGTCGGCGTCGAGACCGACCGGCAGGTTCCGCGGAGTCAGCGGCTCGTCGAAGAGCAGCAGGCGGCTCTGGGTGGGCTCGCGCGTGTCGGCCTGCGCGTGGCAGGCGAAGTGCGCGATCCGGGTGCCGGGCAGGGCGGCGAGCACGGCGTCACGGGTGGCCTGTTCGTTGTGCAGGACCGTGGCGTCGAGCAGCCGGGTGAGGGTGTTCACCTCGGAAGCGGCGCCCGGCAGGAAGGCCTGGCCGGGCGTTCTGCTCATGGCGACCACGAGGGCCTTGCCCGGTGGCACCTGGGCGGGGCGGGTGGCAGGCAGGGCGCGGACGGTGGGGAGGTAGGAGGACACGGTCGTCGCCATCACGGAGTCGCGGCCGTCGCCCGCGGCGTGCAGCGGGAAGAGCGACATGATGCCTACGGGGCACCACCACACGCGGGAACCGTCGTGGTCCGTGGCGTTCAGCGTTTCCAGCACGGGCCGGCAGACCGTGTGCCAGAGCCAGCGCAGGACGTCGAGGGCGTCGTCGCTCGCCTGGGAGGCCAGGGCCCTCTGGAGGGCCGTGTGCCGGGCCCTGGCCTCGTGGAGGGTGAGCCCTGGCAAGGAGACGGGGCGGACGCCGGAGGGGGTGACGACGAGAGCCAGCCCGCCGGTCTCGACGGCGCTGACCGTGACCACGGGGCCGCGGGCGGTGCTGCGGCACAGGTCACGGGCCGTGACGTCCGTGCTGTCGCGCAAGGTGTCGGCCAGGATGCCGCGCGCCTTCTCCAGCAGTTCCAGGGCGCGGTCGGGACGGCCGACCGCGACTGCCGCGTCGGCCGCTTGGGCACCGAGGCCGGAGTGGGCGCCCAGGACGAATTCACGGTCCTCGTAGTACCTGCTGCGCAGCGCGAGGTGGGGAAGCAGTCCGACGGCCTCCTCGTAGGCCCGCAGTCTTCCGGCCGGATGCGCCGGGGGGAGCGAGGCCAGCTCGGCCTGTTCCAGGGCGATCCGCATGCGTGTTCTCGGCGGCAGACCGGGAAGACCGAGGGCCTCGGTGAGCGCGGCTTGCGCCCGGTGGAGATCGGAGCCGTCGCGAGTGCTGCCGTACCGCAGCCGGCGGGCGGCGCTGAGGTCCAGGAGAACCTCCGCCCGTTGATCGGCGGGGGCGCGTTCCAGGGCGCGTTCGCCCGAGGTGACGGACTCGTCGAGGTCGGCGCTGTCACCCGTCACCGAGTAGACCTGCCACAGGGTGGTGGCGAGCAACGCGTGCGGGCGGTAGTCGTCGGGTGCGCTCGCGGCGGCGCGCCGGAACAGGTGCACCGCCTCGGGCAGGGCGTCCGGCTCCAGGTGACACGAGAAGCGGGTGAAGCAGACGTAGCCCAGGCCGCACAGGAACCGGGAGCGACGGCTGTCGTTCGCCGCGAGCAGGCCGAGGGCCGCCCGGCCGTTGGTGGTGGCGTCGTCCAGGTGTCCGAGCGATCCCGTCCGCCGGTACCAGAACATCTGGATCTGGCTGAGCTGGTAGAGGGCCTCGGCACGCGAGAAGGTGTCCTCGGGGGGAGTCTTCCGCACGACGCGTTCCCTCAGTACGAGGGCCCGGTAGAGGCGCTCGGTGTCCACCGTGCGCCGGGAGTGCGCGAACTCGATGTCGGCACTGAGAGCGGTGAGCCGGACCTCGCGGGGAAGGCACATGCAGGCCTCGGCCACCGCTGCCGTCGCTTTGTCGAGGTCGTCGGCGCAGTGGGCGTGCCCGTAGCGCTGGAAGTACAGCACGGCGAGGTGCCACTCGAGGAGCGGGTGCTCCTTGTGGTCCCGGCGGACCAGCGCCGCGGCCTGTTCGGCCGCGGCCACCGCCTCCTCCAGCACGGCGGGGTCCCTGACGGCGCTGTACCCCGTGGACAGGGCGCAGGAGAGGACCAGGAGCCGGGTCGGCAGCTCGGGGTCGGGGGCCGTGACGGACTCGCGCAGGAAGTCGACGGCGCGTGACAAGTCCGCGCCGTCGGCAGTACGCAGGAACCTCTGGTACAGCTTCTCGCCGTACGAGAACAGGAGCCGGCGGCCGGTGGGATCCCCCGGCGCGGCGGAGGCGGCCAGTTCCTCGGCGCACTGGAGGGCGGCCTCGTGGTCCGCCACGTCGCCGGTCGCCTCGTACCGTTCCTCGAACGCCTCGCAGAGGGCGAGCAGGCTGCCGAACCGCTTCCGGCGGCCCGGTGGGGCGAGGCGTTTTCGCGCCTGGGCGACGGCCCGGTCGGGTTCGGCGGTGTCGCCCTGCCGGGCGGCGAGCAGGCGCAGCGACCTCAGCAGGGCGGTCTCACGCTCACCGGTGGCCGGGTGGCCGGCCCGGGTGGCCGTGACGATGCGCCGCCAGGCGTGCGCGGCACGCGCGGCCGCCGCCGGATCGGGCGAGTGGCGGGCGTCCTGGCGCAGGAGTTCCGCCTCGCACACGCCGTAGTCGGTGAGGAAGGGGAGCATGTCCGGTGGCAACGCCATGTCGTCGTACAGCAGGCAGGGGGTGAGCGCCATGACGGCCAGGCGCAGGTCCGTCGGCTCGTGCGCCGCCAGGTGGCGGTAGAAGGAGAAGACCCCGAGCACGAAGGACGATTCCGTGTCCTCGCCGTCCCACTCGTGCCAGGCGTGGGAGAGGTGGTCCGACATGCCGTCCGCGAGGGTGTGTCCCAAGTCGTCCGTCGCGTGCACGCGTTCGACGCAGGCCGCGAGTTCCCGCAGGGCAGGTGAATCCATCAGGTCGTCCCTCCTGACGTCTGTGCCGTGGCCGGCTCTCGCCGGCGGCGGAGGACGGCCGCGAACGCCCGGACCCCGAGGACGAACGCGGGTGCCAGCACGAGTACGACGATCGGCTGAGGTATCGGAAGGAACAGGGCGATCCCGCCCAGGCAGAGACTCACGACCGAGGTGAGCCACGTGGAGGTGACCGAACGGCGCGCGACGAGGAACAGGAGGCAGGGGAGCAGACAGACCGCGCACGCCCCGAGCACGGGCCACCCGTGCCAGATGCCGGGGACGGCCGCCGCCACCGCGATGCAGAGCGGCACGGCCAGCTGGAGTACGGCCTCGCGACGCGCGCCGCGGTCGAGGAAGAGGGCCCTGAACAGCCAGGCGAACTCGCCCGCGACGCCTGCCGCACAGACGGCGAGGACCGTCCAGCGGCCGCCGGTGAGGTGGCCTCGCGGCACGCCGGCGACGAGCAGTCCAGCGAGCAGGGTGATGATCCCGGCGTGGTAGAAGCCGCGCGCCGCGTTCGCCCACCGGTGGGCCTGGCGCAGGTGACTGTGCTGCATGCCGAGCAGGAACCGGCTCGGAACGCCGTCCGTCTGCTCGCCGGGGAACCACTGCACGAGGTCGCCCGGCGTGCACATGTAGCGCCGGGTCCATGCCGTCGCCTGGACGGTCGCGATCTGGAGCAGGCCGGCCGCGACGAACAGGGCCAGCGAGGCGTCCGGCCATCGGCTGACGGCTGTGGGGCCAGGGGCCGACGACTGCAACGCCAGCACCGCCAGTGTGAAGCTGCCCCCGGCGAGCAGCGGGGCGGCCACCCCGCCGACCGTCTGCACACTCTCCAGGTAACCCAGCGGGACGGGGGGCCGCCAGCTCACGTCCGCGCCCTCGGGCATTCCTCGGTGTGGTCGCCGTCCACTCCGCCGCAGGAACAGTAGTAGCCGCGTCCGGCGATGCCCCGCGCGGCCGGAGTCCCCCGGTCGAAGGTGATCCGGGGTGAGGGGAGCGCCAGCGCGTCCGCCACCGCGGTCCCGACGGCGATCAGGTCGGCGGTCTCGGGGACCGTGACCAGCAAGCGGACGTCACCTGGTTCGAGGCCGGTCACCGCGACCAGTTCGGCGCCGAACGGCGCGAGCGCGGCATCGATCAGCGCCGTGTCGAGCCGCTCGGCACACTGCCACGTCCCGCGTAACCGCAGTACCAGTTCTTCATGCACACGGCCATCATGCCCACCTTCCCTGCGCGTCACCGCCGGTTCCGGCCATCGGGCCGGGGCCCCCCGCAGACCGCCGGCGGGACCCTCCCGGCTCGGCCCCGCGGACGCCTGCGTGTACCGGGCCGTGACGGTGTGGGCGTGGGTGTACGGGGGGACCAGTGGGGCGGCACGGGTACGGCGCGGGACGCCGGAGGGGTAGACCCGCGCCGCCAGGGGCGGACTCTCAGTGCGCCTTCTTCTTCCCGGCCTCGTTCTTCCCGGCCTTCTTCTTGCCGGCCTTCTTCTGGTGCGCCTCTTCGGCCTTCTGCGGCTTGCCGGGCCGCTCGCCGGACCGGGCTGCTCCCCTGTTGCCGTGTGACGCGGTCCCGGACGCTCGTGTGACCCCGCTGCCCGGTGTGTCCTGGGAGGCCGTGGGTGACGGCGGGGCCGTGGTGCCGTAGGCGGCATCCGTGCCGACGGCCGGCGACCGGCTCGGCACAGCCGGGGCGGAGCCGGGGGTCTGGCTGGGAGTGGAGCCGGGAAGCCGCCCCGCGGGGACGTCGCGGGCGGAGAGCTTGACGGGGGCGGATCCCGCCTCGTGACCCGGAGCGGACGCGCCCGGTGCGTCGGCCTTCACGGAGGGGCTGCTCATCGCACGCGCCGCTGCCTGGTGCGCGGATCCGTCGGACGCGGCGACCGTGGCGGCCACGGCGGCCGCCAGCACGGCAGCCGTCCCGGCGACCAGACGGCGGCCGCGCGCGGGCACGGCCTTCGGTGCGGCCGTGCCGGTCGTGTGCGGCGCATGCGGGTGCGTGCGGTCGGCCCACGCCGGTACCTGCTCGGGAACCAGGCTCGTGACCTCGGCCGGGGGCGGGACCGCCCGTGGGCCGTCCGCCTCGGCGAGGGCGGCCAGCGTCCGGACGCAGTCCTCGGCCGACGGGCGGGCGTCGGCGTCCAGCGCGGTCATGTCCGCCAGCAGGGCCGCGAACTCCGTCGGGAGGGAACCGGGCAGTTCGGGCCGCCGGTGGAGCCGCGCGATCGCGGCCTCCAGGGGGGTACCGTCGTATTCGAGCCGGCTCGTGACGCATTCGAGGAGCACCAGCCCGAGGGCGTAGACATCGGCGGGCGGGCCGACGGGCCGGCCGAGCACCTGCTCCGGGGACAGGTAGGCGGCCGTGCCGACGAGGGTGCCGGTGGCGGTACGGGTGGTGGCGTCGAGCAGCCGGGAAATGCCGAAGTCGGTCAGGTGGGGGCGGCCGGAGGCGTCCAGGATGATGTTCGAGGGCTTCACGTCACGGTGCACGATCCCCGCGTCGTGCGCGTGGGCCAGAGCACGCGCGAGGCCGGCTCCGAGGGCGGCGGTCTCCCCGGGCGCCAGGGAACCCGTGGCGATGCGCGCCTTCAGCGTCGGGCCTTCGATCAGCTCCATCACCAGGTAGGCACGTCCGTCGTGCCGGCCGGCGTCGTAGACGGTGACCAGGCCGGGGTGCCGCAACCGGGCGAGGATGACCGCCTCGTTGTGGAAGCCGTCCTCCGCGTCGCCGTCGGCACCGGTGCGGAAGACCTTGACCGCCACCCGGCGTTTCAGACGCAGGTCGAAGCCGCGGTGGACGTCGCCGGCGCCACCCGAGCCGATGACCGCGTCCAGGCGATACCGCCCGCCCAGTACGTGCGCGGAACACCGCAACGGTGCCAGAGCCGACTGGCGGAGCCTCATGCCATCTCCCACTGCTTGTCCAGGTGCTGCCCACAGGTGCGCCTGCGAGGGGGGCGCCGCACACGCGTACCCCTGAGGGGCCGGAGTACCCCTGCGCCGACTCGTCCGGTGCGGCCCCCGGTGCCGCGCAGGCGCTCCCGGGACAGCGGCCTACTGGTAGCAGGGGGGTGCGCACCGCACGGTGACCGTGCTGGTCTCCCAGGGCATGGGTGCGGCCACGGCCTGCGGGCCGAGGGTGGTGAGGGCCACGGCGGCCAGGAACGTGAGGGCCAGCGCACGCTTGCACAGACGCATGTGAACTCCCTTGTGAGATGGCGGAGGTCTATCTGCCGACGTCTGTCGCCGCGCGGCAGGCGCCGGCCACCCAGCAGCATCGCAGAGTCGCCGCGGACGCCGCAGGCGAACAACGGGCGGCCGCCGTCGATCCCCGCCCGGTCCTGGCGGGCGATCGACGGAAGGTGTCGGCGCCGTTGACGGTCCGTCATCCACCCCACTATGGTCTCGACGATCTAGCGAACACTGTTCGAAATTACGAACCCATGCGGTCGCTCATCGATCCCGCGGCCCTTCACGGCGGCCCCCCGGCGTGAGCCTCGGCCGGGCGGCGCCGGCCACGGCCCGATGCGCTCGACTCCCCCACGCAAGGAGATGTTCGAGAATGCCCGAGTTCAGCAGAAGACGGCTCCTCAAGCTCGCCGCGACCACGGCCGTCGGCTCCACCGCCGGCCCCCTGCTCGGCGGCACCGCGGCGAGGGCGGCGAGCGTCCCGCCGGTCCGCACCGACATCGGGACCAAGGCGTCACCCTTCGACCTGGGCCAGGTCAGGCTCACCGCGAGCCGGTGGCTGGACAACCAGGACCGCACCGCCGCCTATCTCCGCTTCGTCGACGTCGACCGGCTGCTGTACACCTTCCGTGCCAACCACCGCCTGTCGACGGGCGGCGCGGCGGCGACGGGCGGCTGGGACGCCCCCACCTTCCCGTTCCGCAGCCACGTCCAGGGCCACTTCCTGACCGCCTGGGCGCAGTTGTACGCGGTCACGGGCGACACGACGGCCCGCGACAAGGCCCTGTACATGGTGGCGGAGCTGGCCAGGTGCCAGGCCAACAACGGCGCCGCGGGCTACGGCGCGGGCTACCTCTCGGGCTACCCCGAGTCCGACTTCACGGCGCTGGAGGCCGGCACCCTGCGGAACGGCAACGTGCCGTACTACACCGTCCACAAGACCATGACCGGTCTGCTGGACGTGTGGCGGCACCTCGGCAGCACCCAGGCCCGCGATGTGCTGCTGGCTCTCGCGGGCTGGGTCGACGCGCGCACCGGCCGGCTGACCACCGCCCAGATGCAGGCCGTGCTGGGCACCGAGTTCGGCGGCATGAACGCGGTCCTGACCGACCTCTGCCAGCAGACCGGTGACGCCCGGTGGCTCACGGTGGCCCAGCGCTTCGACCACGCCGCGGTGTTCGACCCGCTGGCGGCGGGCCAGGACGCGCTGGCCGGGCTGCACGCCAACACCCAGGTGCCGAAGTGGATCGGGGCGGTCCGCGCGTACAAGGCGACCGGCACCACCCGGTACCGCGACATCGCCACCAACGCCTGGAACCACTGCGTCGGCTCCCACACCTACGCCATCGGCGGCAACAGCCAGGCGGAGCACTTCCGCGCCCCGAACGCCATCGCCGCCTACCTGGCCGACGACACCTGCGAGAGCTGCAACACGGTCAACATGCTCACCCTCACCAGGGAGCTGTTCACACTGACGCCGGACCGGGCCGCGCTGTTCGACTACTACGAACAGGCCTGGCTCAACCACGTCATCGGCAACCAGAACCCGGCGGACCCCCACGGGCACGTCACCTACTTCACCCCGCTGAGGCCCGGGGGCCGGCGCGGTGTCGGCCCGGCGTGGGGCGGCGGCACCTGGAGCACCGACTACACCACCTTCTGGTGCTGCCAGGGCACGGGCGTGGAGGTCCACACCCGGCTCATGGACTCCGTCTACTTCCACTCCGGCACGACGCTCACCGTCAACCTGTTCGTGCCGTCGGTGCTCACGTGGACCCAGCGCGGCATCACCGTCACCCAGACCACGTCGTACCCGGCGAGCGACACCACGACGCTGCGCGTCACCGGTGACGTGGGCGGCACCTGGGCGATGCGCGTCCGCATCCCCGGCTGGACGACCGGGGCGAGCCTCAGCGTCAACGGCGTCACGCAGAACATCCCCGTGGCGGCCGGGAGTTACGCGACCCTGGAGCGGGCCTGGTCCTCCGGTGACACCGTCACCGTGCGCCTGCCCATGCGCACCGTCCTGCGGCCGGCCAACGACGACCCGAACGTCTGCGCGGTCACCTACGGTCCGGTCGTCCTGGCCGGCGACTACGGCGACACCGCCCTCGGTTCCCTCCCCGCGCTCGACACCTCCTCGATCAGGCGGACCAGTTCCACCGCGCTCGCCTTCACCGCCACGGCGAACGGCGGCACCGTCGGTCTGGGGCCCTTCCACGACGCGCACGGCCACAACTACACCGTCTACTGGAAGACCGGCGGCCCGCCCTCCGTCCGCCTGGCCGACGCGGCCGGCGGTCTGGTGCTGGGCATCCAGGACATGTCCACCGCCGACGGCGGCCGCGCCCTGCTCTGGAGCGACAACGGAACGGCCGACCACGACTGGGAAATGATCCCCGACGGCGACGCCTTCCGCTTCCGCAACGTCCACAGCGGCAAGGTGCTCGGTGTGCTGAACATGTCCACGGCCGACGGCGCCACCGTCCTTCAGTGGTCGGACAACGGCACCGCCGACCACCGCTGGACCCTGCTCGACCAAGGCGACGGCACCTTCACGATCCGCAACGCGCACAGCGGGAAACTGCTCGCCGCGGAGAACGGGTCCGGCGCCGTCGGCGCCTTCGTGGTCCAGGCACCGGACGACGGCACGGCCGGCCACCGCTGGCGCATCCTGCGGTGACCGCGGGACGCCCGGGGGGCCCACGTGCGGATCTCCTCCCGTACACCTCGGAACCGGGTCCTCCGCGGCTTCACGGTCCGCCCGCTCAGCCGAAGCGGCGGACGCGGGGGCGGTCGCCGGGGCGTACGGCGGCCAGTCCTCGACGGTGCCGGCGGCGACGAACCCGGCGAGAGCCGTCCCGAACGCGTGGCCCAGCGCGCGTTCGGCGTCGCCGGCACCGGCGAGCACGGGGCTGTCGGGGTAGGCGTCGAAGGTGTCGAGGAGGAAGGGCAGTTCGGCGCAGTGGGTGGCGCCCAGACCGTCCAAGCAGCGGACGCGCTCACTTCGGCCCGGTGGTGCGTGCGGCCGGCCCAGACAGACGGCTCGGGCCCCGGGGGTCCTTTCAGCACCCCTCCGGGCATGGGCTCGCTCCTGGGTCTTCCGGCCCGCTGAGCCGGGTGGCGAGGCGGTAGGCAACGGTGACGTCGCGGTACTCCTCGCCGGGCACGATCCGGCCGGGGAGGCGGGTTCGCTCGCTGTGGCTCGCCGACTCCCGCCGGCCGGCGCCGGGGAAGCGGACGGCTGTCCTGGGTTCCTCCGTGAAACGCAGGCGCCCGGCGTGGACCGCCGACCGGAACGCGATGTCCCACGCCTCGCTGTCCACGGCCGCGCCTGCCGTTCAGGGCGGTTCCTCCCGCGTCTCGGTGGTGCGGTGGCGGCGCGGCCGGAGTGCCGGCTCGCCGTCCTCGCTGCGCGCTCGGCGCGCGCGGGTGCCTTCCTGGTCCCGGACGGCCCGGCGGCGGCCCTGCGCCGGCTTGCGGACCGCACCGCGTGCGGCGGACTCGGTGCGAGGCGCGGCGCCGTCCGCCGCGTGCGGGGCGTCCGCGATCACGCGACCGCTGTCCGGCGCCGCTCCGGTCACATCCGCGGCCCCCGCGACCGCCTCCCCCGCGGCGGCACCGGCCGCCGTGCCGGTCTCGCCGACGGCCCGGCCCGTCGCACCACCGGCCTCCCGCACCGCGCGCCCGGCGGCGGTGCCCACGTCACGGACGGCGCCGGTGGCGCCCTGGCCGACGTCCTCGGCCACCGAGCCGACGCCGCGACCGACGTCCCGCACCGCGTCCCGGGCGCCCAGGCCGACGTCCTGGACGGCCCTTCCGGCGCCCGTGCCCAGCTCCCCGACGGCCTGGCGGGCCCCGTCGCCGACGTCCCGCACAGCGGAGCCGACGCCCCGCGCGACCTCACGCAGGATCTCCGGGTTGCGATCGATCGTGGTCAGCACGCGGTTGATGATCGAGGCGACGTTGTCGAGGCGCACCCGGAGCTGAGCCTGTGCCTCCACGCCCGAGATGCCCAGGTGCACCCGGCCCAGCGCGACATCGGCGCCCACGTTCAGCTTCACCAGGTCGAGCACCTCGGCCTGGAGCGAGACATGCGCGCGCAGGTCCTCGACGTCCAGGTCGATCTCGTCGACCTTCAGTACCGGAACGTCGAGGAAGACGTCGGGACCGGCGCCGGCCGGCACGCGCGCCCCGGCCGGCCCGTCTGCGGTGGGGACAGCCGGTGCCGGTGCCTCGTACGCCGTGGCGGTGCTGCCGCAGGGCTCCGGCTCGACGTCGTACGGCTCGGGCCGGGGGTACTCGCCGGCGTCCCCGTCGCTGTCGTGCGCGTCGGGTTCCCCGTCGTACGGGTCGCGCTCCTCGGCGGCCCCCTCGTCGTTCCCAGCGTTGCCCTGCGCCACCGTGCCTCCCCGAGTTCGCCGTCACTTTCGTCCCATTTTGTTCCAGCCGGGCGATCGGTGCGCTGTCAACAGCCCTGCCAAGTGGGCCGCCGTGCGGCCGTCCGCTCCTACGGCGCCGCTTCCCAGAAGGCGAGCAGCGCGGTGACGAGTGCCTCGGGAGCCTCTTCGGCCATGTGATGTCCGGAGTGGACCGGGGAGCCGTCGAGCCGGCCGGCCGCCCAGGGGCGCCAGACGCCCAGCACGTCGCCGTAGAGGTCGGTCATGTCGTCGCGGGTGGCCCACAGCACTTGCAGGGGGCAGTCGATGCGCCGGCCGGCGCGCCGGTCGGCGTCGTCGTGTTCGCGGTCGATGCCGAGGCCGGCGCGGTAGTCCTCGCACATGGCGTGCACGGTGGCCGGGTCGTGGACGGCGCGGCGGTAGTCGTCGTAGGCCTCGGCGCCCATCTGCTCGGCGGTGGCCTTGTACCAGGCGTCCGGGTCGGCGTTGATGACGCGTTCGGCGGGTTTGTCGGTCTGCCCGAGGAAGAACCAGTGCCACCAACGGGCGGCGAACGTCGCGTCACAGCGCCGCAGCGCCTCCCCGATGGGGACGGCGTCCAGCACGCTGACGGCGGACACGGCGTCCGGGTGGTCCAGGGCGAGGCGCGTGGCCACGTACGCACCCCGGTCGTGCCCGACGACGGCGAACCGGTCGTGTCCGAGGCCGTGCATGAGCTCCAGGCAGTCGCCGGCCATGGCGCGCTTGGAGTACGGGGTGTGCCGCTGGTCGGTCGGGGGCTTGTCGGACTCCCCGTAACCGCGCAGGTCGGGGCAGACCACCGTGTGCCCCGCGGCGGCCAGCAACGGGGCCACGCGGTGCCAGGTGGCGTGCGTGCGCGGGTGCCCGTGCAGGAGCAGCACCGCGGGACCCTCTCCGCCGTGGCGCACCCGCAACCGGACCCCGTCGCCCTCGCGACGTGTCAGCGTGAACCCCTCGAACATGAAGCCTCCTGTGGCGTGGCCGGGACCTCACGGCTCCCCTGGCCGGGGCGCTTCATGCGCGCCGGTCCCGCCCGTGGCCGGCCGCCGGGTACGGTGCGGCCGCCCACCGGCGCGTCCGGCATCGGCCGGGGCGGGCCCGCCTTTCTATCTCCAACCTGGATTGTTCCTAGACTGGGTGGGGTGAAGGACATCGACTCGATCGCGGTGTTGCAGGATCCGGTGCGGCGCCGCCTGTACGAGTACGTGGTGGCACAGGGCCGCGAGGTCGGCCGCAACGAGGCCGCCGAGGCGGCCGGGGTGGCTCGCACGCTCGCCGCGCACCATCTGGACAAGCTGGCCGAGGCCGGGCTGCTGGAATGCGGCAGCCGCCGCCTGACGGGCCGCTCGGGGCCGGGGGCCGGACGCCCCGCCAAGGTGTACACGCGGGCCCGTGCCGAACGGTCGGTGTCGCTGCCCGCCCGTGACTACCGCACCGCCGCCGAACTGCTCGCCGAGGCCGCCGAGCAGGCCGGACTGGACGCCGGGCTCTGCGCGGCGGCGCGCCGCCGGGGGGAGGAGCTGCGCGGCCGGGCGGGACCTTGTGGCGGGCTCGAAGAAGCCATGGAGGTGCTGGCCGCCCGCGGCTACGAACCCTACGTGGCGGACGCCGGGGCCACCGGGGGCGGCCAGGCCGCCGGAGGGCCCGCGGCGACGGCCGCGGCGGGCGCACGCGCCGTCCGCATGCGCAACTGCCCCTTCCACGCCGTCGCCGAGCGCTTCCCGCCCCTCGTCTGCGGCATGAACCTCGCCCTGCTGGAGGGGTTGCTCGGCACGGACGGCCCCGTCCGCGCGCGTATGGACGCCCGGCCGGGCGAATGCTGCGTGGTGGTCGAGGACTCTAAAAACAACATTCATTGACATAGAAAGGGGGCCGTGCTGGGATGGGGCCATGACCGCATCCGCGCCCGCCGCCCACCTCGCCCAGCTCAACGTCGCCACGCTCCGTCACCCCCTCGACGACCCGCGCACGGCACCGTTCGTCGAGATGCTCGCCCCGGTCAACGCCGCCGCCGACGCCGCGCCCGGCTTCGTGTGGCGGCTCGTGGCGGAGGGGGCGGCCGACGCCACCGGCCTGCGCCCGGCGGGCGAGGACGTCATCGTCAACCTGTCCGTGTGGGAGAGCCAGGAAGCGCTGTGGGACTTCACCTACCGCAGCGGGCACCTGGAGGCGCTGCGGCGGCGCCGCGAATGGTTCCACCGGCACGTCGAGGCGCACCTGGTGCTCTGGTGGGTCCCCGCCGGCCACCTCCCGACCGCCGGCGAGGCCCTGGAGCGGCTGGCGGACCTGCGGGCCCACGGGCCGTCCCCGCGCGCGTTCACCTTCGCCTCCCCCTACACGGCGGCCGAGGCCGCCCCGGGCGCCCGGCCGGAACCGGCGGCGGCCCGGATCGGCTAGGACTCCCCTGCGGAACCCGCCGGCCTGGGGCCCGGAACAGCCCGAAACGCATACGACCGGGCAGCTCCACCCAGGCAAATGCCCTATTTGCCTGATTACTCTGGAGCGGTGGAGTCGTACCCAAATGCCTCCGGCAGCGATCACGGCGAACGGGCCCGGCTGGGCGCCGGAATGCGCCCGGAGATCCTCGCGTCCTGGGAGCGCTCGCAGTCCCTCGGCATCGACCGCGAGCGCGCGGCCCTGCCGGTCGAGCGTGACCTCGATCCCGACACCCGGCTGGTCAGGGCCGCCACACCGGTGCTGACCCGCCTGTACGAACGGTTCTCGGGCGTACCGGTGACCCTGACACTGGCCGACTCCCACGCACGCATCGTCGACCGGTGGGGCGACCCCGTGGGGCTGGACCTGATGGACGCCGCCTCCCTGGTGCCGGGCGCCAACGTCGACGAGCGGTTCATGGGAACGAGCAGCGTCAGCATGGTGCTGAGCACCAGGGCGCCGTTCGTGGTCGTCGGCCACGAACACTTCCTGCACGCCCTCAAGGAGCTCACCTGCATGGCCGCGCCGGTACGCGACCCGGTGGGCGGCACCGTGCGGGGCGCGGTCAACCTCTCCGTGCCCCGGGAGCTGGCCGACCCCGGCATGGCGCTGGTCCTCCAGGACGCCACCGAACGCATCGGGGAACGCCTGCTGGAGCTGAGCACGGCACGGGAGCTCGAACTCACGCACTCCTTCCGCCGGGCCATGCAACGCGGCGGGCACGCCGAGCTGGACCTGGAGTCGGGTGAGCTGTCCCGGCGCGGCGGACCGCCGCCCCGGCTGGCCTCGCAGGAACGGCTGGCACTGCTGGAGCGTGCCGTCGGCCTGATCTCCTCGAACGGCGAGACGTTCGCCGAGGTGCCGCTCGCGGGAAATCGTGTGGCCGTCCTGCGCCGACGGGAGCTGCACCACGGCGACGCGGAGGGCGCGGCGGTCGAGGTCAGTTTCGAGGACAGCGGCGGTACGGGAACGGCGCGTCCGGCTGCCGCCAGCGGCCCCGGCGGTGGTGTGCCGTTCCCGGACCGCCCCGCCGAGACGGCGCAGCCGCACGCCGGCGGAACCGACGCGTGGCTGCTGCTCGTGGGCGAGCCGGGTGTCGGCCGGTTCGCCGCCGAGGCGCGCGGACGGCTGGCCCTGCTGAACGAGGCGGGTGTCCGGCTCGGCACCACCCTGGACCTGTGGCGCACCGCCGAGCAGCTGGCGGAGATCACCGTGCCGCGCTTCGCCGACCTGGTCGTCGTCGACCTGGCCGAGAGCGTCCTGGCGGGCGAGGAGCCACCGCCCGGACCGCTGCGCCCCGGCGTGCCGCTGCGCCGGGTGGCCGCCTGGGCCGGCGAGGGCTCCCGCGGCCTTCCGGCCGACGGGGTGAACGCGCCGGCCGGCTACCCCGCCGGGACACCCCAGGCCCGGTGCCTGGAGACCGGGCAGCCGGTCACGGACTCGGTGATGACCGCCGCCCTGGCCGGGCACCCGGCCGGCCGCGCGCACCCCGTCGGCTTCCTCGGCGAGGGCGCGCACTCCTACCTGGGCGCTCCGCTGACCGCGCGGGGCTCCGTCCTCGGCCTGGCGGGGTTCTACCGCCGCGGCCGGACGAGGCCGTACGAGCAGGACGACCTGACGCTCGCCGGCGAGCTCGCGGCGCGTGCCGCGATCAGCATGGACAACGCCCGCCACTACCGCCGGGAGCACCACGCCTCCCTCACCCTGCAGCGCAGCCTGCTCCCGCACGCCCTGCCCCGGCTGAGCACCGTCGGCCTCGCCTCCCGCTATCTGCCCGCCGACGCCAGGTCCGGGGTGGGCGGGGACTGGTTCGACGCGATCCCGCTGTCCGGCATGCGGGTGGCGCTGGTCGTCGGTGACGTGCCCGGGAACGGGTTGCAGGCGGCGGCGACCATGGGCCGGCTGCGTACGGCGGTACGGACGCTGGCGGGTCTCGACCTGTTGCCGGAGGAGGTGCTGGCCCACCTGGACGACCTGGTCAGCCGCACCCCCGAGGAAGACGCCGACGACCAGGACCCGGCGACGGGGACGACCTGCCTGTACGCGATCTACGACCCGGTGTCCTGCCGGTGCACGGCAGCGACGGCCGGTCATCCGCCGCCGGCTCTGCTGACTCCGGACGGGGAGGCACGGCTGATCGGCCTCCCGACCGGTCCGCCGCTCGGGCTCGGCGGGCTCCAGCCGTACGAGTCCGCCACCGTCGGCCTGCCCGCGGGCAGCCTGCTGACGATGTACACCGACGGACTGCTGAAGGAGGGCCGCGGCTACGAGGACACCGAGGCGCGCACCGACCAGCTGCTGGCCTCCCTGCGCCTCGCCGGTCCGGATCTGGAGGACACCTGCGACCGGGTCACGGACGCGCTCCCGCCCAGCGGCCCGTCCGACGACGTGGCGCTGCTGCTGGCCCGTGTGCACGCGCTGCCCGAGGACCGGATGGCGTGCTGGGAGTTCCCGTCCGACCCCGCGGCCGTGGCCCGTGCCAGGGCGCTGACCCGTGCCCAGCTCGCCGCCTGGGGCATGCCGGAGCTGGACTTCAACACCGGGCTCGTGGTCAGCGAGCTGGTCACCAACGCCGTGCGGTACGGCGGCCCGGGACCGGTGGGCCTGCGGTTGCTGCGTGACGACTCACTGATCTGCGAGGTCTCCGACGGCAGCAACACCTCTCCGCGGATCAGACGCGCGGCCACGACCGAGGAGGGCGGGCGGGGTCTGTTCCTCGTGGCGCAGTTCACCAAGAGCTGGGGCGCCCGCTACATGCCGCAGGGGAAAACGGTGTGGGCCGAGCAGATTCCGCAGCCGGAGCAGCCGGCGTCCGAGACGGACGAGGAGGCACTGCTGGCCCTGTTCGACGACCCCGGCTGACCCGCCTCCGGTCGCGGCCGGTCAGTCGGGTACGGAGTCCACGGTGGCGTAGCTGTGCAGTACCTGGTCCGTTCCGGTCAGCGCGAGCATCCGCCGTACGCGTTCGCTGGGTGCGATCAGCGCCAGGCGGGCGCCGGTGCCGCGGGCCGTGCGGTAGACCGCGATCAGGCAGGTGAGCCCGGTGGAGTCCAGGAAGCCGACGCCGGACAGGTCGACGAGCACGCTGTGCCCGCCGGTGAGCACCAGGGGCCGCAGGGCGTCGGCGAGGTGTGCGGCGGTGTGCAGGTCGAGGGCGCCCGCGACCGTGACGAGGTGACGGCGGGCGCTCAGGCGGCGGACGTGCACCCGGAGGGTGTGCTGGTGGTCGCGGGAGGCGGGCCGGCCGGTGTTCATCGCCGCCTCCTTCCGCGTGGACCGGACCTCACGGGGTCAGCTCCTGCTGGTGGCCGCCGCGCCACTCGGTGAGCAGTACGGTGGCGTCGTCGTCGAGCTTGCCGTCGTGGTGTTCCATGATGGCGGCCATCAGCCGGCGCAGGGTCTCGTGCAGAGTGTGCCGGCCGGAGTGGTGACGGCGGATGAAGTCGACGAACCGCTCCTGGCCGAACTCCGTCCCGTGCCTGTCGCGGGCCTCGACGACGCCGTCGGTGTACAGCAGCAGGCGATCGCCCGGTTCGAGCTGCTCGGTGGCCATGATGACCGACAGGCCGAGGTCCGCGCCCATGGGACCGGCCGGGGGGCAGACCAGTTCGGTGGTCCAGCGGTGGCCGCGGATCAGGAGGGGCAGGTGGTGACCGCGGTTGATCCAGGTCAGCCGACCGCTCTCCATGTCCAGGTCGGCCAGGACACCGGTGACGTAGCGGCTGGTGCCGAACTGCCCGAGCAGTGTCTCCTCCACCCTCCGGCTGGTCTCGGACAGCGAGGCACCCTGGCGGCGGGCGTTGCGGCAGGCGGACACGGCGACGTTCGCGGTGATACCCGCGGTGGTGTCGTGGCCCATGGCGTCGAAGACACCCAGGTGGAGCGTGCTGCCGGCGACCGCGTAGTCGAAGGCGTCGCCGCCCACCTGGTAGGCGGGCTCCATCACCGCGCCGACGGTGACCTGCTGCCCCGCGTAGGCGGGTGGCGGGGTGAGGTTCCACTGCATCTCCGCGGCCACGTTCATCGGCTCCGTACGCACCAGACGCGCGTAGGAGTCGCTGTAGGACCGCTTGCTCAGCAACAGCAGGGCCGTCATCGACGCCAGGTCGCGCAGGGCCCGGCGGACGGGTTCGTCGTCGGTGTCGGTGTCGGCCCGCAGCACACCCAGGCGTTCCACGCCGTCGGTGACGGCCACCCACCAGCGCCGCCCGCCCGGACGATCGCACTCCCCCTCCCGCACGGGTTCGGGCAACAGTTCCACGCGCCGGTAGGCCTGGCCGGGCAGACTGCCCGAGACGGTGAACTCCTGCCCGCCGCGTCCGGCATCCAGCCCCTCACCGGTGAGCCGGCGCAGCACCGTCTCCCGGATGTCCACCACGAAGATGGCCACGTCGTGCATGCCTGCCACGGCGGCGTGGCCGGCGATCATCCCCGGAAGCTGTTCGAGCGTGGCCGTGTGACTGGCCTGCATCAGCCGCAACAGCGACGCCCCGGTGCTGTCGGTCACCTCGCCTCTCTCTCCTGGCCGCTCGGGTCGTACCCGTCCTCGGGCACCACACGGGTACCCGCATCCGGACGGCACGCGCGGCCCGGCGACGGCCAGTGCCCGCGCCCGCGCCCGCCTGGATCTCTTCAGCCGGCGCCGGTCAGGGCGTGCCTGGCTGAGCCGGCGGCGGAGGCTGCGTACTCCAGCCTGGCCAGTGCCCTTCGATCCCCACGCGTGCGCCGGGAGCCGGGGTGCCGTGCAGCCTGATCTCACCGGCGGTCCTCCGTTCGACGCCCAGTACGGCTCTGCCCCGTTCGCTGCGCCCGGCGCCGACGAGGCCACGCGGCGGCACCCGCCGTGCTTCCAGGGCTGGAAGCACGGGTGGAGACGGGACGGGTCGGGGGACGCATCTCCACCACTCCCCAGAACCACATAGAAAACCGGTACCGTCGGCGACCGAGGCGCTTCCGGCACCCTCATGGACACGGCCTTGGATGCACGTCAACATCCATGCATCGGAGGCAGTTTCACAGGTTTAGAACCCCTCCAGAGAGCACTTCTGAAGAAGTGTGGTTTTTTCATTGACAGCGGAAAAGAGTCACGCCTAGGTTTCCGGCCATGCGCCCGACCTCCCCCCGTGAGTCGGTCCCCACGATGACTCCGGCCGCTTCCCTGGTCTTCACCACACTGCTCTCCCACGGCCCGCTCACCCGGGCCGAGGTCGCGCGGCGGACCAGCCTCTCCGCCGCCGCCGTCACCAAGGCGGTCCGCCCGCTGATGGAACTCGGCTACCTGGTCGAGGGGGTGGACGAAGAGGCGCCGCCCGCCGTGGGACGCCCGGCCAGCCTGGTGTGGGTGGACGGCGGGAGGGCGCTGTTCATCGGGCTCAAGGTGACCGGCGACGAGATCATCGGCGTACTGACCGACCTGTGCTGCCGCATCCGGATGTCCCGGCACGTGCACCTCACGGGCCGCGCTCCGGAGGCGGTGCTCCCCGTCATCACCGCGCTGGTACAGGAGTTGCTCACCGAGGCCGTCGGATTCGGCGTGCGGGTACGGGGGCTGGGCATCGCGATCTCGGGGGACGTGGACCGGGCCGAGGGTGTGGTCCGTTACTCGCCCTTCCTGGAGTGGCGGGACGTACCGCTCGCCGAACTCGTCGAGGCCACGACCGGGTTGCCGGTCACGGTCGACAACGACGTGCGCGCGCTCACGGTCGCCGAGCACTGGTTCGGGGCCGGAGTCGGACTCTCGCACTTCGCCCTGGTCACCGTGGGCGCCGGCATCGGCTGCGGCCTGGTGGTGCACGGACGGGTGGTGTCCGGCGCGCACGGCGTGGCCGGGGAGATCGGGCATCTGTCCCTCGACCCGCTCGGCCCGCCGTGCCACTGCGGCAACCGGGGGTGTGTGGAGGCGATCGCGGCGGACCCCGCCATCGTGCGAGCGGTGCGCGCGGCCACCGGCGAGCGGGTGGCCGGCATCGCCGAGGCGCTGGACCTGGCCCGCCGCGAGGACCCCGGCGCCCGGGCGGTCTACGCGCGGGCCGGCGAGGCCATCGGCAAGGCGATCGGCTCGCTGGTGAACCTCCTCGGTCCCGAGCGGGTGATCATCTCCGGGGAGGGCCTGGCCGCCTACGACCTCTTCGCCGAGGGCATCCGGGACTCCTTCGCCGCGTCCGCCTTCGGCACCGCCGCGCGGTGTGACGTGGTGACACGTCCTCTCGCCTTCGAGGAGTGGGCGCGGGGGGCCGCGGCCACCGCGATCCAGTCCTTCCTGGGATCGGACACGTACGAGGAGCAGCCCATGACGCTGCAGAGCCGCAGCCCGTAGACCGCCGGCGCATCCGGCCACCGACGGCCCCCGGGTGCCGTCCGGTGCCGGGGCCGCCATGAGCCCGGCCCCGCCCGCTCCCGCCGTCGGCGGCGCGGAGCCCGGCCCGAAGACGGTACCCTCCCCCGTTCGTCACGGCAGGCGCTCCCCTGACCGCGACCCCACGCTCCCGCTGCACTGCACGCCACGGCGACAGCGCATCAGCGGGCTCCCATCGGCCCGGGCAAGGACAGAGCCGCCGGTCCGGCGCTTCGGCGGCCCGCCACTCGACCGCCCGCGCCCGGCGTCCCGCCCGATCCGGCGCCCGCCCCCACCGGGTACCACCGCAATTCCGCTCACCCCACCCCCAGGAGGCGACCCATGCGGTCATCCCCGTACACAGCCCTGCGCGGAACCCGTACCGGCTTCCCGCGCCGTACCCTCAGAGCGACGCTGGTGCTGGCCGTCACGGCCGGACTGGCCACGGTCCCGGCCGTCGATCAGGCCATGGCCGCCACCGCCAAGTCGGCCGCCCCGGCCGCCCGTTCCGCCTCGACCACGGCCGACGCCGCCTCCGGCCTCGCGGCCAAGCCCTACATGGGCTGGTCCAGCTGGAGCATGCAGTCCTCCCAGTACCCGGGGCTGAATCCGAACGGCAGCTACAGCTACCTGACCGAGGCCAACGTGCTGAAGCAGGCGGACGCCCTGGCCACCACGCTGAAGAAGTACGGCTACGAGTACGTCAACATCGACGCCGGCTGGTGGATGGACCAGAACTGGACGTCCGAGTTCGACCAGTACGGCCGGCAGACCCCGGACCCGGTCCGGTTCCCCCACGGCATGAAGTCCGTCGCCGACCACATCCACGCCAAGGGCCTCAAGGCCGGCATCTACCTGCCGGTGGGCCTGGAGAAGGGGGCCTACGGCGAGGGCAAGGTGCCGATCCGCAACGCCCCCGGCTGCACCACCGCGGACGTGGTCTACCCCGACCTGCGCACCACCAACGGCTGGGACAGCGCCTACAAGCTGGACTTCGGCAACCCCTGCGCGCAGAAGTACATCGACTCGCAGGCGCAGATGCTCGCGGACTGGGGCTACGACTTCCTGAAGCTCGACGGCGTGGGTCCGGGCTCGTTCAAGTCCGGCGACAACTACGACAACGTCCCGGACATCGCCGCCTGGCACAAGGCCATCGGGGACACCGGCCGCCCGATGCACCTGGAACTGTCCTGGTCGCTGGACATCGGCCACGCCGCCGACTGGAAGAAGTACTCCAACGGCTGGCGCATCGACACCGATGTGGAGTGTTACTGCAAGACCCTGGTCACCTGGGAGAACTCGGTCAACGACCGGTGGAACGACGCCCCCGCGTGGAGCGGCAAGGCGGGCCCCGGCGGCTGGAACGACCTCGACGCGGTCGACGTCGGCAACGGCGAGATGGACGGCCTCACCCCTGCCGAGCGGCAGAGCTACATGACCCTGTGGGCCATCAACAAGTCGCCCCTGTTCACCGGTGACGACCTCACCCGACTGGACGACTACGGACTCTCCCTGCTGACCAACCAGGAGGTCATCGACGTCGACCAGAACGGCTCGCCGGTCGCACGCCCCGTCACCCCGATGGGCGACCAGCAGGTCTGGGGAGCCAAGAACCCCGACGGCAGTTACACCGTCGCCCTGTTCAACCTCGGCGACTCGTCGGACTCCGTCACCGCCGACTGGGCGTCGTTCGGCTTCACCGGCGCGGCCACCGTACGCGACCTGTGGAAGCACCAGAACCTGGGCACGTACAAGAACAGGATCACCGCGACGCTGCCCGCGCACGGCTCACGGCTGTTCACCGTCAAGCCCGGCGGCCCCGCGCTGTCGACCACCCGCTACGAGGCCGAGTCCGGGAACAACACCCTGACCGGGAACGCCTCCCTCGCCTCGTGCGACGCCTGCTCCGGCGGCAAGAAGGTCGGCAACCTCTACCTCGACAGCCGGCTGCAGTTCAACGACATCAAGGTGAAGAAGGACGGCATCTACACCATCGACGTCGCCTACGTCAGCGGCGATCCCCGTTCGGTGACCGTCTACTCCAACAGCGGCAACGGCACCCGGCTGAAGTTCCCCTCCACCGGTGACTGGAGCACGGTCCAGACCGTCAGCGTGCAACTGGCCCTGAAGGCGGGCTCCAACAGCATCACGTTCGACAGCGGCTGGGACTACTCCCCCGACATCGACCGGATCGACGTCCCCAGGACCGCCTGACCCGCACGTGGGCCCGGTACGGCTCCGGGCCCACCCCCCTCGCAGCACACCCGACGGCCCCGCATCCGTCGTTCCCGCATGCGCCGTTCCCCGGACATGGAGTGCACCACGTGGACACCCAGCACACCGCATCGCGCGACAACCGTCCCAGCCGCAGAGGCTTCCTCTCCCTCGCCGCCATCGCCGGCGCGACCGCCGCACTCGGCGGTCTGCCGGGCTTCACCGCGTCGGCGGCCCCGTCCCGCCCCCTCTCCTCGCCCATGCTGTCCGCTGCCGCCGCCGCGAAGAACCAGCTGTGGTGGCGGGCCCCCGGCTCCCCCACCTCGATGATCCGGCAGGGCCTGCCGGTCGGGAACGGGCGCCTCGGAGCGCTCGTGAGCAACGACCCCTCCAGCGAACTGCTGACGATCACCGACGCCTCCCTGTGGACCGGCGGCGCCAACGACACCCTGCAGAGCGACGGCCAGTTCCCCTACGGGCGGGACGACTTCGGCTCCCTGACCCTGCTGGCCGAACTCACCGTCGACATCCCCGGCCACGACCTGGGCTCCGTCGACAACTACCGCCGCACCCTGGACCTGGCCCAGGGCCTCGTCAGCGCTTCCTACGACCTGTCCGGCGTCACCTACCAGCGGCAGATCTTCGCCAGCCGCCCCGACGACGTCATCGTCGTGTACTTCTCCCAGCTCGGCGGCGGCACCTACACCGGCACCGTCACGCTGGCCGGCACCCACGGCGAGCACACCACCGCGGACGGCACGCGGCGCGTCTCGTTCGGGGCGTCCCTCGCCAACGGCCTGAAGTACGGCGCCGCCGTCACGGCGACCAGCGGCACCGGCACGGTGACCGTCAGCGGTACGTCGATCAGGTTCAGCGGCTGCAAGGACCTCACCGTCGTGGTCAGCGGCGGCACGAACTACGCGCCCGACGCGGCCGCCGGGTTCCGCGACCCGGCCCTGGACCCGGAGCGTCTGGCACGCACCAAGGTGCAGGACGCGGCCGGCCACTCCGCGAGCACCCTGCTGCACACCCACGTCGCGGACTTCCGCCCGGTGTTCGAGCAGCTCGCCGTCGACCTCGGCACCTCGTCCACCGCACAGCGCAAGCTGGACACCTGGCAGCGCGTACAGGCCCGCTACCGGGACGACGTCCCGGACCCGGAACTGGAGGCGGCCTACCTCCAGTTCGGGCGCTACCTGATGATCTCCGGATCACGGGGCGTCCTGCCGATGGGTCTGCAGGGGCCGTGGCTGGACGGCAACGACCCGGACTGGATGGGCGACTACCACACCGACATCAACGTCCAGATGAACTACTGGCTGGCCGATCGCGCCGGACTGCCGGACTGCTTCGACGCCTTCACGGACTACTGCCTCGCGCAGCTGCCCTCGTGGACGGACGTCACGCGGCGGCTGTTCAACAGCCCGGACAACAGGTACCGCAACTCCAGCGGGAAGATAGCCGGCTGGACCGTGGCCATCTCCACCAACCCCTACGGCGGAGGCGGCTGGTGGTGGCACCCGGCGGGCAACGCCTGGATCTGCCAGAACCTGTTCGAACACTACGAGTACACCCAGGACCGCGCCTACCTGGACAAGATCTACCCCCTCCTCAAGGGAGCCGTGGAGTTCTGGGAGGCCCGCCTCATCACCACGACCGTCACCGACGCCTCCGGCGCCTCACGCGAGGTCCTCATCGCCGACAGCGACTGGTCCCCCGAGCAGGGACCGCTGGACGCCAAGGGCATCACGTACGCCCAGGAGCTGGTGTGGAACCTCTTCGGCAACTACCGCACCGCGACCGGGGTGCTCGGCAGGGACACCTCCTACAGCCAGACCGTCGACGGCCTGCGCGAGCGCCTGTACCTGCCCGTGGTCAGTCCCAAGACCGGCTGGCTGGAGGAGTGGATGTCGCCGGACAACCTGGGTGAGACCACCCACCGGCACCTGTCCCCGCTCGTCGGCCTCTTCCCGGGCGACCGGATCCGCCCGGACGACTCCACCCCGAAGGACATCCTCGCCGGCGCGACCGCCCTGCTGACCGCGCGCGGCATGAACAGCTACGGCTGGGCCAACGCCTGGCGCGGCCTGTGCTGGGCCCGGCTGAAGAACGCGGAGAAGGCCTACCAGCTGGTCGTCAACAACCTGAAGCCGTCCGCGGGCGGCAGCAACGGCACCGCGCCGAACCTCTTCGACATCATGGACATGGGGCAGGGCCGCGGCATCTTCCAGATCGACGCCAACTTCGGCACCCCCTCCGCGATGATCGAGATGCTGGTGTACTCGCGGCCGGGCCACATCGAGCTGCTGCCCGCACTGCCCGCCGCGTGGGCGGCGTCCGGCTCGGTGTCCGGAGTCGGCGTGCGCGGCGGCTTCGTCGCCGACCTCAGGTGGAGGAACGGCAAGGTCACCCAGCTGACGCTGAAGAGCGTCGGCGGCCGTGACACGACCGTGTTCGCGGGCGGCACCTCGCGCAAGGTCAGCCTCAAGCCCGGCGCGTCCGTCACGCTGAACAACCTCGGCTGAGGCCGGTGCGGCACACCCCTTCCCCCCGAGCCAACCCCCGATGACCCGTCGTCAGCGGACCGTCCCGCCGCCCGGAATCCGTCCGCCCGCGGCGGGGACGGGACCGGGCCGGACTCCCCGCGGAGCCGGCCCGCCGCGGACGACGCGGAGAGTGGAGAGAACAACGATGTCCCCCGAAAAAGAAGGCACGGCGGCGGACCGCCGGCCGCGTCGCGGATCCCTGCTGTCCGTGTTCGGCGCCGTGACCGGGATGATCCTCACGGTCGTTCCGCTGAGCACCGCGCACGCGGCGAGTGCCGCCGCATCGTCGCCGCAGGCCAAGGGCACCCGGGTCAGCGCCTGGTCACCCAGCATGACGACCGGCGGCCCGTCCTTCGACAACCAGACCCTGCGCATGGTGGTGCACAGCAGCGTCGCGGGTTCCGGCGTACGCATCACCCTGTCCAACCGGTACGGCACCGCGCCGCTCGACCTCGGCACCGTGGACCTGGCCGTCCAGGCGAGCGGCGGCGAGGCGACCCGCGGCACCACTCGGAACGTCACCTTCGGCGGCTCGCGCCGTGTCACGATCCCCGCCGGCGAGGAGGCGGTCAGCGACGTCGTCCCGATCACGGTCGTCGCCGGCGAGAACCTGCTGGTCGACCTCTACACACCCGGCCCGACGGGAACGTCGACCTGGCACTCCGACGCGTTCGACACCACGTACATAGCCTCCGGCAACCACGCCGGTGACAACAGCGCCGCCGCGTTCGGCACCACCACGACCTCCTGGTACTACCTGGCGGGGATGGACGTGCTGTCACCGACCGCGAGGGGCACCGTCGTCGCCTTCGGCGACTCCATCACGGACGGCTACCACTCCTCGAACGGAACCTACACCCGGTGGCCCGACTTCCTCGGACGCCGGCTGGGCTCCGGACCGGGCCCGCAGAAACTGAGCGTCGTCGACGCCGGCATCGGCGGCAACCGCGTGCTCACCGACGTCCCCAACCTGTGGCAGGGCGTCAGTGCCCTGAAGCGCTTCGGCCACGACGCCCTCGGCCAGCCGGGCGTCAAGGACGTCATCCTGTTCGAAGGCATCAACGACATCGGCAACAACGCGGGGCCGGACGGCCGCCCGCTGACCGCGCAGGACCTGATCGACGGCTACCGCACCCTGATCGGCCAGGCCCACGCCGCCCACGTCAACATCATCGGCGCGACGCTGATGCCCGACCAGGGCAACGGGTACTACACGCCCGACGCGGAGCGGATCCGCCAGAGCGTCAACCAGTGGATCCGCACCAGCGGAGCGTTCGACGGCGTCATCGACTTCGACCGGACCATGCGTGACCCCGCGAACCCGGCGGCACTCAACCCGGCCTACGACTCGGGCGACCACATCCACCCCGACGACGAGGGGATGAAGGCGATGGCCGACGCGATCGACCTGCGGCTGCTGCGCACCTGACCGGTCGACCGCTGTCCGCCGCCGGGTGGGCGGGAGCCCCGGGCCGGTGTCACACCCCGGCGGCGTCGGCCAGTCGTCCGCCGATCCGCGCCGCCGTCTCGCGCAGCCAGATGTGGGCGGCGTCGTGGGTGTGGACCGGGTGCCACCACATCGCCTCGCGCAGCGGCACCGCCTCGTACGGCGGTTCCACGACGCGTACGGCGGCGAGCGGTGCCAGCAGCCGCGCGAGCCGGGCCTGGATCAGGGCGATGCGCCGGGTGCCGGCGACCAGCAGGGGCAGCAGCTGGAAACTGTCGACGGAGACCTCGGCCCGGGGTTCGACACCGAGCATGCCGAGCTGGCGCACCGCGGGCGCGTCGTAGGTGCGCTGATAGGTGACCCAGGGCAGGCGGGCGAGATCGTCGCGGGTGAGGCGGTCGTCCACGCCGGGATGGTCGTGGGCGACGAGGAAGACCCAGCGGTCGTCGTAGAGGTCGGTGGCGGGGAAGTCGCTGATGACGCCGTGCGGCATGAGCAGGCCGTCGGCGGCGCTGAGCAGCGTCGCGGTGTCGTCGACGACGCCGGCCGGGGTGTGGCTGAAGCGGAGCCGGATGCCCGGGGCCTCCTCGTGGACGACGCGGGCGAGTTCGGTGCCGAAGACGGCGACGGCGTAGTCGGACGCGACGAGCCGGAACTCGCGGACCTCCTTGGCCGGGTCGAAGTCGGCCTGGCTGGCGAAGAGGCGTTCCAGCAGGTCGTACGCGGTGGCGGTGCGGTCGAGGAGGACCTGGCCGAGGGCGGTGAGCTCGTAGTGGCCGCCGACGCGGGCGAGCAGGTCGTCGTCGAAGTGGCGGCGCAGACGGGCCAGGGCGGCGCTCATCGCGGGCTGGCTCAGCCCGACGCGCTGTCCGGCGCGGGTGACGTTGCGTTCCTCCAGCAGAGCGCGCAGGGCGACGACGAGGTTGAGGTCGAGGCGGGCCAGGTTCACGGGGCTTCCCCTTGCGATGCGGCGCTGACCAGCGGGAATCCATCACATGGATGCTGATCGTCCATGGGATCGACTGCCCTGATCTTCGGTCGGGTCCAGGTTAGTCACACCGTGTCCGGCGCCGTGCGCACGGGGTCGTCGCCGGCCCCTACCCGCCCCCGGCCGCTGTGGTTTCCTGTTACCCCGAGCCCAGGCCCCGAGGAGCTGCCCATGACCATCACGCCTGTCCCCTTCCAGGTGTACGAGGCCGGAACCTATCTGCACGGTACGAAGGCGGCCCTGGCCCCAGGGGATCTGCTGGTCCCCGGGTACGCGTCCAACTTCGAGGAGGGGCGCACGTCCCGCCACGTCTACGTGTCCGAGACCCTGGACGCCGCCGTCTGGGGCGCCGAGCTCGCGGCCGGGGACGGTCCGGCCCGGATCTACGTGGTGGAGCCGACCGGAGAGCTGGAGGACGATCCCAACGTCACCGACAAGAAGTTCCCCGGCAACCCCACCCGCTCCTATCGCACCCGCGAGCCCGTGCGCGTCGTGTCGGAGCTCAAGGGCTGGGCCGGGCACTCCCCCGAGCAGATCGAGGCCATGCTGAACGGGCTGGCCGACCTTCGCCGCCGCGGCGTCGCCACGATCCTGGACTGACGAGGGCCACCGGGTGGGGTACCGCCCAGCCGGTGAGCCTTGCTCCCGCGGTTGTGCGATTCGGCCCCGCCCGCGGGTATACAGGGAGCATGCTGGGTGTGTGGCCGACGGCTGTCCGGGCATCGCGGCGAGCCGACCGAGGGCCCGGCGTTGTGGAGACCACCCCTGCTCGCGAACGGGAGGGCCGATGAGCCGACGCACTCAACCTGATGCGCGGGCCGAGCGGACCGGCCGCGGTCCCGCGCTGCCCTCGGCGCGGAAGACGCGGCGGCGGGCGGCCCGGCCGGCCGGTTCGGGCCGGCTGAGCGCCCACAGCGCCGACGGCGAGCGGATGCTGCTGCCCGGCGGCACATGGCGGCGCGTCGAGACGATCAGGGTGCGAAGCCTGTTCGGCTGAGGACGGGCCGCGCGGCCCCCTCCCACCATCGATCCGGGGCGTGCCGGGCCGGGCCGTTCACCGCCGTTCGGGCACGACCGCGACCGGGCACTGGGCGTGGTGGAGGAGGGCATGGCCCACACGGCCGACCTGGAGTCCGAAGTGCCCCTTCCCGCGTCGGGCCCCGACGATCACGAGGTCCGCCGCGGCCGACCGGTCCACGAGGACCTTGCCGGGCGGTCCCTCGGCAGCCGCCGGGCGCGTCCGGACCCGCGGATACTCGGCGGTCGCGGCCGTGAGCCGGGCGTCGACGACGGCCGAGGCGCGCTCCTGGGACGCGTCGAGCGGTCCTTCGGCCCAGGGCCGGTCCGCGCTCTCGTCATGGCCTGGCCTGCGCCCGGCACGCACGACGTCGAGGACACAGCCGCGCACCTCGGCCTCCCGGAAGGCGAAACGGACCGCTTCCGCGCCGGTGCCGGCTTCGCCGAGGCCGAGCAGGATCCGCCCGTGCGCACCGGCCAGGCCCACCCGGTCGCCGCGGACCACGATCGTCGGGCAGGGGGCCCGGGCCGCCACGGCCACACCCACCGACCCGAGCAGCAGTCCCCTCAGTTCGCCGTGGCCCCGCGAACCGGTCACCAGAGCGAAGGCCGCGCCGCCCTCGCGCACCAGGGCCGCCGTCGCCTCCTCCGGAACGATGTCGGTGGTGATCTTCACATCCGGGTTGCGTCGTTGCGCCCGGTCGGCCGCCGAGGCCAGGACGTCCTCGGCCATCACCTGCTCGGAGGGCCGGTCCGGACCCGCCGGGGACAGGCCGGCCTCGTAGCGCTCCCAGAGGGAGGCGTGGACCAGCCTGAGCGGCAGACCGTGGCGGGCGGCTTCGTCCACGGCCCAGTCGACCGCGACGAGGCCCGGCTCCGATCCGTCGACGCCCACGACCAGAGGGAGGGTCATCGTCCCCACCGCCTTTCCCGGGGCCGCCTGTCGCCCGGCACACCGCGAGGGCGCCGTGCCACAACCTCATGGTCCCTCACCCGCTCCACGGCTGCCCGCACCGCCTCCGGGGGCGACGGGGAGCCGTGCGCCGGCCGGCGGCACACCGGTGACGTACCGGAAGAGGGCCCCGGCGACGCTGCGCCGGGGCCCTGTCGCGAGGCGGCTCAGCCGTCCCACGTCCAGTCGGCGACCTCGGGCAGGTCCATGCCGTGTTCCCGGATGTGGACGTGGTGGCGCTGGCGGGCGTCCTCCATGCGCTGGCGTACGGCGGCCGCGCGGACGGCGAGGCCGGGGACGCGGTCGACGACGTCCATGACCAGGCGGTAGCGGTCCAGGTCGTTGCGGACCACCATGTCGAAGGGGGTGGTCGTCGTGCCGATCTCCTTGTAGCCGCGCACGTGCAGGTGGCGGTGCCCGGTACGGCGGTAGGCCAGGCGGTGGATGAGCCAGGGGTAGCCGTGGTACGCGAAGATCACCGGCTTGTCGGCCGTGAAGAGTCCGTCGTACTCGAAGTCGCTCATGCCGTGCGGGTGTTCCTCGCTCGGCAGCAGCCGGGCGATGTCGACCACGTTGACCACGCGCACGGCCAGGCCGGGCAGGTGCCGGCGCAGCAACTGGGCCGCGGCGAGAACCTCCTGGGTCGGCACGTCACCCGCGCACGCGAGCACCACGTCCGGTTCGCGCGTGCCGTCCTCGCTGCCGGCCCACTCCCAGATGCCGGCGCCCCGGGCACAGTGGACCTTCGCCTCCTCCATCGACAGCCAGTCGAAGCAGGGCTGCTTGCCCGCCACGATCACGTTGACGTAGTCGCGGCTGCGCAGGGCGTGGTCGGCCACGGACAGCAGGGTGTTCGCGTCCGGCGGGAAGTAGACCCGTACGGCCTCGGGACTCTTGTTCATGATGTGGTCCACGAACCCGGGGTCCTGGTGGGAGAAGCCGTTGTGGTCCTGCCGCCACACATGGGAGGTGAGGAGGTAGTTCAGGGAGGCGACGGGAGCGCGCCAGGACAGGCGGCGGGTGGTGCGCAGCCACTTGATGTGCTGGTTGACCATCGAGTCCACGATGTGCACGAAGGCCTCGTAGCAGGAGAACAACCCGTGCCGGCCCGTGAGGAGGTAGCCCTCCAGCCAGCCCTGGCAGGTGTGCTCGGAGAGGATCTCCATCACCCGGCCGTGGCGGTCGAGGTGCTCGTCCACGTCGAGGACGGCGGCCTGCCAGGCCTTGCCGCTGGCCGCGTAGACGGCCTGGAGCCGGTTGGAGGCGGTCTCGTCGGGGCCGACGAGCCGGAAGTCGCGGCGGTCGGTGGTCGCCCGCATGACGTCCTCCAGCATGTCGCCGAGGACACGTGTGGGTTCGTGCAGGGTGGCGCCGTGCTTGTCCACCTCGACGGCGTACCTCTCCAGGGGCGGAAGCGGCAGTTCCCGCACGAGGAGGCCGCCGTTGGCGTGCGGAGTGGCACCGAGCCGCCGGGCACCCTCCGGGATGCACGCCACCACGTGTGCGCGGGGGGTGCCGTGCTCGTCGAACAGTTCCTCAGGGCGGTAGGAGCGCAGCCACTGTTCCAGCTGCCGCAGGTGCTCGGGGTTGTCCCGCACGGCGGCCAGCGGCACCTGGTGGGCGCGCCAGGTGCCCTCGACCGGCACTCCGTCCACCTCGGCGGGACCGGTCCAGCCCTTGGGCGTGCGCAGCACGATCACGGGCCAGCGGGGCCGGTCCGTGGCCCCGTCCTCGCGGGCGGCACGCTGGAAGCCGGCGATGCGGTCGACCGCGTGGTCCATCGCCGCGGCCATGGCGCGGTGGACGGCCGCCGGGTCGTCACCGGTGACATGGACGGGGTCGTGGCCGTAGCCGCGCAGGAGTTCGTCGAGTTCGGCTTCCGGGATCCGGGCCGGCACCGTCGGATTGGCGATCTTGTAGCCGTTCAGGTGCAGGATCGGCAGTACGGCGCCGTCGCGGACCGGGTCGAGGAACTTGTTGGAGTGCCAGGAGGCGGCCAGCGGCCCGGTCTCGGCCTCGCCGTCGCCGATCACGCAGGCGACCAGCAGGTCCGGGTTGTCGAAGGCCGCGCCGTAGGCGTGCGACAGGGAGTAGCCGAGTTCACCGCCCTCGTGGATGGAGCCGGGGGTCTCGGGGGCCACGTGGCTGGGCACCCCGCCCGGGAAGGAGAACTGCTTGAACAGCCGGGCCATGCCGGCCGCGTCCCGGGTGACGTCCGGGTAGGTCTCGGTGTACGACCCCTCCAGCCAGGAGTTGGCGAGCACGGCCGGGCCGCCGTGTCCGGGGCCCCAGATGCACAGCGCGTCCAGGCGGCGGGCCTTGATGAGGCGGTTGAGGTGGGTGTGCACCAGGTTCAGGCCGGGTGAGGTGCCCCAGTGGCCGAGCAGCCGCGGTTTGACGTGCTCGGGCTGGAGCGGCTCGCTCAGCAGGGGGTTGGCCATGAGATAGATCTGGCCGACGGCGAGGTAGTTCGCGGCGCGCCAGTGGGCGTCCAGGGAGGCGAGCTCCTCGTCCGAGAGTTCGGCGGGCGCCGTGTGCGTGTCGGCGGACATCCGGATGCCTTTCGTGTCGGGACGGCGTTCGGGGGCTTCGTGCGTCTCGGCCTCTGCACGACCACCTTCCACCGACGCCCGGGTTCCCGACAGGGCCGTTCGGGCCACCGGCGGCACAGCGGGCGCTCCCGTGGGACCTGACCGCCCCCGTAGCCACCCGATCGGACCACCCCGGTGGCCGGCCGGCGGCGCGGCCCGGTCCCCCGCCCGCCGAGGGGGGTCGAAACGCTCAGCAGCCGCGGACTCGCGGCAGCGCCCGGCGCGTACCCGCGTCTGCCGGTCGGCGGACCGACCGGAGCCGTCGGCCGTGCGCCGGCCATGTCGCCCTGTGCGCCGGGGAGATCAGTCGCACGGGCACCCAACTGGGCACTGCTCGCCGGGAGTTCACCCGACGCGTCGCGGTCAGCGCCGCCCTGCGTCCTGGAGTGACGTCACACCGGCGGCGCCCCCGAAGTGGTCACCGTGCGGGCCGACGGGTCTCCGCCCATGCTGGAGGTGAGGGGGGTTGGGACGGCGGAGGAGGTAGTGAAGATGCGGACCGTTGTCGATCTCACGCGCTGCCAGGGATACGCACAGTGTGTGTTCCTCGCACCCGGCGTGTTCGAGCTGCACGGCGAGGAAGGCCTTCTCTACGCCACGGCCGTACCCGAGGACCAGGAGGAACGCGTGCGCCAGGCCGCGGCGGCCTGCCCGGTCCAGGCCATACTCGTGGGCGAAGAGGTGAGCAGCGGTGCCCGCTGACCTCAAGGACGGCCGCATCGTCGTCGTCGGTGCGTCGCTGGCCGGCCTGCGGGCCGCGGAAGCGCTGCGTGAGGAAGGCTTCACCGGTTCACTGACCGTGGTCGGGGACGAACCCCACGTACCCTACGACCGTCCGCCGCTGTCCAAGCAGGTGCTGCTCGGGCAGGCGACGGCGGAGACCACCGAGCTGCCGATGCGCCGGGATCCGGACGCCGAGTGGCGGCTGGGCGTCCGCGCGACGGGCCTGGACCTGCTGGGGAAGCGGGTACTGCTGGAAGACGGGGAGTCACTGCCGTACGACCGGGTGCTGATCGCCACGGGAACCCGCGCGCGGCCCTGGCCCCACAAGGAGGAGGCCGCGCTGGACGGGGTGTTCACCCTGCGTTCCCGTGAGGACGGCGCGGGGCTGGCCGAGCGGCTCGCCGAGGGGCCGGAGCGCGTGCTGGTCATCGGCGGCGGCTTCACGGGCTCGGAGATCGCCTCGGCCTGCCGGGAGCTGGGGGTGCAGGTGACGGTGACCGAGCGCGGCCCCGCTCCGCTGGTCGGCGCACTCGGCGGCACCCTGTCGAAGCTCGCGGCCGTCATGCAGCGCAACAACGGCGTGGACCTGCGCACCGGCGTGACGGTCACCGCCCTGAACGGCAACGGGGCCTTCACCGGTGCGGAGCTGTCCGACGGCAGCCGGGTCGACGCGGACGTGTGCGTCGCGGCGTTGGGAGCGATCCGCAACGTCGAATGGCTGGCGGACTCGGGGCTCGCGGCGGGCCCGCGCGGGATCGCGTGCGACGCCGGGTGCCGCGCCTTCAACATGTACGGGATCGTCACCGACGACGTCTTCGTGGCGGGCGACGTCTCCCGCTTCCCGCACCCGCTGTTCGGCTACCAGCTGCTGTCCCTGGAACACTGGGGCAACGCGGTCGAGCAGGCCGAGGTGGCGGCCCACAACATGGTCAACCCGGGCCCCCTGCAACGCCCGCACCTGGCCGTCCCGGTGTTCTGGTCGACCCAGTTCGGACTCAACATCAAGTCCGTGGGTGTGCCCACCTACTCCGACCACGTGGTCATCGCCCAGGGCTCGCTGGAGGCGCGCCGTCTCGCCATGGTCTACGGGTACAAGGGCCGGGTCACCGCGGCCGTCACCGTGGACATGGCCAAGTCGCTCGACTACTACCGGCACCTGATCGAGACGGCCGCCGCGTTCCCGCCCCCGCCCGGCGCCGCGGACCGCGCGATCGCGGCCGACGTCACGATCCCTTCCGACGTGCCCGACCCATCGGTGCTGTCCCACGGCCCGACCGTCGCGCTCACCGGTCACCTGCCCGACCGCCGGCTGACCGTGGTGTAGCCCACTCCGACCGTGGTGCAGCCCACGTCCCGCTCGACCACGAGGAGCCGCCATGGCCTCCGAGACCCTCCTGGCACGCATCACCGACTACTCCAGCCGCCCCGACCCGTACCCGCTGTACGCGGAACTCCGCGAGGCCGGTCCCGTGGTCCCGCAGGCCGACGGCAGCTACCTGGTCGGCACCTACCACGAGATCGCCGCCCTGCTGCACGACCCGCGGATGAGCGTCGACCCCCGCACCCCCGGCGCGGAGGCGCGGCAACTGCCGTTCCTGCGGCTCGACGACCCCGAACACCACAGACTGCGCACCCTGGCCATGCGGCCCTTCGGCCCACCCCACAGCCCGCACCGCGTCGACGGCATGCGCGAGGAGATCGACCGGATCACCCAGGAACTGCTGGCCTCCTTGCGGGCGGGCGAGCAGATCGACCTCGTCGACGACTTC
Organism: Streptomyces sp. NPDC047841; assembly: GCF_040704085.1. Classification (NCBI taxonomy): domain Bacteria; kingdom Bacillati; phylum Actinomycetota; class Actinomycetes; order Kitasatosporales; family Streptomycetaceae; genus Streptomyces; species Streptomyces sp. NPDC047841. The sequence continues at coordinate 63,886 of NZ_JBEYRP010000010.1, forward strand.
GCCTACCCGCTGCCCGTGACGGTCATCTGCCGTCTGCTCGGCGTGCCCCGGGAGGACGAGCCCCTGTTCCGGGCCTGGTCCGACGCCCTCGTCGCCGCCGCCGACGTCAGGCCCGGCACGGACACCACCGACACCGACAAGGCCGGTGAACAGGCGCAGACGGAGATGGGCGGCTACTTGGTGAACCTCGCCGAACAGCGCCGCGGCACACCCGGCGACGACATGCTCTCCGCCTTCGTCAACGAGCCCGACCCGGCGCTGCGGCTCAGCCGGGAGGAACTCGCGGAAACGGCGATCCTGCTGCTCATCGCCGGGCACGAGACCACGGTCAACCTCATCACCAACGGTGCGCTCACCCTGCTGCGCCGGCCCGACCAGCTCGACCTGCTGCGCCGTGAACCGAACCTGCTGCCCCGCGCGGTGGAGGAGCTGCTGCGTTTCGAGCCCCCGGTCCACATGCGCGAGCGCCTCCCGCGCGCCGACGTCGGCATCGCCGGCACCACCCTGCCGGAAGGCGCGTCCGTCGTCCTGGTGCTGGCCTCCGGCAACCGCGACCCCAAGCGGTTCGACGAGCCCGACCGGTTCGACCCCACCCGTCCGGACAACCAGCACTTCGGCTTCGGCAGCGGCATCCACCTCTGCTACGGCGGCCCCCTGGCCCGCATCGAGGCCTATTCCGCGCTCGGCGCCCTGCTCCCCCGCCTCGGCACCGCGCGGCTGGTCCAGGACCCGCCGCCCTACCGTCAGAACGCCATGCTCCGCGGCCCCCGCCACCTGCCCCTCCAGCTGTGAGGCGAGCGGCCTGACGCCCGCGGCACAGGTGGCGGGCACGTGTGCCGCTCGGCGTAACCTCTTGCTGTGCCGCCCTCCCGCCTTCGTCGCGTCGCCGTCCTCGTGCTCGGGGGCGCGAAGCCGCTCGACGTCGGCATTCCCGCGCAGGTCTTCACCACCCGCGCGAGCATGCCGTACGAGGTGCGGGTGTGCGGGGCGGCACCCGGTCTCGTGACCGGCGGCGACGGCCTCGCGTACCACGTCGCCCACGGCCTCGACGCGCTCGCGTGGGCCGACATCGTCTTCGTCCCCGGCTACCGGTCCCCGGACCGCGAGGACCCCCCGCGAGCCGTGATCGACGCGCTGATCGCCGCTCACGACCGGGGCGCGCGGCTCGCCGCCATCTCGACCGGCGCCTTCGCCCTCGCCGCCACGGGTCTGCTCGCGGGCAAGCGGGCCACGACGCACTGGCACTACACGCGGGCGCTCGCGGCCAGGCACCCGCTCGTCCGGGTCGACGAGAACGTGCTGTTCGTCGACGAGGGCAGCGTCCTCACCTCGGCGGGCGCCGCCTCCGGCATCGACCTGTGCCTGCACATCCTGCGCGGCGACCTCGGTGTGGCCGCGTCCAACCACGCGGCCCGGCGCCTGGTCGCGGCCCCCTACCGCAGCGGCGGCCAGGCGCAGTACGTGCCGCGCAGCGTCCCCGAGCCGCTCGGCGAGCGGTTCACCGCCACCCGCGAGTGGGCGCTGCACCGGCTCGGTGAGACCCTCACCCTCGACACCATGGCACGGCAGGCGGGGGTCTCGCCCCGCACGTTCTCCCGGCGCTTCGTCGAGGAGACCGGCTACACGCCGATGCAGTGGGTGATGCGCGCCCGCATCGACCTGGCCCGCGAACTGCTCGAACGCTCGCAACGCAGCGTCGAGCAGATCGCCGCCGACGTCGGGCTCGGCACCGGCGCAAACCTGCGGCTGCACTTCCAGCGCATCCTCGGCACCACTCCGAGCGAATACCGGCGCACCTTCACCCGGGGCGAGTGACCCACCGGGCACCGTGCCCGCCGGCGCGTCGTGGCGGGATCCTTGTGAACCGTGGCGATCCCGCCACTGTCGGCGGCAGGGCCCGCGGACGAGGCTGGTGGCGAAAGGAAGGGACACCACACATGACTCGCATCGCCATCAACGGATTCGGCCGCATCGGACGCAATGTGCTGCGCGCCCTGCTGGAGCGCGACAGCGCCCTGGAGATCGTCGCCGTCAACGACCTGACGGAGCCCGCCGCACTCGCCCGGCTGCTCGCCTTCGACAGCACGGCCGGCCGGCTCGGCCGCCCGGTGACCGTCGACGGCGACGCCCTCGTCGTCGACGGCCGGCGGATCACGGTGCTGGCCGAACGGGAACCGGCGCGGCTGCCCTGGGCCGAACTCGGTGTCGACATCGTCCTGGAGGCCACCGGCCGCTTCACCTCGGCCAAGGCCGCCGGCGCCCACCTCGACGCCGGTGCGAAGAAGGTATTGGTCGGCGCGCCGTCGGACGGCGCCGATGTCACGCTCGCGTTCGGGGTCAACACCGACGCCTACGACCCGGCCGTGCACACGATCGTCTCGAACGCCTCCTGCACCACCAACGCGCTCGCGCCGCTGGCCGCGGTCCTCGACGAACTCGCCGGTATCGAGCACGGGTTCATGACGACCGTGCACGCCTACACGCAGGAGCAGAACCTCCAGGACGGCCCGCACCGTGACGCCCGTCGGGCCCGGGCCGCCGGCATCAACATCGTGCCGACCACGACCGGCGCCGCCAAGGCGATCGGCCTGGTGCTGCCCAGCCTCGAAGGCAAGCTGTCGGGCGACTCGATCCGGGTACCGGTGCCGGTGGGCTCGATCGTCGAGCTGAACACGGCCGTCGCCCGCGACGTGACGCGCGACGAGGTGCTGGCCGCCTACCGCGCCGCGGCGGAGGGACCGCTCGCCGGCGTCCTCGAGTACTCGGACGACCCGCTCGTGTCGTCCGACATCACGGGCAACCCCGCGTCGTCGATCTTCGACTCGGCCCTCACCCGCGTCGACGGCCGCCACATCAAGGTGGTCGCGTGGTACGACAACGAGTGGGGTTTCTCGAACCGGGTGATCGACACCCTGGAGCTCCTCGCCACCCGCTGACGCGGTGAGGGCGGGACGTCGGCCGGCGGTGCCCCGGCTGGCCGGTGACGGGGCCGGTGCCGTTCCGCTGCCGGGGCTGTCGGTCCTCTGTCGGCGGCGTGTCGGCGAGACGTCGGCGGCGTCTGAGACCTTTCCCCCATCCTGCCGGGTGCCCATCCGGCAGACGTGCGGAAAGGCAAGGAACCACCATGACCACTGACGTCACGATCATCGGCGCCGGGCTTGCCGGACTGACCCTCGCCCGCGTCCTCCACGTCCACGGCATCCCGTCCACGGTCTACGAGGCGGAGGCCTCACCGATGGCCCGCGCGCAGGGCGGGATGCTCGACATCCACGACTACAACGGCCAAGTCGCCTTGCGGGCGGCCGGTCTGACCGACGAGTTCCGCGGCCTGGTCCTGGAGGGCCGCCAGGCGACGCGGATCCTCGACCCGGACGGGACCGTCCTGTTCGACGAGGCCGACGACGGTACGGGCGGCCGCCCCGAGGTGCAGCGCGGCGAGCTGCGCCAGATCCTGCTCGACTCGCTCCCGGCCGGCACCGTCCGGTGGGGGCACAAGGTCCGCGGCGTCCGTCCTTGCGGTGAGGGGCGCCACGAGGTCGCCTTCACCGACGGGACGGTGGCCGTCACCAGCCTGCTGGTCGGCGCGGACGGCGCCTGGTCACGCGTGCGGCCGCTGCTCTCCGATGCGGTGCCCGAGTACACCGGCAGGTCGTTCGTCGAGACCTACCTGTTCGACAGCGACACCCGGCACCCTGCCGCCGCGAAGGCGGTCGGCGGCGGGTCGATGTTCGCGCTCGCCCCGGGCAAGGGCATCCAGGCCCACCGCGAGAAGGGCGACACCCTGCACACGTATGTGGCGCTCACCGGGCCGCTGGACTGGTTCGCCGCCATCGACGTCACCGACGCCACCGCGGCCGCGGCGCGGATCGCCCGGGAGTTCGACGGATGGGCTCCGGAGCTCACCGCACTGATCACCGACAGTGACACTGCGCCGACCCTGCGCCCCCTGTACGCCCTGCCGATGGGGCACCGCTGGGACCGGGTGCGAGGCGTGACCCTGATCGGCGACGCAGCCCACTTGTCGGCTCCCAACGGTGAAGGCGCCAACCTGGCCCTGTACGACGGCGCGCAACTCGGCGAGGCCCTGGCCGCGCACCCCGGCGACACGGAAGCCGCCCTCGTCGAGTACGAGCGGGCCATGTTCCCGCGCGGCGCCGAGGCAGCCGCCGAAGGCGCCCGGCTCTATGAGCTCCTCTTCGGCGCCGACACGCCCCACGGTCTGTTCGCCCTGTTCACCGGAGGCGCGTTGACCTCGTGAGCCGTCGGCCGGCGCTCGGCGGTCCTGCTCACTCAGGGCGTGAGCATGCGGTCCTGCTCCACCGGGGGTGTGCCGTCGTACCAGTCCAGGGGTTCGCCGAAGCGGACGAGCTGGCCGTAGAGGGCGGGATCGACGTGGTCGGCGAGGACCAGGTCGAGCACGGCCTCGGCGGCCTCGGCCGGTGACTGGGCCTGGCTGTAGTCGCTGAACCAGGGGCGGGAGGTGGCCGTGTCGACCATGCCGGGACACACGGCGGCGATCAGTGTGCCGTCGGCGAGGTCGCTCTCGCGGCGTTCGGCGGCGACGGCGCGGACGGCGGCGACCTGAGCCACCTTCGAGGGGACGTTCAGCCAGACGGGCCAGCCGGCCTCCCGCGCGGTCCGCTGGTGGACGGCGCCGCGCCAGGACGCGACGGCGTCTTCGACCTGGTCGAGACTCGCGCCGTCGAAGAGGTGCTGCAGCCGGGGGTCGAGGTGGCCGAGGGTGCCGAGACCGCTGGCGACGACGAGCAGCCGTCCGCCCGGACGCAGGACGGGACCGAAGGAACGCAGGATCGCGTGGGTGGCGGTGTTGGAGACGGCGATGAACTCGTCGGCCCGGTCGGCCTGTGACTCCTCGGGCAGTACGCGGGTCACCGCGTTGGAGACGACGACGTCGACGCCTCCGTACCGGACCCGGAGCTCCTCGGCGAGGCGCGCGATGGCGTCGGTGTCGGTGACGTCCAGGACCCGGCCCTCGACCCGGGCGCGGGTGCCGGGCAGCCGGCCGGCCTCGCGTGCGGCGTCCGTCACGCGCCGGCGGCTGCGGCCGGTGAGCAGGACCAGGTCGTCCGCGTCCATGCGGGCCGCCAGTCCGTCGACGAGGGCGCGGCCGAGTCCTTGGTTGGCGCCCGTGACCAGGGCGATACGGGGTGCGTTCATGCCTGCCACGCTAGGAAGCGCACGACGGTGCGTCCAACGAGAGTCCGGCACGGCCGGTATGCGGGAACGTCATGGACGACGGGGGTCTCGCCGGCCGGCGGCTCGCGTGGTGGACGATGCCGCCGTCGGGGGCGGGTGGCGGCGGCAGCCACCCGCTCCCCCAGGTCCCCGGGAAGGGGGGCGGCGCGGAGGTCAGCGCGCGTCCGCGGGACCCACGGGGGTGTCCCCGCGCAGCGTGATGCGGTGCATGACCCGGTGACGGTCGCCGTAGTCGCGGTTGGCGTAGTGGGCCGTGCTGCGGTTGTCCCACAGGGCGACGTCACCGGGCTGCCAGCGATGGCGTACGACGTGTTCCGGCTTGGTGAGGTGGGCGTACAGGATGTCGAGGATGCCCCGGCTCTCGTGCTCCGAGACGCCCACGATGTGCGAGGTGAATCCGGGGTTCACGAAGAGGCCCTTGCGTCCGCTCTCGGGGTGGACGCGCACCACCGGATGCTCGACCGGTGTCAGGTCGGTGAACACCTGGCCCTCCCAGAGGTTGCCGCGGCCCTCGCGACGCTGGGCGAGGTAGTACCCGAACTCGCGGGTGCCGTCGTGGACCGCGGTGAGCGGGTCGATCAGCGCCCGCAGGCCCGGCGACAGCGACTCGTAGGCGAGTTGGCTGTCGGCCCAGTTCGTGTCGCCGCCGTTGGGCGGCAGCACCACGGCCCGCAGGACGGAGATCGCGGGCGGTCGCCGTACGAACGTCACGTCCGTGTGCCAGACGTCGGCGAACCCGTTGTCCTGGCTGTCGAGCGAGTAGACCTCGGGGGCCACGTCACCGGAGTCGTGGATCGGGTGCCCGACGGTGACCTCGCCCAGGCGTCTGCCGAACTCGATCTGCTGGGCGTCGTCGAGGCCGTGCTGGCCGCGCACGAAGAGCACCTTGTACCGCACGAGTGCTTGCCGGAGCGCGAGGACCTCGTCGTCTCCGAGGCGACCGAGGTCGATGCCGTGGATCTCGGCTCCGAAGTGCGGGCCGAGTTCGGTGACCGGCAGCCGTGCCGCTGCGGGCCGTTCGCTGAGGACGCTCATCTGTCGGTGTTTCCTCTCTGGATGCGGGCGATGCGGGGTCAGGCCGCGGCGGCGGCCTTGACGGCGTGGGAGACCTCCGCGCGCAGCTCGGCGAACTCGGCCGAATCGCGGAGCTCTTCGGCGTCGGCACCGCCACGCGGCAGGGGGATCGGGAGGTCGAGGGCCACGGTGCCCGGACCCTTCGTGAGCACCACGATGCGGGAGCCCAGGAACACCGCCTCGTCCGCCGAGTGCGTCACGAACACCGTGGTCCGCCCGGTCTCGGCGGTCACCTGGCGGACGTCCTCCTGGAGCCGTTCCCGGGTCAGCGCGTCCAGCGCCGCGAACGGCTCGTCGAGCAGGAGGAGCGGGTTCTCGGCGGCCAGGGCGCGGGCGATGGCGACCCGCTGCTGCTGGCCGCCGGAGATCTCCCAGGTGCGCCGCCTGTCCGTGCCCTCGAGACCCACGCGTGCCAGCAACTCCGCCCGCCGCTCGGGCCATTGGCCGCGGTCCACCCCCGCGTACCGCAGGGCCAGGTCGATGTTGCCCCGCACGGTACGCCACGGGAACAGCCGGGGCGTCTGGAACACGACACCGGCCGACTCGCCGGGCCGCGGCTCGGCGCCGGACACCCGCACCGAGCCGTGGGTGGGCCGCTCGAATCCGGCGATCAGCCGCAACAGTGTGCTCTTGCCGCAGCCGGAGGCGCCCACCAGGACCAGGAACTCGCCGGCGGGCACGGTCAGGTCGACCGGTCCGACCGCGGTGACGCTCTGCCCGCCCCGGCGGTACTGGTGGGTGACGTGTTCGAGGCGCACGGTCCCGGCACGCGGGGCGACGGCATCCTCGCCCTCGACTGCCTCGTGTACGGCTTCACTTGAGGACATCGGGCAGCCCCTTGAGGTAGAACGCCTTGCGGACGACGTCCTCGGACGGTGCGGCGTCGATCTGCTTCTGGCCGGCCAGGAACCGGCCCGTGTCGGTGACGTACGACAGCAGCCTGCCGGGGTTGCCGTCAGTGCCCAGCCAGTCGGCGGACGCCACCTGCTCCGGGGTGAGGAACACGCCTTGCGCGAGCTGGGCCCGGGCGTCCGTGGTGCTGATGCCGAGCTCGGCCGCGACGGCCTTGACGGAGCCGTCGGGGTCGGACTTGAGCAGGCGGAGCGCTTTCGCCTGTGCCGCGCGCCAGGCGTCGATCGCCCGCGGGTCCCCGGTGATCAGTTCGTCCGACACCACGGCGAGGTCCAGGGTCGGCTTGCCCCCCGCGCCGATCTCCTTGCTGCTGGTGAGCTGGGTGCCGGTCTTGCGCAGTTCGTCCAGGGTCGGCAGCCAGACGTAGGCGGCGTCGATGTCCCCCCGCTGCCAGGCGGCGAGGATCGCCTGCGGCTGGAGGTCGACGAGCTTGACGTCGGACGTCTTGAGACCTGCCTTCGTCAGCGCCGCCAGCAGGCTGTAGTGCGAGGTGGAGGCGAACGGCGTCGCGACGGTCCTGCCCTTGAGGCCGGCGACGTCGACGACGCCGGTGGCCTTGCGGGCCACGAGGGCCTCGTTCTCGCCCGCGACGTCGAGGACCCAGGCGACCTTGTACGGGATCGGCGAGGCGCCGGACACCCCGCGGGCGAACGGGCTGGAGCCCAGGGCGGCGATGTCGAGGGACTTGCCGATGAACGCCTGGTTGACGGAGGCACCCGAGTCGAACTTGATCCACGTGATCCTGTGGTCCGGCAGGGCCTTCTCGAGCAGCCGGTTGTTCTTCACGATCAGATCGCCGCTGGGGAAGGCGAAGTAGCCGATGCGCAACTGCCTGGATCCGCCCGAGGTCGACGCCTCACTGTCCGAGGAGCAGCCGGTCACGGCCGCGGACACGGCGGCCAGGGCACCGGCGAGCAGGAGCCGGCGGGACGGTCCCCGCGCCGGGGAGCCGACGGGAACTCCGGGCAGTGAGCGAGACATGGTGCAGCCGTTTCTGTGCGAGAGGAGGAGGGGAGGTGGGGAGGAGGGGGGTCGGCTCGGCTAGGAGCGTCCGCGCCAGGGCACCGCGGTGCGTTCCAGCCGCAGCAGCAGGCCGTCGATGACCAGTCCGGAGACTCCGATGGCGATGATGCCGACGAGCACCACGGGCGTGTTGTTGTAGTTGGCGGCGTCCTTGACCATGCCGCCGATGCCGGGCAGTCCGTTGACCAACTCGGCGGCGACGAGGGAGGAGTAGGCGACTCCCACGGCGAGCCGGACGCCGGTGAGTGTCTCCGGCAGGGCGGACGGCAGGACGACGTCCCTGACGACGTCCCACCGGGAGGCGCCGAGGGCACGCGCGGCCTCCAGCAGGCTCCGGGGTACGGCCGCGACGGCCGTGGTGGTGGACACCGCCACCGGCGGGAAGGCGGCCACGGCCAGCAGGGTGACCTTCGGCTCCTCGTTGATGCCCAGCCAGATGATGAGCAGGGAGAAGTACGCCAGCGGCGGCAGCGTCCGCAGGAAGGTGATCCAGGGTTCGAACAGCGAGCGCAGCCAGCCGACGGTGCCCATCGCGAGCCCGAAGAGGACCCCGAGGGCGATGCCGGCGCCCGAGCCGATGGCGATGCGCCGCAGGCTGATGCCCAGGTGCTCGATGAGATAGGTCCCGTTGTAGCCCCGTACGCCGTCGTGTGTCGTGGAGACGTCGACGAACGCGTCCCACACCTGCGCCGGCGGCGGAACCAGCGTCTCGCTCCACGTCCCGCTCGCCGCGAGCGACTGCCACAGCGCGAGGAACAGCAGGAGCGAACCGAACGGCAGGGCGGCACGGCGCACGCGCGCCCAAGCGCCCCGCGGGGGCCTGCGGACCGGCGGTCCGACGGCTATGGGGGTGGGACCGGTTTCTGGCGGACGGGATGTCGTGGGCATGGGGCAGCCTCCAAGGGCGCCACGCACGGGCGGCAGGGGTCAGCGGAGCTGACGGCCGCGGAGCGGGCACCGCCGGGTACACGGGGGAACGACTCCCGCCGGGTGAGACGACCGGACAGCGGGAGGGGAAAACGTCAGGAACGCCGAGTCAGCGACAACACGAAGCCGGGCGTCGGCACAGGTCGATGACCAGGCGTCGCACCAGGAACCCGTGAATCATGCGCCTATTTCTACAGCAGTACCCGGTCCCCGCAAAGGGTGTCCCACTTTCTGGACCAGGCGTCTCATTGATCGTTTCGGCCCTGCGTCGCCGTCGCGGTACGGGTGCGGCCGGGCCGTGCCGTCCTCGGTGACACCCTGCTCCGCTGTCCGTCCGGCCACGACCGCGCATCCGATGGCGCCGGCGTACCGGAATGACGGGTGAGGGTCCGGGGCGATGCGGCCCGGACAAGCGCGCGTGACCTGAGGGAAGAGGGGCATCGTGCGCTGCTGAGCCCCTGCACCAGGGTCTACGGGGCTCAGCCCTCCCCTCGTGGTCCGGTACGCCCGTGGGCCCGCCGGCGTCCGTACCCGTCCGTGAGGGGGCGGGAACGGTCTGTCCAGCGCGGCTCGCGAGGGCCAGGGCGCCGTACCGGACTCCCCGGCGACAGCCCGTTCCGTACCCTTGCGGCATGCGTATGCGCCCCACTCTCAGCTGGACCCCTACCGAGGACCTGCCGCCCGGCACCACGGATCCGGAGCCGGTCGCCGATGCGCTGAGTGCCGGCGGCGTGCTGGTGCTCAGTGGGGCGGGCATCTCCACGGAGTCGGGCATCCCCGACTACCGGGGCGAGGGCGGGAGCCTGAGCCGGCACACCCCGATGACCTACCAGGAGTTCACCGCGAGCGCCCAGGCCCGGCGCCGGTACTGGGCGCGCAGCCACCTCGGATGGCGCACCTTCGGCCGTGCCCGCCCCAATGCCGGGCACCTGGCCGTGGCCGCGTTCGGGCGGCACGGCCTGCTCACCGGGGTGATCACCCAGAACGTCGACAGCCTGCACCAGGCCGCCGGCAGCGAGGGCGTCGTGGAACTGCACGGGAGCCTGGACCGGGTCGTCTGCCTCGGGTGCGGCGCCTTCAGTCCGCGCCGCGAACTCGCCCAGCGGCTGGAAGCGGCCAATCCGGGCTTCGCGCCGGTGGCCGCGGGAATCAACCCGGACGGTGACGCGGACCTCACCGACGAGCAGGTCGAGGACTTCCGCGTCCTGCCCTGCCTGATATGCGGCGGCATCCTCAAACCGGACGTCGTGTTCTTCGGCGAGGCGGTTCCGTCGCAGCGCGTCGAGCACTGCCGCGAGCTGGTCCGTGAGGCGGCCTCACTGCTGGTCCTCGGTTCGTCGCTGACGGTGATGTCCGGACTGCGGTTCGTCCGCCAGGCGGCCGGGGCCGGGAAGCCGGTGCTCATCGTCAACCGCGACCAGACCCGGGGCGACCGGCACGCCCTGACCAGGGTCGCGCTCCCGCTGGGGGAGGCCCTCACCACGGTGGCCGGGCGGCTGGACATCCCCGTCGGCGCACAGACCTCGCCGCCGGCCTGAACCTCGCACCTGGGCCTGGTCCCGTCGGCGGTGCGGCGTGGGCCGCAGGCGGGACGGCCGGTCACGAAGCCCTTCGGCCGGTGCCGGTGGTGTCGCCGTCCGCGGGGACGCCCAGCAGGTCCAGGGCGCCCTGGACCGCACGGTCGCAGGGCTCGGCGGACTGTTCGGCACGCGCCGGCGCGTACGCGCCCTGGACGACGGCCGCCAGGGCGGTGGCGGCCCGCTCCGGCCGCAGGCGCGCGTCCAGTTCACCCGGCCCGCTGGGCCTCGGTCATGGCCGCGGTCAGGCAGTCGACGAGAACGGCGAAGGTCTCCCGGACCGGCGTACGCGGCGCGTCGTGGGCGACGATCCGCCGCTCGGCGGCCGGCACCCGTTCGGGTTTGCCCGTGACGTGGTGGTACACGCTGCCCTGACCGACTCCCAGCGACCAGCGACGCGCGCGGGGTGCCTGAGCCCGAGGGATGCCGTATTGCTTGAGCCGTCGGGCCGGTTCCGGCGGCACGGCACACCGAACGCAGGGAGAAGTCATGGCACACGCGAGCTCCGTCGAGATCGTGGAGGCGTTCTGGACACACGTGTGGAACGCACACGACCCGGAGAAGGCAGACGACTTCGTGGTCGAGGACTTCGTCATCACCACCGGCGGCGAGCGCATCGAGGGCCGGGACGACTTCAAGAACTGGATCAGGGGCTTCCTCGACCAGGTGGGCGACCTCCGGCTGGAGGTGATCGAAACCTTCCAGAACCAGGACGGGAGCCGGGTCGCTTCGCGCTGGCGCGTTCACGGCCGGAACAACGGCGTCCTGGGCACCGAGGCCGACGGGCGACCGGTCTCCTTCACCGGGACCGCCATCTGGGCGGTCCGCGAGGACGGCAAGCTCCTGCACAACTGGGTGGAACGGTCTGGCTGGGAGCTGTACCAGCGCCTCACCGCGTCACCCGCCGCAACGGACTGACGGGCGCGCGCGGCGGACCGCACCGTGCGGGGCGGCCTGGCCGACGTTCACCGTGATGGGGACGGGGCGGCGGGTGACGCGTACGGATGATCTCCGTGTCGGTGACCTGCGCAAGCGATCACGAGCGAGGGCACGTGCGCCTGACCGGGTGACACGTTCGGCGACTCGCCGGGTTGCGGAACTGACGGACTGTCGGTTGCCTCGTGAGCGGAACACAGGAGATGTGCCGCGCAGCAGGCCGGTCACGGTTCCTTTGGAGGAAGCGCATGCGCTACAGACACATGGGTGCGGGTATCGGCCTGGCTCTCGGTGCCCTCGGGCTGCAGATCCCGGCCGCTGCCGCCGCTGACGACCCGGACCTGCGTATCGACCCGTGGAACGCACCACCGGGTTCGACGGTCACGGTCAGTACGAGTGCCTGCGACGCCGACGCGGACTACGGCAAGGGCCGGTCGGAGGTGGCCGGGGATTTCCACCTGTTCGCAGGTGAGGAGGAGGGGGTGCTCACGGGCGAGTTCCGGATCCCGGAGGGAGCCCGGCCGGGCGACGACACGGTCACCGTGAAGTGTCCGCCTCTGACCAAGGTCACGGAGACGTACCGGGTCACCGGACGCACTCCGAACGGCTCGGTCAACGCCGGTTTCGGACCGGCCGACGACACGGGTGTGGGGCTCGCCCTGGGGGGAGGGCTGCTCGTCACGGCCGCCGCCGGGGGCGCGGTCTGGTTGTGCCGCCGCCCGCACCACGACCGCGTCTGACCGCCGAACCCGGTCGCCACCTGATCGTCCCGCTCCGCCGGCCGCCCCGTGTGGCCCCCTACCACCCGCTGCGACGCACCGCCGTGCAGCAGAGACGCAACGCGATGGCACTCAGACACCCCATCAGCCCGTCCCGAGCTCCGTTCGTCCTCGCGGTGCTCCTTCTGATCTGCACGATGACGGCCGGTGTGGTGCTGCTGATCAGCGCCGTGCACGACAGGGACTCACCCCCGCGGCCATCGGCGGCGCAGCCCTCCTCGACTTCCGCGCATCCCACCGGCCCCACCGTCCACCCGTTGCCCCCCGCCGATCCGGTCCGGCTCCGCATCGCCGAGATCGGGGTGGACGCCCCGATGACACGGGTGGGCCTCGACGCGGCAGGGGCACCGCGGACTCCCCCGGCCGACCAACCCGCCCTCGCCGGCTGGTACGGCGACGGCACTCCTCCCGGCTCGGCGGGCACCGCCGTCGCCACGGGGCATGTGGACACACCCGCCGGCGACCCCGGTGTCTTCTACGACCTCGGCGCCCTGACCCGGGGAGCCACCGTCGAGATCCGCCGGGCCGACCGGCGGACGGCGGTGTTCACCGTCAGCGCCGTCGAGCTCTACGACAGGGAGGAGTTCCCCAGCAAGAAGGTCTACGGCGGTTCGGGCCGCCCCGAGCTCCGGTTGATCACCTGCGGCGGCGGTTACACCAAGCGCACGGGCTACCTGGGCAACGTCGTGGTCTACGCGACGCTGACCGCGGTGACGTAGCCGCCCGAACGGACGGGTCACCCCGTGACGTGGAACTCGTTCCCGCCGATGTCGAGGAACTCGCCGGGTTCCCCGTCGCGTTGGGTGACCTCCAGCCGCAGCCTGTTCCGCGTCTCCTTCGGCGCCGCGGGCGGCCCCATCACCAGCGAGACCGTACTGGTCGGACTCCGGCGCAGCCGGACACCCCCGTCATGGGACTCGACCGCGTGCCAGTCGGCCCGGGACTGCCAGAAGGCCCGCTGCGCGCAACGCTCCTCCTCCGCCACGTCGAGGCAGATCGCGACGAGCCCGGAGCCGGCGAGCACACCGGGGTGACCGGGACGCAGCACACAGAACTCGTTGCCCTCCGGATCGGCCAGCACGTCCCACGGGACGTCCCCCTGGCCGATGTCGATCCGCGTCGCACCGAGGGTGAGCAGGCGCGCCACCTCGGCCTCCCAGTCCGGTCCCGCGGCCAAGTCGAGGTGGAGCCGGTTCTTGAGCGCCGTCTTCGGTGTCGTGGCCGGGACGAACCGCAGGTGCAGGCCGCCCGTCCGGCCCCGTGTCGCGTCGGACCAGAAGCGCTCCATGCGCGCCACGTCCAGCGCGTCGATCACGATCCCGGTCAGCATCCCACTCCCCCAAGCCCTCGACTCGGCATGCGCCTTCGTGAGGCCGGCCGCAGTAAGGTCGCGTCATGCCCGAGACATCGGTGGCGCACTTCTACGACGAACTGGCCGACGACTACCACCTGATCTACCCGGACTGGGATGCGAGCATCCGCCGGCAGGGGGCGGCTCTGGACGCCCTGATCGGCCAGGACCGCGCGGCGGTGCTCGACTGCTCCTGCGGCATCGGCACGCAGGCCATCGGCCTTGCGCTGCACGGGCACGGCGTCACCGGGACCGACATCAGCCCCCGCTCAGCCGCCCGCGCGTCCCGTGAGGCCGCCCACCGGGGCCTGAGCGTGCGCACGGCCGCCGCCGACATGCGCCGTCTCCCCTTTCTTGACGGCCGGTTCGACACCGTCGTCTGCGCCGACAACGCGCTGCCTCACCTGCTGACCGAGCAGGATGTGCGCGCCGCCCTGACCGAGATGCGCCGCGTGTTGCGTCCGGCTGGTCTGCTGATGGTCAGCACGCGCCCCTACGAAGCCCTGCTGCGCGACCGCCCCTCTTCGACGCCTCCGCAGGTGCACCGGGCCGCCGGCGGAGAACGGTCCGTCACCTTCCAGCTCTGGCGCTGGCACGACGACGGCCAGCACTACGACATGGAGCACTTCCAGCTCCTCCCGGAAGGCGGGGAATGGCGCGTCAAGGTGCGCCGGACCACCTACTGGGCGCTCGGCCAGGACCGGCTGGCCGACTTGGCGGCCGACGCCGGGTTCGTCGAGCCCGGGTGGCGGATGCCGGAGGAGACGGGCTTCTTCCAGCCGCTGCTCGTGGCCCGTGCCGGCACAGAGGGTGCGGGCGAGGCGGTGGGACGCGGTCGACGGTCCCGGTGACCGTGCCGTGACCCGTCCCCTTAGGACCGCATACCGAACCACTGCTCAGCGCCGTACTCCTCGAACCGCTCGACCTCCGTGAACCCCAGCTTCACCGCGAGGCGCAGCGAGCGGGCGTTGGCGGTCTGGGTGCGGAGCACCACCGGCTCGCCGGGGAACGCGGCGGCGAACCAGTCGAGTACCGCTGCGCACGCCTCCGCCGCATAGCCGCGTCCCCACGCCTGCGGCAGGAACATGTAGCCGAGCGCGGCCTTCCCGGCACCGGGGCGGGCGTGACCCGGACGTGCCGCGTCGAGCCTGTCGAGCGTCACCATCCCGATCATCGCTCCGTCGCGATCCACCACGAAGGAGCCGGGTCGCCGCCCGGGCACCTCGGGCACCATACGCCCGAGCCCCTCACCCGGTCGGGGCCACCGATATAGGTGCCGACCTCGGGCGAGGCGAACAGCTCGATGAACGCCGTGCGGTCCCGTGCCTCGGACTCGCGGAGCACGAGCCGTTCGGTCCTGATCGGGGCAGGCGGCCAGGCGACGGGTCCGAGTCCGGTCATGACGGGCAACCTATCGCAAGGCCCCCTACGGCTCGGACCGGCCACCGTCTTCAGGCCGCTGGACCGGCTGGGCATCAGGACGGGGCGAGCACGCAGAACTCGTGGCCCTCCGGGTCGGTCAGGCACGTCCACGGCACATCCCCCTGGCCGACGTCGAGGTCGGTGGCGCCGAGGGCGCGCAGCCGGGCCACCTCCGCCGCCTCGTCGTCCCCGGGGTACGGCAGCAGGTCGAGATGGACGCGGTCCGGCGCGCTCTTCACACCGGGCGTGCGCAGGAACTCGAGGTACGGGCCGACACCCTTGGCGGAGCGCAGCACCGCACGTTCGCCGGTCACTTCGTGCAGGGTCCAGTCCATCGCCTCACCCCAGAACCGGGCCATGGCCCGCGGATCCGCGCAGTCGACCGCCATCCGGGCGATCGGCCCGGTGTCCCGGTAGGCCTCCCGAGGTTCCAGCACGCAGAACTCGTTGCCCTCCGGGTCGGCGAGGACCGTCCACGGCACGTCGCCCTGGCCCACGTCGGCGGGCGTCGCGCCGAGAGACTTCAGGCGCGCGACCAACTCGGCCTGATGGGACGTGGAGGTGGTGGCGAGATCCAGGTGCAGGCGGTTCTTCGCCGCTGTCCTGGGTTCCGGGACGGGAACGACGTCGACGCCCACGGCGACCGGGTCGGGCCAGACCAGTCCGCCGGCGGGGCCGACGTAGGTGGTCACGCCGGGGCTGTACGCGCTCCAGCCGAGCGCCTCCGCCCAGAACCGGCCGACCGCCGGGGCGTCGACGGCCTTGAGGATCACGTGAGCGGGTCGCAAAGCCATGCCGGCGATCCTATGCGCCCGCTCTGCCAGGCGTCCGCACCGTCACGGTGGCAGGACCGACTCGCTCCGCCCCGACGCTCAACCGTCGTCCGGGCCCGCGGTGCGGACGGGCGACGTGATGAGCAGCGCCACCGTGACCGGTCGCCCGCCTGCCCGCAGCGGTCCGAGGTGCCCGGCCGTGGTGCCGAGGGTGGTCGCGACGACGAGTGGTCCGGCGGCTGCGGCAAGGTCGAGTGCGGCCGTCGCGTAGGGCGCCTTGCAGGAACACGAGAGCCGGCAGGGCGGCCCGCTCGTCGGCCGGCGGGGCCGGGGCCGGCCAGCCGATGAGCAGCAGCGGCCCGCCGGCCGCGAGGACGAGGCCGGGGCGCTGGCCGGACAGCCGCCCGGCAGCGGTGACGCCGACGGCCGATGGCTGCGGGCAGGCAGCGAGCGGCGACGGCCCAGAACGACGCCCGCCAGCCGAGCGGCGTGCCGAGGACCGCTCCCCCCGGCACCCCGGCGATCGTGGCCGCAGTGGCGCCCGCCGGCAGCACGGCCGGCGCCCGTCCCTGCCTGCCCGGCATCACGAGCGTGCCCGCCGTCGTCAGGGCTGCGGCGCGGAATCCGGCGTTCGCGGGTGCGGCGACCATCCCGACGGTGGCGCCGAGGTCCGGGCGAGCCCTCCGACGGCGGTACCGGTGGCGACGCCCTGCACCGTCCGTGTGATCACCGGGGACAGGGCATCGCCGGGCCGCCGCCGGCGGGAGCGTGGCGAGCGGCACGGGACGGCGTCCCCGCGGTCACCATCACGACGGTGGTGACCGTCGGCACGCCGAAGGCGGCGCGTCGGCTCAGACGGCGAGGGGTCACCGCGGCCAGGGAGCATTGTTGACGCGTTCGACCATGGACGTGCGGCGGAATCCGGGGACGAAGTGTTCCAGGACGTCCGAGTTGACGGTGCCGTACGTGGTGTCCGGACGGTCTTTGAGGCCGTCGACGAATGCCTGCAGGAATTCCTCCTTGAAATTCCCGCGCGGATGAGCGGCGACGATCTCGTCCAGTTGGTCGCCTTCCAGTCCGTCCAACCCCCAGCCGATCGCGTCGGTGAGCACGCCGTAGTTGGTGGCGGCGATCTCGGGGCCCAGGCGGCCGGGGATCTCCGGCGTCGTGTGCAGGGCGATCGCCATCCAGACCACCTCGGCGGCGCTCTCGGAGAACCCGCGGTCGAGCAGGAACTTCCGCGCGTGGTCGGCGCCGTCCACCTCGAAACGCTGTTGTGTGTCGGAGAACGGGATCAGCAGGCCCGTGTCGTGGAACATCGCGGAGATGTAGAGCAATTCGGGATCGGGCCGGAGGTCCAGCTTCCGCGCGTGGAGGGAACCGAGGAGAAACACCCGCCGCGAGTGGTGGAAGATCAGGGGATTCGTCCGCTCCCGGAGGAATTCCGTGGCCTCCGCGACAGCCGATGTCTCCGGTATTTCCACGCCTGCGATGATGTCGGTCATGATGTCCGTGCTTTCCGGTGCGATGTGCTACGAGTGGACCGTGCGTCCGTTCTCCACGGTGCCGACCACGCGGCCTGCGGCGCCGCCTCGGTCCGGCCATGAACCACTCGAATCCAGTCACCTCAGGATGGCTCTGTGAGCTCCGACACGCATCGCGTAGCGATCCTCGTCTACGACGGGGTCAAACTGCTGGACGTCGTCGGCCCCGCCGAGGTCTTCGGGGAGGCGAACCTCCTCGGTGCCGACTACAGCGTCGGCCTGGTGTCGACGACGGGCGCCGATGTCGCCTCCTCGATGGGCATGCGGATCGCCGTCGACGGCGGTGCCGCGGCGGAGGCGGACCCGGGCACCTTCCTGGTGCCGGGCGCGGACATCTACCCGAGGACTCCGGTCACGCGCGATCTGGTCGAAGCCGCCAGGGATCTGGCGGGCCGGTCCGGCCGGGTCGCCTCCGTGTGCTCCGGTGCCTTCGTCCTCGGCGCGACGGGTCTCCTGGACGGCAAGCGGGCGACCACCCACTGGAAGATCGTGGGCGAACTCGCCGCCCGGCACCCCAGGACCCGCGTCGAACCCGACGCCATCTACGTCCGCGACGGCACGACGTACACGTCGGCGGGGGTCACCGCCGGCATCGACCTGGCGCTCGCCCTCGTCGAGGAGGACCACGGTCCCGACGTCAGCCGGGAGGTGGCCCGCTCCCTGGTGGTCTACCTGCAACGGGCGGGCGGCCAGTCCCAGTTCTCCGCTCCCCTGCAAGGACCGCCGCCCCGGTCGCCCGCCCTGCGCAGGATCGTCGGCCTGGTCACGGCGGACCCCGCCGGCAACCACTCCCTCACCGAACTCGCCGGACACCTCAACCTCAGCACGCGTCACCTCACCCGGCTGTTCCGGGAGGAACTGGGCACCACGCCGGCCCGGTACGTGGAGTCGATCCGGTTCGACATCGCGAAGTCGCTGCTCGACCAGGGGTACACCGCGACGCAGGCGGCGTCCTTGGCCGGCTTCCCGAGTTACGAGAGTCTCCGGCGCGTCTTCGCACGGGAGTTGGCCATCTCCCCCGCCGCCTACCAGCGCCGGTTCGCCACCGCCCGCCGCGCCCAGACCTAGGGCCTGTCTGACAATTCGCGCCTGCCGCGCGACGCCATGCACGCACTCTCGCCGCACCGGCCCCAGACCCAAGTACGTCCAGTACGAGGGCCTGGGGCCGGCGCCCCGAGAGCACGCACCTGACGCCGCGCGGCCGCCCTCCGGGCGACGACGCGAATTGTCAGACAGGCCCTAGCCGCCGATCTGGATACCGGCCATCCGCTTCCACTCGTACGGCCCCGTCGTCACCTTCGCGGCGAACTCGCCGTCGAAGGACTCGTGGACCGTGATGCCCGCCTTCTCGACGGCCTTCTCGGCGATCTCGTACGTGGGAGCCACCAGGTCGCCCCAGCCGCCGTCCTCGCCGACGAGGACGATCCGGGCGCCGCGTTCGCCGATGTGGGCCACCTGGCCCTCGGCGCCGCCGTGGGCCTTGGAGAAGGCGCTGATCTCCCGGGCGAGCCGCGCCACCTTGCGCTCGGCCCGTGCGTCAACCTGCTGCGTGTCTGCCATGCCCAGGATGCTACCGACGGGTAGCCCGGCTGGCGAGGTCAGGGCGCTGTGACGTGCGCCCGGGCGCGCTCAGCGCAGGAACGGGTCCACCGCGATCGCGACGAACAGCAGCGACACATAGGTGATCGACCAGTGGAACAGCCGCATCTCCTTGAGCTTCCCGCCCGTGACCTCGGCCTTGGCCCGGTTCTGCAGCGCGTGCGCCTCCCACAGCCACCATCCGCCGGCGGCCAGCGCGACGGCCGTGTAGAACCAGCCGGTGTAGCCGAGAGGGGTGAGGAGCAGGGAGACGGCGACCATGACCCAGCTGTAGAGGACGATCTGCCGGGCCACGACCTTGTTGGAGGCGATGACCGGCAGCATCGGCACGCCCACGCGGGCGTAGTCGTCCTTCACCTTCATGGACAGCGGCCAGTAGTGCGGCGGGGTCCAGAAGAAGATCACCAGGAACAGGATGACCGGCGCCCAGGAGAGCGAGTTCGTCACGGCCGACCAGCCGATCAGCACGGGCATGCAGCCCGCGATGCCGCCCCACACGATGTTCTGCGACGTACGCCGTTTGAGGAGCATCGTGTAGACGACGACGTAGAAGAGGAGCGCCCCGAGCGAGAGCCAGGCGCTCAGCCAGTTGACGGTGAGGCCGAACAGCAGGGTCGACACGACCGCGAGGGTGATGCCGAAGACCAGGCACTCGGCCGGACTGACCATGCCCGTCACCAGGGGCCGCTGCGAGGTGCGGTCCATCAGGGCGTCGATGTCCCGGTCGATGTACATGTTCAGCGCGTTGGCGCCGCCCGCCGACAGATAGCCGCCGACACAGGTGAGCAGCACCAGCTTGAGGTCGGGCACGCCCTGCTGCGCCAGGAACATCACCGGAACGGTGGTGATGAGCAGCAGTTCGATGATCCGCGGCTTGGTCAGCGCCACGAAAGCCTTGACACGGGCCCCGAACGGCCGATGAGCCGGGCCCTGGCTCGCACCATCGAGCAAAGCCGCTGGACGGGATTCGACGGCCGTCACGCACACCCCTGACAGAGACATCCCAGCAAGCCCCCCGTATGAAGTCCCGGCAAAGGCTCGCGCGTACCACGCCACTTTAGACGTTGCCCATACCCCGCCCTTCGCGGGGGTGGGGTCGTGTTGACGCACGCCCCATAAGAGGGGTCCGGGTACTCGATTGAGCGCTCAGATGACCGGCTCCGTATTCATGTGCCACATGCCGTTCCCGGCCGGTCGGGAGGCGGATCGCGCGGACTCCCGGCAGTCTGGAAACACTCGAAAAAACGCACGTCCTCACGGGGGTAGGCTCGACAGCGGCCGGCGGGCGGCAAGCCCGTCGGCGGCCGGGTGGGCGCATGCCCCGGAGACCGGCGACCGACATGTGGAGAGGAGCCCTGACCCAGGGTGAGCACCAAGCCGACCACCACAGACCTTGAGTGGACCGAGCTGGACCAGCGGGCCGTGGACACCGCCCGGGTCCTGGCCGCAGACGCCGTACAGAAGGTCGGCAACGGCCATCCCGGTACGGCGATGAGCCTGGCCCCGGCCGCTTACACCCTCTTCCAGAAGGTGATGCGGCACGACCCGGCGGATCCGGAGTGGGTCGGCCGCGACCGCTTCGTGCTGTCCGCCGGACACTCGTCCCTGACCCTCTACACCCAGCTCTACCTGGCCGGCTTCGGCCTGGAGCTGGACGATCTGGAGTCGTTCCGGACCTGGGGCTCCAAGACCCCCGGTCACCCGGAGTACGGGCACACCAAGGGCGTCGAGACCACCACGGGCCCGCTGGGCCAGGGTGTCGCCAACGCGGTGGGCATGGCGATGGCCGCCCGCTACGAGCGCGGTCTGTTCGACCCCCAGGCCCCGGCCGGCGAGTCCCCCTTCGACCACTTCATCTACTGCATCGCCGGTGACGGCTGCCTCCAGGAGGGCATCTCCGCCGAGGCGTCCTCGCTGGCCGGCCACCAGAAGCTCGGCAACCTGATCCTGCTGTGGGACGACAACCACATCTCGATCGAGGGCGACACCGAGACGGCCGTCTCCGAGGACACCGTCAAGCGGTACGAGGCCTACGGCTGGCACGTGCAGCGCGTGGAGGCCAAGGAGAGCGGCGACCTGGACCCGCAGGCGATCTTCGCCGCGATCCAGGAGGCGAAGAAGGTCACCGACCGGCCGTCCTTCATCGCGATGCGCTCCATCATCGCCTGGCCGGCCCCGAACGCCCAGAACACCGAGGCCGCGCACGGCTCGGCGCTGGGCGAGGACGAGGTCGCGGCCACCAAGCGCGTCCTCGGCTTCGACCCGGAGAAGTCGTTCGACGTCGCCGACGAGGTCATCGCCCACACCCGCAAGGCGCTGGAGCGCGGTGCCCAGGCGAAGTCCGAGTGGGAGAAGTCCCTCCAGGAGTGGCGTGAGGCCAACCCGGAGCGGGCCGCCGAGTTCGACCGGATCAGCAAGGGCGAGCTGCCCACCGGCTGGGAGGAGAAGCTCCCGGTCTTCGAGCCCGGCAAGGGCGTCGCGACGCGTGCCGCGTCCGGCAAGGTGCTCCAGGCGCTCGGCGCGGTGATCCCCGAGCTGTGGGGCGGCTCCGCCGACCTCGCCGGGTCGAACAACACGACCATCGACAAGGACAGCTCCTTCCTGCCCGAGGGCAACCCGCTGCCCGAGGCCAGCCCGTACGGCCGCACGATCCACTTCGGCATCCGCGAGCACTCGATGGGCGCGGAGCTGAACGGCATCACGCTGCACGGCAACACCCGCGTCTACGGCGGCACCTTCCTCGTCTTCTCCGACTACATGCGCAACGCGGTGCGCCTGTCGGCCCTGATGCACCTGCCGGTGACGTTCGTGTGGACGCACGACTCCATCGGCCTCGGCGAGGACGGCCCCACCCACCAGCCGGTCGAGCACCTGGCCTCGCTGCGCGCCATCCCGGGTCTGAACGTCGTGCGTCCGGCGGACGCCAACGAGACCGCCGTCGCCTGGCGCGAGATCCTGCGGCGCTGGACCAAGGAGTTCGGCAAGGGCCAGCCGCACGGCCTGGCGCTCACCCGCCAGGGCGTGCCGGTGTACGAGCCGAACGAGGACGCGGCCAAGGGCGGCTACGTGCTGTTCGAGGCCGAAGGGCCCGAGGGGCAGAGCACCGAGCCGCAGGTGATCCTGGTCGCCACCGGGTCCGAGGTGCACGTGGCCGTGGAGGCCCGTGAGCAGCTCCAGGCCGAGGGCGTGCCCACGCGTGTCGTCTCGATGCCGTGCGTCGAGTGGTTCGAGCAGCAGGACCAGGGGTACCGGGACTCCGTGCTGCCGCCGTCCGTCAAGGCCCGGGTGTCCGTCGAGGCGGGCATCGGTCTGACCTGGCACAAGTACGTGGGGGACGCCGGCCGCATCGTCTCGCTGGAGCACTTCGGTGCTTCCGCCGACGGCAAGCTGCTCTTCAAGGAGTTCGGCTTCACCGCGGAGAACGTGGCCGCGAAGGCGCGGGAATCCCTCGCCGACGCTCAGCGCTGACGCTCATATACGACACGTAGGAGATGTAATTCCATGACAGACGCACTCAAGCGCCTCTCCGACGAAGGCGTCGCGATCTGGCTGGACGACCTGTCGCGCAAGCGGATCACCTCCGGCAACCTCGCCGAGCTGATCGACCAGCAGCACGTCGTGGGCGTCACCACCAACCCGACGATCTTCCAGAAGGCGATCTCCCAGGGCGACGGCTACGACCAGCAGCTGTCGGACCTCGCCGCCCGCAAGGTCACCGTCGAAGAGGCCATCCGCATGATCACGACGGCGGACGTCCGCGACGCCGCCGACATCCTGCGGCCGGTCTTCGACGCGACGAACGGCCAGGACGGCCGGGTCTCCATCGAGGTCGACCCGCGCCTCGCGCACAACACCAAGGCGACCGTCGCCGAGGCCAAGCAGCTGGCCTGGCTGGTGGACCGCCCCAACACCCTGATCAAGATCCCGGCCACCGAGGCGGGTCTGCCGGCGATCGCCGAGACGATCGGCCTCGGCATCAGCGTCAACGTCACGCTGATCTTCTCGCTGGAGCGCTACCGCAAGGTCATGGACGCCTACCTGACCGGCCTGGAGAAGGCGAAGGAGCGGGGTCTCGACCTGTCGGAGATCCACTCGGTGGCGTCCTTCTTCGTGTCCCGCGTGGACACCGAGATCGACAAGCGGCTGGACGGCATCGGCACCGACGAGGCCAAGGCGCTGCGCGGCAAGGCCGCCGTCGCCAACGCGCGCCTCGCCTACCAGGCCTACGAGGAGGTCTTCTCCTCGGACCGGTGGAGCGCGCTGGAGAACGCGGGCGCCAACAAGCAGCGTCCGCTGTGGGCGTCGACCGGTGTGAAGGACCCGGCGTACCAGGACACCCTGTACGTCACCGAGCTGGTCGCCCCGAACACGGTCAACACCATGCCGGAGGCCACGCTGGAGGCCACCGAGGACCACGGTGAGATCACCGGCGACGCCGTCACCGGCACCTACGAGCAGGCGCGCGCCGACCTCGACGCATTGGAGAAGCTCGGCATCTCGTACGACGACGTCGTGCGGGTGCTGGAGGACGAGGGCGTCGAGAAGTTCGAGGCGTCCTGGACCGACCTGCTGAAGTCCACCCAGGCGGAGCTTGAGCGCCTCGCCCCCTCGGAGGGCTGACTTGTCACGCGTTTCCGGTTCCGGAGCGAACCCGCTTCGTGACCCGGCCGACCGACGGCTCCCGCGTATCGCGGGGCCGTCCGGCCTGGTCATCTTCGGCGTCACCGGCGACCTTTCGCGCAAGAAGCTGATGCCCGCGGTGTACGACCTCGCCAACCGGGGTCTGCTGCCGCCGGGCTTCTCGCTGGTGGGCTTCGCCCGCCGCGACTGGGAGCACGAGGACTTCGCCGAGGTCGTCCACGACGCGGTCAAGGAGCACTCGCGCACTCCGTTCCGCGAGGAGGTCTGGCAGCAGCTCATCCAGGGGATGCGCTTCGTCCAGGGCACCTTCGACGACGACGAGGCATTCGAGCGGCTGCGCGCCACCATCGAGGAGCTGGACAAGGCACAGGGCACGGGCGGCAACTTCGCCTTCTACCTGTCCGTGCCGCCGCGCTCCTTCCCGGTGGTCATCCAGCAGCTGAAGAAGCACGGTCTGGCCGACCAGAGCGGCGGTTCCTGGCGGCGGGCGGTCATCGAGAAGCCGTTCGGGCACGACCTGGCGTCGGCCGAGGAGCTGAACAAGGTCGTGCACGAGGTGTTCGAGCCGGACCAGGTGTTCCGGATCGACCACTACCTCGGCAAGGAGACCGTCCAGAACATCCTGGCGCTGCGCTTCGCCAACACGATGTTCGAGCCGATCTGGAACCGGTCCTTCGTGGACCACGTGCAGATCACGATGGCCGAGGACATCGGCATCGGCGGCCGGGCCGGCTACTACGACGGCATCGGCGCCGCCCGGGACGTCATCCAGAACCACCTGCTCCAGCTGATGGCCCTCACGGCCATGGAGGAGCCCGCCTCCTTCGGCGCGGACGCGCTGGCCGCGGAGAAGGAGAAGGTGCTCGGCGCCGTCCGGCTGCCGAAGGACCTGGGCGCCGACACCGTGCGCGGGCAGTACGCGGCGGGCTGGCAGGGCGGTGAGAAGGTCATCGGCTACCTCGAAGAGGAGGGCATCGACGCGAAGTCGAAGACCGACACCTACGCCGCGGTCAAGCTGGAGATCGACAACCGCCGCTGGGCGGGTGTCCCCTTCTACCTGCGCACCGGCAAGCGCCTGGGCCGCCGGGTGACCGAGATCGCGGTCGTCTTCCAGCGCGCCCCGCACTCGCCGTTCGACACGACGGCGACCGAGGAGCTGGGCCAGAACGCGATCGTCATCCGCGTCCAGCCCGACGAGGGCGTCACCGTCCGCTTCGGCTCCAAGGTGCCGGGCACCTCGATGGAGATCCGGGACGTCTCCATGGACTTCGCCTACGGCGAGTCGTTCACGGAGTCCAGCCCGGAGGCGTACGAGCGGCTCATCCTGGACGTGCTGCTGGGCGACGCCAACCTCTTCCCGCGCACGGAGGAGGTGGAGCTGTCCTGGAAGATCCTCGACCCGATCGAGGAGTACTGGGACACGCACGGCAGGCCCGCGCAGTACAAGTCGGGCACCTGGGGTCCCGTGGAGGCGGACGAGATGCTCGCACGAGACGGACGGAGCTGGCGCCGGCCATGAAGATAGACCTGACCGACACCACCGCCGGCGCCATCAACAAGGCGCTCGTGCGGGGCCGCCGTGCCATCGGCACGCCCGCCGTCGGCATGGTGCTGACCCTCGTCATCGTCACCGACGAGGAGAACGCCTACGACGCCCTGAAGGCCGCCAACGACGCCTCGCGCGAGCACCCCTCGCGCACGCTGGTGGTCATCAGGCGGGTCTCCCGCTCCCCGCGCGACCGTACGTCCTCGCGTCTGGACGCCGAGGTGCGGGTGGGCGCGGAGGCGGGCACCGGCGAGACGGTCGTCCTGCGCCTGTACGGCGAGGCCGCCGACCACGCCGACTCGGTGGTCCTGCCGCTGCTGCTGCCGGACGCGCCGGTCGTCGTGTGGTGGCCGGTGAACGCCCCGCTCGACCCGGCGAAGGACCCGCTGGGCGCGCTCGCCCAGCGCCGGGTCACCGACACCTACGCGGCGGAGCAGCCGGTGCGGGAGCTGGCGGCCCGCGCCGAGGCGTACACGCCGGGCGACACCGACCTGTCCTGGACGAGGATCACCCCGTGGCGTTCCATGCTCGCGGCGGCGCTCGACCAGGTCACCTGCGAGGTGAAGGCCGTCGAGGTGGAGGGCGAGGAGTTCAACCCGAGCTGTGAGCTGCTGGCGATGTGGCTCGCGGACCGGCTGGACGTGCCGGTGAAGCGCTCCCTGTCCTCCGGCCCGGGGCTCACGGCCGTCCGCATGGACACCGACTGCGGGCCGATCGTGCTGGACCGGGCCGACGGCTCGCTGGCGACGCTGTCCATCGAGGGCCAGCCGGCCCGCGCGGTGGCGCTGAAGCGGCGGGACACCGCCGAGCTGATCGCGGAGGAGCTGCGCCGGCTGGACCCGGACGACACCTACGCGTCGGCGCTGCGCTACGGCGTGGAGCGGCTGGACACGGTGCCGCGGCAGGCGTCCGAGGCGCCGGCCGGGGACGCGGGCGCCGAGTCCGCGGCCGAGCCGGCCGCCGTACCGGAACCGGTCGAGGAAGCGGCCAAGGCCCCCGCGAAGAAGGCGGCGGCCAAGACCGCGAAGAAGGCACCGGCGAAGAAGGCACCGGCGAGGAAGGCGACGGCGAAGTGAGCACTCCGCAGCTGGTCGTCCACCACGACAAGGAACTGATGGCGCAGGCCGCCGCGGCGCGCCTGATCACGAAGATCGTGGACGCGCAGACCTCCCGGGGCACCGCGTCCGTGGTCCTCACCGGCGGCCGCAACGGCAACGGCCTGCTGGCCGCGCTGGCGGCGGCCCCCGCCCGGGACGCCATCGACTGGGGCCGCCTCGACCTGTGGTGGGGCGACGAGCGCTACCTCCCCGAGGGCGACCCCGAGCGCAATGTCACGCAGGCCCGCGCGGCGCTGCTGGACTCGGTGCCGGTGGACCCGGAGCGCGTGCACGCCATGCCCGCCTCCGACGGCCCGCACGGCGCGGACGTGGAGGCGGCGGCCGAGGCGTACGCGGCGGAGCTGGCGAAGGCGGCCGGACCGGAGAACCACGGCGCGGTGCCCACCTTCGACGTCCTCATGCTGGGCGTCGGCCCGGACACCCACGTGGCCTCGCTCTTCCCCGAGCTGCCCGCGGTCCGGGAGACCGAGCGCACGGTGGTCGGCGTGCACGGCGCCCCCAAGCCGCCGCCCACCCGGATCTCCCTCACCCTCCCGGCGATCCGCGCGGCCCGCGAGGTCTGGCTCCTCGCGGCCGGCGAGGACAAGGCGGAGGCCGTGGCCATCGCCCTGTCCGGCGCCGGCGAGATCCAGGCCCCGGCGGCGGGCGCGTACGGCCGTACGCGCACGCTGTGGCTGCTGGACTCGGCGGCGGCCGCGCAGCTGCCGAGGTCGCTGTACCCGCCGGCGTCTCCGTGACGCTGGTGCCCGTGTAGCGGCGGCGGGGGCTGCGGCCCCCGCCGCCGCTATTTCACCGACCCCGCCATCACGCCCTGCACGAAGTGCCGCTGGAACGCGAAGAACACCACCACCGGCACGATCAGGGACAGGAACGCGCCCGGGGCGAGGACGTCGATGTTGCTGCCGAACTGGCGGATCTGGGACTGGAGTTCCACCGTGAGCGGCTGCGAGGAGCTGTCGGCGAAGAGCAGGGCGACCAGCATGTCGTTCCAGACCCACAGGAACTGGAAGATGGCGAGCGAGGCGATGGCCGGGCGGGCCACCGGCAGGACGAGGCGCGTGAAGATGCGCCACTCGCTGCCGCCGTCCATCCGTGCCGCCTCCAGCATCTCCTTCGGCATCTCCGCGAAGTAGTTCCGCAGCAGGAAGACGGCGAAGGGGAGGCCGTAGGCGACGTGGAACAGGACGACACCGGGGATCGTGCCGAACAGGCCCAGCGCGCCGAAGAGTTTGGCGACCGGCAGCAGGCCGATCTGCACCGGCACCACCAGCAGGGCCACCACCAGCAGGAAGACGGGCTCGCGCAGCGGGAAGTCCAGCCAGGCGAAGGCGTATCCGGCGAGGGCCGCGATGACGACGACCAGGGTGGTGGCCGGCACCGAGATCAGCACGGTGTTCCAGAACGCCTGGGTGATGCCCGCGTTCTTCAGCAGCGCCGAGTAGTTGTCGAAGGACAGCTGGCCGGGGCTGGCCAGCGCCGTCCACCAGCCGCCCTTCGCCGTGTCCTGGGCCGAGCGCAGGGAGGACAGGAACAGGCCGGCCAGCGGGGTAAGCCAGACCAGGCCGATGACCACCAGGAAGGCCTGCACCAGGCCGCTGCCCAGGCCGCGCCTGATCGCGTTCATCGGTGACTCCTCATCGTTGACTGCTGCGGAAACGGCGGACGTTGAACACCATCGCGGGGATCACCAGGAGCAGCAGGAGCACGCCGAGGGCGCTGCCGAGGCCCTGGTCGTTGCCGCCGCCGAAGGACACCAGCCACATCTGGGTGGCGAGGACGGTGGCGTCCTCCTGCACCGGGCCGGGCGCGATGATGTAGACGAGGTCGAAGACCTTCATCACGTTGATCACCAGGGTCACGAAGACCACGGTGAGCACGGGCGCGAGCAGCGGAACGGTGATCCGGCGGAAGATCTGCCACTCGTTGGCGCCGTCCATCCGGGCGGCCTCCAGGGCGTCGCGCGGCAGCGTGGACAGGCCCGCGCCGATCAGGACCATCGCGAAACCCGTCCAGATCCACAGGTAGGCGCCGATGATCGCGGGGGTGACGAGGGTCGGGCCGAGCCAGGAGACGCCCTGGTAGGGCGGGGCGAAGTTCGACTCCGGCAGCTTCACCGTGTACGGGCCCGGCTTGAGCCCGGCGAAGCGGAAGGAGCCGTCGGCGGCGGTGGTCGCGCTCGCGACCGTCTCGCCGTCGCGGACCGCCTCGACCTTCATGCCGGGCAGGCCGCTCTCCTTGGCGTCGACCTGGCCCTGCCTGCCTCCGCCGCCGGGGGTGAAGTCCAGGTAGACGACACCGCGCAGTTCGCCGGGGGCGGCCTTGCGTGCCGCGGCCGTACGGGCGGGTGAGGCGTTGCCGGGCAGGTCCCCCGGCAGCACGCCGACCATCGGCAGCGCCACGGTGTCGCCCGCCGAGGCGGTCGTGCGGTAGGAGCCGTCCCGGTCCTGGGTGAGGACTCCGGTGCGGCCCCGGGCGGTCGGGTAGGTGGAGGTGCCCTTGAAGGCGTCGTGGACGGAGACGACGGCCGCGTTGAGCACGCCCTTGTCCGGGTCCTCGTCGTAGGCGAGGCGGAAGATGATGCCGGCGGCGAGGAAGGACACCGCCATCGGCATGAAGAGCAGCAGCTTGAAGGCCGTCGCCCAGCGGACCTTCTCCACCAGGACGGCCAGGATCAGGCCGAGGCCGGTGAGCAGGGCGGGGGCGACGACGATCCAGATGGTGGTGTTGCGGATGGCCTTGAGGGTGGCCGGGTCGCGGAACATCTCGGTGTAGTTGTCGCCGCCGACGAACCGGGTGCCGGAGGCGTCGAAGAAACTGCGGCCGACGGAGAACAGCACCGGGTAGACGACGAGTGCGCCGAGCAGGAGCAGCGCGGGGAGGACGAAGAGCAGGGCGATCAGCCGGCCGCGCCGCCGGCCGCGGCGCGCGGGCGCCGGGCCGGCGGCGGGACGCGGGCCCGCCTGCTGTTTGACGACAGTGGTGGCGGTCATGGCGGGCCGCTCAGTTCCGGTAGGCCTTGGCCGCGGCGGCTTCGAGCTTCGCCGCCGTGCCCTTCGCGTCCGACGGGTCGCGCAGGAAGTCCTGGAGGAGCTTCCACTCGCCGGCGCCCTTGGTGCCGCCGAAGGCCGCCGGTGCCTGGTCGGACATGTCGAAGCGGACCGAGTCCCCGGCGCCCACGAGGGACTTGGCGGTGGCGCGGGTGACGTCGTCGCCGTACGCGGACAGGCTCAGCTTCCGGTTCGGGGACAGGAAGCCGCCCGCCTTCGCCCACACGGCCGCGGCCTCGGGGGTGGCCAGGTACTCCACGAGCTTCATGCCGGCCCCTGCGTTCTTGCCGTCCTTGAGGACGACGGCCGCGTCACCGCCGCTGACGACGGGTGCCGTGCCGCCGCCGACCGCCGGGAAGGGGAAGAAGTCGGCGTCCTTGCCGATCGCCTTGCCGTACTGGTCGTGGGCGACGCCGGCGACGAAGTCGCCCTCGTAGACCATGCCGGCCTGGGGCTTGGGTCCGAACACCTTCTCCACGGAGCCGGGGAAGTCGGTGTTCAGGGCTCCGTTCCGGCCTCCGGCGATGAGCTGCTTGTCCTTGAAGAGCTTGCCGAGGGTGGTGAGCGCCTTGACCACCGTGGGGTCGGTCCACTTGAGCTTGTGCGCGGCGAGGGCGTCGTACTTCTCGGGGCCGGCCTCGGAGAGGTAGATGTTCTCGAACCAGTCGGTGAGGGTCCAGCCGTCCTGTCCGGCGACCGCGAAGGCGGCGAGGCCGGAGTCGGAGACGGTGTGACCGGCCTTGAGCAGCTCGTCGTACGTCTTCGGCGGCTTGACCCCGGCCTGGGCGAGGGCGTCGGGGCTGTACCAGACGGTGGACTTGTGGGCGGCCTTGAAGTAGAGGCCGTAGAGGGTGCCGTCGACGCTGCCGTACTTCTTCCAGACGGGGGCGTAGCCGGCGTCGATGGTCTGCTGGGCGGCCGTCGAGAGCGGCTTGAGCCAGCCCTTCCGCGCGAACTGGTTCAGGACGCCGACCTGCGGGACCATCACGACGTCGGGTGCGTTGCCGCCCTCGATCTTGCTGCCGACGACCGTGGAGACGTTGTCGCCGGTCGAGACGAACTGGGTCTTCGCGCCGGTCTTCTCGGTGAAGGCGTCCAGCACCTTCTGGAAGTTCTTCTGCTCGCTGCCGGACCAGACGCCGGCCACGGTGACGGTCTGGCCGCCGAGCGCCTTGTCGCCGCCGCCCGCCGAGACGGGTCCGCCGCCGCAGGCGGTGGCGCCGAGGGCCAGGGCGAGGGCGGTGCAGCCGGTGAGCAGGGTCGTGCGTCGTCGCATCATCGTTGACGGACCTTTCATCGCGGGACGGGTGATCACAGGTCGTTCAGCCACCAGGCCGCCGTGGCGCCGGGCAGGACGCCGGGCGGGCAGGGGCCGCTGGACAGCAGGGGGGTGCCGGAGGCCGGCGCCGGGGCGGGGGCGGTACCGAAGTTGACGGCGCAGACCAGGCCGTCGCCGCGGACGAAGGCGAGGACGTCCGGCGGGGTGTCCAGCCAGCGCAGCGTGCCTTCACCCAACTGGGGCAGGGATGTGCGCAGTTGGAGACCGTCGCGGTACAGGTGCCAGAAGGAGCGGGTGTCGGCGAGGGCGCGGTCGGTGGCGTACTCGGCGAAGTAGTCGGGCTGCGGCAGCCAGGGCTTGGCGCCCTCCACACCGGAGGTGAAGCCGAACGGGGAGGCCTGCCCGGACCAGGGCAGCGGCACCCGGCAGCCGTCGCGGATGCGGGCGCGGCTGCCGGTGCGCCGGAAGATCGGGTCGGTGAGCACGTCGTCGGGCAGGTCGACGACCTCGGGCAGGCCCAGTTCCTCGCCCTGGTAGATGTACGCGGCTCCGGGCAGCGCCAGCATCAGCAGCGCGGCGGCGCGGGCGCGGGCGGCGCCCAGACCGCTGCCCTCGGTGGCGGGTTCGCCGTAGCGGGTGACGGTGCGGACCTGGTCGTGGTTGTTGAGGACCCAGGTGACCGTGGAGCCGGTGCCGGCGATGTCCTGCATGGCCTCGGAGATGACCTTGCGGAAGGCGTCGGCGTTCCAGGGGGCGCCAAGCAGGTCGAAGAAGAAGGCCTGGTGGAGTTCGTCGGGGCGGACGTACAGGGCGTGTTCGCGGGCGGTGGGGACGGAGACCTCGCCGACGAGCAGGCGCTCGCGGCCGTCCCGGTCGGCGTACTCCTCGCACAGGGAGCGCCAGCGGCGCCACACCTCGTGCACCTCGGGCTGGTTCCAGGCGAGCGGGTTGACCGAGTCGCGGGTGCGGGCGTCGGCCTCCGGGTCGTCGGAGTCGGGCAGTCCGGGGTTCTTGAACAGGCCGGCGGCGACGTCGATGCGGAAGCCGTCGACGCCCCGGTCGAGCCAGAACCGCAGGGTCCGGTCGAACTCGTCGGGAATCTCGGGGTTGCGCCAGTTCCAGTCGGGCTGTTCGGGCGTGAACATGTGCAGGTACCACTGGCCGTCGGGGACCCGGGTCCAGGCGGGTCCGCCGAACATGGCGTGCCAGTTGTTGGGCGGCTCGCTGCCGTCGGGGCCGCGGCCGTCGGCGAAGTGGAAGCGGGCGCGGGCCGGGCTGCCGGGCCCGGCGGCCAGGGCCTCGCGGAACCACGGGTGCTCGCTGGAGCAGTGGTTGGGGACGATGTCGAGCAGCACCTTGATGCCGAGGCGCCGGGCCGCGGCCATCAGCAGGTCGAACTCGGCGAGGTCGCCGAAGAGCGGGTCGACACCGCGGTAGTCGGCCACGTCGTAGCCGTGGTCGTGCTGCGGCGAGGGGTAGAAGGGGCTCAGCCAGATCCCGTCGACGCCGAGCTTCTTCAGGTACGGCAGCCCGGCCCGGACGCCGGCCAGATCCCCGATGCCGTCGCCGGTGCTGTCCAGGAAGCTGCGGACGTAGACCTGGTAGATCACGGCGTCCCGCCACCAGTGGTCCTTACTCAACATGCATGCATGTTAGGTAGGCGTGTCGCGACGGTGTCAACGAAAAGAACAGAAGCTACCGAGGAGTTGGCGTCACAAATTCGGACTTACCGGGGCAGTCGGCAGCCAGTTGAGATGTCCGCGTTACCTAACAAGTAACTAGAGGTCGACTCGTGACCGGCTATCGGCTGCCGGCTATCGGCTGGCGATGGCGTCGAGTTCGCGCGCCAGCCGGCGCACGGCCTGCCCGGGCGTCTGCCGCCCGGTGAGCGCGTCCTGCACGACCGCCTGCACGGCCAGGCTGACCTGGTCGTAGTGCGGGCTCTTGGGGCGCGGCCGGGCGGTGAGGACGGCGGTGCGCAGGGTCGGCAGATAGGGGAACCGCCGGATGAGCGCGGGGTCCTCGTAGAGCCCGGCGCGCACCGGCGGCAGCGCGCCCCGCGTGAGCACCTGGCGCTGCACGGGCGCGCTGGTGAGGTAGGCGATCAGGCGCGCGGCGGAGTCCGGGTGCCGGGCGTGGGTGTTGACCGCGAGGTTGGAGCCGCCGAGGACGCTCGTCCCCGGCCCGTCCGGCCCCGGCAGCGGCACGGCGCCGATCTTCCCGGCGACCCTGGAACCCGGGGCGGAGGCGACGGCGTAGGCGTAGGGCCAGTTGCGCAGGAAGAGCAGCCTTCCGTCCTGGAAGGCCTGTTTGGACTCCTCCTCCTTGTACGTCAGCGCCTGCCTCGGGATCCAGCCCTCGCGGATGCCGCGGGCGAGGAAGCCGATGCCCTCGCGGGCGGCGGCCGAGTCGACGGTGACGCGGGTGCCCTCGCCGCCGAGGATGGTGCCGCCCGCCGAGTACACGGCCTCGGCCGCGTTCACGGTGAGGCCCTCGTAGGGCAGGAACTGGCCCGCGTAGCCGCCGAGTCCGTACTTCGGCGCGATGGTCCTCGCGTCGTGCTCCAGCTCGGCCCAGGTGCGCGGCGGGGACACCCCCTCCTGGTCGAGGATGTCCTTGCGGTACAGCAGGAGTCCGGCGTTCGTGACGTACGGGACCGCGTACAGCCGTCCCTCGTAGGTCGCCGTGTCCACGACCGGCGGCAGGAAGCCGGCCAGCGAGAAGCGGTCGCGGGGCAGCGGGCGGATCCAGCCGGCCGCCGCGAACTCGGAGGTCCAGTCGACGTCGATGTTGAGGACGTCGAACCGGCCCCGGTCGCCGCCGCGCAGGTCGGTCGTCATCTGCGCGTGCGTCTCGTCGGCGGAGTCCGGCAGCTCGACCAGGGTGACCATCTCGCCGGGGTGGGTGCGGTTCCAGCCCTGGAGCAGCGGGCCGAGATAGCCGGTGAGGTCACCCGCGGTGGCCAGCGTGAGCGGGCCCCGGCCGCCTCCCGCGCCCTCGTCGGCGCGGGCTCCGGAGGCCACATACCCGGCCATGACCACGACGAGAACGAGAAGGCCCCTACCGGCGGCGCGCATCCACCGCATAGGTTCCTCCCTGTACACCGGCACCACGGGCACCCTCGCCCGGGGACAGAGGCCATGTATACCTGTTAGGTATGCGCGATACTAGGGCCTGGAGCACATGGAGCAGACAGGAGGACAGCACGAGTGCGCCTGCCCCTCCTGGCACTCCTCGCCCGCGGCCCGGCCCACGGCTACGAGCTGAAGCAGGGCCTTGAGCAACTGCTGGGCGCCGCGTACCCTCAGCCGAACGTCGGCCAGATCTACGTCACCCTCGGCCGTCTGGAGAAGTCCGGGCTGATCGAGGGCGAGGACGTCGAGCAGTCCAGCCGGCCGAACAAGAAGGTCTACCACCTCACCGACGCCGGGCGCGAGGCGCTGCTCGCCTGGTTCGAGGAGACCGAGGACGAGCCGCGGGTGCGGGACGAGTTCTTCATGAAGCTCGCCCTCGCCCCGCAGACCGGTCTCGCCGACCAGATCGCCCTCATCAACCGGCAGCGGCGCCAGTACCTCACCACCATGCGCAACCTGTCGAGACTGGCCGCGGCCGAGAGCCGGGACAACCGAATCGCCCAGCTGCTGATCGAGGGCGCGATGCTGCACCTCCAGGCCGACCTCGACTGGCTGGAGCGGTGCCAGGAGGAACTGGAGGGTCTGGAGTGAGTGACGGGCACGCTCCGGTGCTGCGCGCCGAGAGGCTGGTGAAGACCCACTACGGCGAGGGCGCGCCCGCGCACGCCGTGCGCGGGGTCGACCTCGCCGTGGCCCGCGGCGAGTTCGTCGCGGTCACCGGGCCGTCCGGCGCGGGCAAGTCCACGCTGCTGCACCTGCTCGGCGGGCTCCAGCGGCCGGACGAGGGCAGCGTCTGGCTCGACGGCCGGTGCACGGACTCCTTCAGCGAGGCCCGCTGGGCCGTGGAGCGCAGGAAGGCCATCGGGATCGTCTTCCAGTTCTTCAACCTGGTCTCGAACCTGTCGGTCGCCGACAACGTGGAGCTGCCCGCGCTGCTGGCCGGTGTCGCGCCGAAGAAGGCCCGCGCCGAGCGGGAGGCGCTGCTCGCCGAGCTGGGCCTGGAGGGCAAGGAGCGCAGCATGCCGGGCGAGCTGTCCGGCGGCGAGCAGCAGCGGGTCGCGCTCGCCCGGGCGCTGGTCAACCATCCGCCGCTGCTGCTCGCGGACGAGCCGGCCGGCAGCCTGGACAGCAAGGGCACCCGCGAGGTGATGCGGCTGCTGTCCCGCTTCCACGGGCGCGGCCAGACCATCGTGCTGGTCACCCACGACGCCCGGCTGGCCAGCGCCGCCGACCGCGTGATCAGCTTCTTCGACGGCCGCATCGCCGACGACGCGGCCCTGGACGGCGCGCCGCCGCCCCGGCGCAGCGGCATATCCGGCGTGCTGGAGCTGAGGGACTGAGCGTGCTGGACCTGAGGGATGTGCGGGCCACCCTGCGCTGGGCCCACTCCGACCTGCGCACCCACCGCGGCGAGGCGCTGTTCCTGGTGCTGGCCACCGCGGGCATCGTCGCCTCGCTGCTGCTCGCCGCCGCCCTGTTCGGCTACGCCACGAACCCCTGGCAGCGCACCTTCGCCGAGGCGCACGGCGCCCACGTCTGGCTGCACACCGTGCCGTCCGCCGACGCCCGCGCGCTGGCCCGGCTGGACGGGGTCACCTCCGTCGCCGGCCCCTACCGTGCCGAGTCCGCCACCGTCGCCGTCCGCGGCACCCGCGCCTCCGTCGAACTGCGCGCCACTCCCGACCTGCCCTCCGTGGGCCGGCCCCTGCTCACCTCCGGGCACTGGCTGGACCCGGCGGCGCCGGACGGCGTGGTGCTGGAGAGCAGCCTGGCGCGGGCCCTGCTGGCCGAGCCGGGCGACACCCTGACCCTGCCCGGCACGGCGCGCACGCTCACCGTCGAGGGCATCGCGGACAGCGCCGAACCCCCGTACCGCCCCGGCGAGCAGCCCGGTCTGCTGTGGGCGCTGCCGTCCGCCGTGCGGGCCCCGGCCGGGCAGGTCATCGGGCTGCGGCTCGGCGACCCCTCCGACACCGACTACGCCGTCCAGCGGGCCGTCACCGTGCTGGGCGCCGGCGCGGTCGGCGAGGTCTCCACCTGGCAGCAGGCCCGCGCCGAGGCACAGGGCGACAACCGGCTGCTCGGCCAGGTGCTCGGGCTGTTCGGCCTGGGTGCCCTCGCCGCCGCCGGGTTCGCGGTGCACGGCGCCATCGCGACCCGCATCCGCGGGCACCTGCGGGACCTGTCGGTGCTGAAGGCGATCGGCTTCACACCCGGCCAGGTCGTACGGATCTTCCTGCTCCAGCACCTGGCGTACGCGCTGCTCGGCGCGGTTGCCGCGGCCGCGCTCACCGAGGGGCTGGGCAACCGGGTCCCGGGGCGGCTCGGGGACGCGGTGGGTGTGTGGCAGGGGCTGCCCGGGCACACCCTGGCGCTGTGCGCGGTGCCCGCGGGGGCGGTGCTGTTCATCGGTCTGACCACGGGGCTCGCGGCCTGGCGGGCGGGCCGGGTGCCGCCGGTCCCGGTGCCGCGCCCGGCCGCGCCGGCGGGCGGGCGGCTGAGCGGGGCGGCCCGGCGGGCGCTGGGGCTGCGGCTGCCGGCCGCGCTGGTCCTCGGCTGCCACAAGGCGTTCGCGGGGCGCGGCCGGTCACTGGCCACCGTGGCCCGGCTGACGCTGCCGCTGCTGCTGATCGTGGTGGCGCTCAGCGCCTGGACCACGATCGACCGCCTCCACAGCAGCCCCGAGCGGGTGGGCCTGCCGACGGCGCTCACGGTCCGCTCGGACGGCGCCCTGGACGCCTCCGGCGTACGCGGCGTGCTGGCGCACGACCCCCGGGTCGCCGCCGCCTATCCGGGCGTCGAGGTGGCCGCGCTGGTCCCCGGCCAGACCGGGACCATCGCCCTGCGCGGCGTCGGCACCCGCGCCGAGCCCTACCCCTACGCCCTCGCCGAGGGCCGCGCCGCCCGCGGTCCGGACGAGGCGGTGGCCGGCCAGGGCCTGCTCGACCTGCTGGACGCGCGGGTCGGCGACTGGGTGCGCATGACGGTGGGCGACCGGCCGCAGATCCTGCACATCGTGGGCCGCGCCCTGGAACCGCGCAACGCCGGCCGGGTCGTCACCACCTCCCTGGACACCCTCCGGGAGAACGACCCGGAGCTGTCCCCGGCCTTCTACGAGCTGCGGCTGCGCCCGGGTGCGGACCGACGCCGCGTGGCCGCCGCGCTCGCCTCGGCCGGCCACGGCCACCTGGAGGTGCACGCCGTGGCGAACCCCGCCGACGGACTGTCCCCGCTGCGCGGAGTCGTCGCCGGACTGATCGCCGTCCTGGCGCTGATCGGGCTGGTGGAACTGCTCACCGCGATCGGCGGCAGCGTCCGCGAGGGTGAGCGGGACGTACTGGCGCTCCGGGCGATCGGCATGTCGCCACGGCAGATCACCGCGATCACCGTCACGGCGACGAGCTGCACGGCCCTCGCGGCGGTCGTCACCGGTACGGCGCTGGGGCTGCCGCTGGCCCGCCGGCTGATCGACGCCCAGGGCGGCTCCAGCGGCATCGGCGCCGGGATCGCCCAGTCCCCCTCCCCCGGCCTGCTTCTCCTGTTGGGCTCGGCCGCCGTTGTGGGGGCGGCGGCCCTGGCCGCCTTGCCCGCGTCCCGCGCGGCCCGCCGGCGCCTCGCGGACACGCTGAGCGCGGTGGCCTGAGCCGGCCCAGGAGCGTCAGCCGGCTCAGGGGGACGCGGCTCGCCAGCTTCCCGGGTCTTCGCGGATCTTCTTCAGCAGGCTGCCGAAAGCCGTCCCGTCGAACAGCAGGCCGTTGTACCGCACCGGGATGCGTACGTCGTTGATCTCGGCGGTGGGGGTGCCGGGGCCCTCGGGATCCCGCGGCCCGCCCGCCCTCTCGTACGCGTCCTCGCTGTTGGTCACGAACGTCCGGTACTTCATGGTCCGGACGGCCGAGTCGAAGTCCGGTCCGCGCAGCCCCGGGACCCGCCCCGCCAGCTTGAGCAGGTAGGTGTCGGTGAACCCGTCCACGCTCTCGGCGGGCTGGTGGGCGTAGAGCACGTCGTGGTATTCGGCGAACTTCCCCTTGTCCAGCGCGGCCCGCAGGGCGTTGACCGCCTTGCGCGACCCCGTGCCGCCGAGCCGGGCGTCCAGGAAGGAGGCGAGGGTGTACTGGGTCTTCACCTCACGCCGGACGGTCGCCTCGCGCAGCCGGGGCGCACCACCGGTGGTCTCGAACCTCTCGCACACCGGGCACCGCGGATCCTCGTACAGGTGCACGGTCAGCGGGGCGGCCTCGTCCCCGACCATGATGGTCGTGCCGTCGTTCCCCAGCCGCTCCGGCATGTCCGCCGGCCCGGTGTACGGTACGGCCCTCGCCGTCGCCGTCGCCGTGGGGTGCGGCCGGCCGTCCTTGGACCCGGCCGGCTCCTGTCCGCTGTCGCAGCCCACCGCCGCCACTCCCGCCACGGCCACCGCGACCGCCGTGGCCAACACCCTGCGCACCATGCGCCACCCCTCCCCTGGTCCAGCCGAACCCTAGGGGACGGGCGCGGCCAGGCGCGCGGGGACATCGCCGCCACGGGCCCCGGCCGGGACCGGCTCCGGCCGGGGCCCGCTCCGGCCGCGGATCAGCTCCGGCCGCGCAGCTCCCGGTACTTGGCGACCAGTGCCTTCGTCGACGCGTCCAGGCCGGGCACGTCGGCGCCCTCGGTGAGCGCGGGCTCGACGCGCTTGGCGAGCACCTTGCCCAGCTCCACGCCCCACTGGTCGAAGGAGTCGATGTTCCACACCGCGCCCTGCACGAACACCTTGTGCTCGTAGAGGGCGACGAGCTGGCCGAGGACGGACGGGGTCAGCTCACGGGCGAGGATCGTCGTGGTCGGCCGGTCGCCCTGGAAGGTCTTGTGCGGGACCAGCTCCTCGGGCACCCCCTCCGCACGGACCTCCTCGGCGGTCTTGCCGAAGGCCAGCGCCTGGGTCTGGGCGAAGAAGTTGGCCATCAGCAGGTCGTGCTGGGCCTTGAGTTCCCCGCTCAGCTCGGCGACCGGCCGGGCGAAGCCGATGAAGTCGGCCGGGATCAGCTTGGTGCCCTGGTGGATCAACTGGTAGTAGGCGTGCTGGCCGTTGGTGCCGGGCGTGCCCCACACGACCGGCCCGGTCTGCCACTCCACCTGCTTGCCGTCGCGGGCGACGTACTTGCCGTTGGACTCCATGTCCAGCTGCTGGAGGTACGCGGTGAACCTGGAGAGGTAGTGGCTGTACGGGAGCACGGCGTGCGACTGGGCGTCGTGGAAGTTGTCGTACCAGATACCCAACAGCCCCAGCAGCAGCGGGACGTTGTCCTCGGCCGGCGCGGTGCGGAAGTGGTCGTCGACGATCCGGAAGCCGTCCAGCATCTCACGGAACCGGTCCGGGCCGATGGCGATCATCAGGGAGAGCCCGATCGCGGAGTCGTACGAGTACCGCCCGCCGACCCAGTCCCAGAACTCGAACATGTTGGCCGTGTCGATGCCGAACTGGGCGACCTTCTCGGCGTTCGTGGACAGGGCGACGAAGTGCCTGGCCACGGCGGACTGGTCGCCGAGCGCGGCCAGCAGCCACTTCCGCGCCGAGGTGGCGTTGGTGATGGTCTCGATGGTGGTGAAGGTCTTGGAGGCGACGATGAACAGCGTCTCCGCCGGGTCGAGGTCCCGGGTGGCCTCGTGCAGGTCGGCGCCGTCCACGTTGGAGACGAAGCGGACCGTGAGGTCGCGGTCGGCGAAGCAGCGCAGCACCTCGTAGGCCATCGCGGGCC
The DNA here is from genome assembly GCF_040704085.1 of Streptomyces sp. NPDC047841. NCBI lineage: Bacteria > Bacillati > Actinomycetota > Actinomycetes > Kitasatosporales > Streptomycetaceae > Streptomyces > Streptomyces sp. NPDC047841. The sequence continues at coordinate 103,523 of NZ_JBEYRP010000010.1, forward strand.
CGAGGTCCGAGCCGCCGATGCCGATGTTGATCACGTTCTTGATGCGCTTGCCGGTGTGGCCGGTCCACTCGCCCGAGCGGACCCGCTCGGCGAACCCGGCCATCTTGTCGAGCACGGCGTGCACGGCCGGGACCACGTTCTCGCCGTCGACCTCGACCACCGCGTCGCGCCGGGCGCGCAGCGCGGTGTGCAGCACGGCCCGGTTCTCGGTGACGTTGATCTTCTCGCCACGGAACATGGCGTCCCTGAGGCCGAAGACGTCCGTCGCCGCGGCCAGCTCGCGCAGCAGGCGCAGGGTCTCGTCGGTGACCAGGTGCTTCGAGTAGTCGATGTACAGGTCGCCGACCTGGAGCGTGTACCCGGTGCCGCGCGCCGGATCGGCGGCGAACAGGTCCCTGAGATGGGTGTCCGCCAGCTCCTCCCGGTGCTTGGCGAGAGCGGTCCACTCGGGCGTCTGGTTGAGCCTGGTACGGCCGTCTGCGTTCATGTCCGACTTCCGCCTTCTTTCGTGCCTGTCCCAGCCGTTCCAACCTAATTGATCAGCGCGCGGGACGAGCGGTGGAGACGCTGTCCGCGCGGGCAGCGACGGAAACGTCCGGCTCGCGTTTCGGTATCAGCGCGAGGACGGCCGCGGCGAACAGGACGGCCGCGAGCAGGGCGGGGGCGTTGAGGCCGTACAGCCCGGCCACGGCCCCGCCGAGGAACGCGCCGAGCGGGGCACCGGAGGTGGAGGACGTACGGAAGGCCGAGGCGATGCGGCCCACCATGGACTCGGGGCTGCGCTGCTGCATCAGGGTGACCTGGTTGACGTTCCAGACCATGGTCATCGCACCGAGCATCAGCATCCCGGCGACCAGGGCGGCGACGTGCCGCACGGAGCCGATGAGCAGCAGCGACCCCGTCTGGAGCGTGCCGCCGAGCAGCAGGGCCCGCACCCGGCCGGTGCGGCGGGCGATCCGCTGGGCGACGAGACCGCCGGCCAGGCTGCCGGCCGAGTACGCCGTCATGGCGGCGACGTAGCCGGTGCCGCCCGCGTGCAGCCAACGGGTGACGTGCAGGGTCAGCGTGGCGATCAGGGCGCCCATCCCGATGTTGCACAGCAGTGTGGCCGCGCACACCGCACGGAGCACCCGGTCGTGCCACAGCGCGCGCAGGCCCTCCCCGATCTCCGTGCGCAGGGTGCTCCCGGCCGGGCGGGGCTCCCGCTCCGGCGGCCGTATCCGCAGGGACGCCACCAGCGCGGCGGCCACCAGGTACGTGCCCGCGTCCGCCGCGAACGGCATGAACGCCCCGGCCGCCAGCAACAGCGGCACGAACGGGCCCGCGAGCAGTCCGCCCGCGAGTTGCTGACCCGTCATCAGCCGGGCGTTCGCGCCGCCCAGGGCCTCCCGCTCCACCAGGGAGGGCAACAGGGCCGTGGAGGCGTTGTCGAAGAGCGTCTGGAGCGCGGTGAGGGAGAAGGCGAGGGCGATCAGCAGGGGGACGGCGGCGTGCCCGAGGCCCACGGCGAGGGCGAAACCGGCGACGAGCAGACCCCGCACCGTGTCCACGAGCCACATCGCCCGCCGCTGGTCGACGCGGTCCGCCACGGCACCGCCGAACAGCCCGAACAGCAGCCAGGGCAGATAGCCGCAGGCGGTGACGGAGGCGGTGACGGAGGCGATGACGAGGGGCTCGTCGGTGAGGCTCACGGCCAGCAACGGCAGCGCGGTCGTGCGCAACGCGTCACCGAACCGGGAGACCACGGCCGCCGTCCACAGCCGGCCGAATCCCCCGCGCCAGGCGGGTGCCCCCCTGCTCGCCGTCCCGACCGCAGCCATGCCCGCCCCCTCACGATGCACCGATGAGCACACCGTAGAGGGCACCACTGACAACGGGCCGTCCGCGGCGGGGCGGGAACGGCTCCGGCCAGGCGCCCGCGGGCACCCGGCCGGTCACAACTCCTAGATCTCGCCGCGCAGTTTGGCGAGCGCCTCGGCGAGGATCGCCTCGCCGTCCGCGTCGCTGCGCCGCTCCCGCACGTACGCCAGGTGCGTCTTGTACGGCTCGGTGCGCGGCGGGTCCGGCGGGTTGTCCCGGTCCTGGCCGGCCGGGAAGCCGCAGCGCGGGCAGTCCCAGGTCTCGGGCACCTGCGCGTCGCTGGCGAAGCTGGGCTGCGTCTCGTGCCCGTTGGAGCACCAGAAGGAGATGCGCAGACGCGGCGCGGACTCGCCGCGCTCGGCCTCGCCCATCGGCCCCGCCCCGACCCGGCTTCCTCGGATCGCGTTGCCACTTGCCACGGTCGTAACTCCCTGCGTGATGGTGCCGCGAAGCGAGTCGGCGTTTCGCTTCGCCGCGAGCGCCTCAGTCTACGTAAGGCCCAACGCGCGTCCAGTGATTGGAGTTACCGGCCCCCACACAAAGACGCAAGCCCCATGATAGGCCGCGCTCAGGAGCGCGTACCGAACATGGGGCTTTACGTGCGGAATGTACTGCTCGCGTGTCAGCTGTTCGTCTTGATCAGCATGCCGAGGACGATGATGCACGCGAACCACAGCAGGCCGACCACGATGGTGATCCGGTCGAGGTTGCGCTCGGCGACCGAGGAGCCGCCGACGGAGGACTGCATGCCGCCACCGAACATGTCGGAGAGGCCGCCGCCCTTTCCCTTGTGCATCAGCACCAGCAGCATCAGCAGCAGGCTGAAGATGATCAGGGCGATCGAGAACCCCAAAACCACGGCTGGACCAACTTCCTCGGACTCGGATGGACGACGGGGGCACAGCACCCGGCTGTGCCCCCGCAAGAGTACGACGTATCGCCGCTACCGCCTACTCACGGACGTGATCACTGGTCGCGGAAACGCACGATCTTGACGAACTCGTCGGCGTCCAGCGAGGCACCGCCGACCAGGGCGCCGTCGATGTCGGCCTGCCCCATGATCTCGGCGACGTTGCCCGACTTCACGGAGCCGCCGTACTGGATGCGGACCTGGTCGGCCACGTCCTGGGAGTACAGCTCGGCGATCTTGGCGCGGATGGCGGCGCAGACCTCCTGGGCGTCCCCGGCTCCGCAGACCTTGCCGGTGCCGATGGCCCACACCGGCTCGTAGGCGATCACGATCGTCCCGGCCTGCTCGGCCGGCAGGTCCTTCAGACCGCCCTCGACCTGGGCGAGGGTGTGGCTGACGTGGTCGCCCGCCTCGCGGACGTCCAGCTCCTCGCCGACGCACAGGATCGGGGTGAGGCCGTGCTTGTACGCGGCCTTGACCTTGGCGTTGACCAGCTCGTCGGTCTCGTTGTGGTACTGGCGCCGCTCGGAGTGGCCGATCGCCACGTAAGTGCACTTCAGCTTGGCCAGCATCGGGCCGGAGATCTCGCCCGTGTAGGCGCCGGAGTCGTGCGGGGAGATGTCCTGGGCGCCGTACTTGATCTTGAGCTTGTCGCCGTCGACCAGGGTCTGCACGGAGCGCAGGTCGGTGAAGGGCGGCAGGACGGCGACCTCGACGGCGTCGTAGTCCTTGTCGGCCAGGGCGAACGCGAGCTTCTGGACGTGTGCGATGGCCTCCAGGTGGTTGAGGTTCATCTTCCAGTTGCCCGCCATCAGCGGCGTGCGCGTGCTCAAGGGTCAGTCCTCCAGTGCGGCGAGGCCGGGGAGCGTCTTGCCCTCGAGGTATTCGAGGGAGGCGCCGCCACCGGTCGAGATGTGGCCGAATGCGTTCTCGTCGAAGCCGAGCGTGCGCACGGCCGCGGCGGAGTCACCGCCGCCGACGACGGTGAAGCCGTCCGTGTCGACGAGTGCCTGGGCGACCGTCTTGGTGCCCTCGGCGTAGTCGGGGTGCTCGAAGACGCCCATGGGACCGTTCCAGAAGACGGTTGCGGCGTCGGCGAGCTTCGAGGCGTAGAGCTCTCGGGTCCTCGGGCCGATGTCCAGGCCCTCCTGGTCGGCGGGGATCTTGTCCGCGTCGACCACGGTGTTCTCGGTGGGCGCCTTGGTCTTCAGGTCCGGGAAGGTCCGGGAGACCACGACGTCGACGGGGAGCAACAGCTCGACGCCCTGCTTCTCGGCGCGCTCCATGTACTCCGCGACGACCGGGACCTGGTCCTCCTGGAGGAGGGAGATGCCGACCTCGTAGCCCTTGGCCTTGAGGAAGGTGTAGGCCATGCCGCCGCCGATCAGGAGCCGGTCGGCCTTGCCGAGCAGCTGGTCGATGACGGCGAGCTTGTCGGAGACCTTGGCGCCGCCGAGCGCGACGACGTAGGGCCGCTTGACGTCCTCGGTGAGCTTCTTCAGGACGCCGACCTCGGTGGCGATCAGGTAGCCGGCGTAGTGCGGCAGCCGGGCCGGGAGGTCGTAGACGGAGGCGTGCCGGCGGTGCACGGCGCCGAAGCCGTCACCGACGTAGACGTCGGCGAGGGCGGCCAGCCGGTCGGCGAACTCACCGCGCTCGGTGTCGTCCTTGGACGTCTCGCCGGGGTTGAAGCGCAGGTTCTCGATGACCGCGACCTGGCCGGGCTGGAGGCCGTCGACGGCGTCGTGGGCGGCGGGACCGACGGTGTCCTGGGCGAAGGCGACCGGGGCGCCGAGCAGTTCACCGAGGCGCTCGGCGGCGGGCAGCAGCGAGAAGGCGGGGTCCGGGGCACCCTTGGGGCGGCCCAGGTGCGAGGCGACGATCACCTTGGCGCCCGCGTCCGCGAGGGCCTTGACGGTGGGCAGCACGGCGCGGATGCGGCCGTCGTCGGTGATCGTCCCGTCGGCGAGCGGCACGTTGAGGTCGGCGCGGACGAAGACCCGCTTGCCGCTCACGCCGTCGGCGAGAAGTTCGTCGATCGTCTTCATGGGAGTGGACTCCTACAGGAGGGCTCGTGGTGCACCTGATCGTAAAAGGACGTGGTCAGTACGTGGGACAGGGCCCGGACAGCGCGGCGGTGCGCTGCACGGGCCCTGCTCCCACTTCGGGGTCCTGCTTCGGCGATCAGAGCTGGTTGCCGACGAAGACCGTGAGGTCGACGAGGCGGTTGGAGTAGCCCCACTCGTTGTCGTACCAGCCGATGACCTTCACGTTCTTGCCCTCCTGGACCATGGTCAGGGAGGAGTCGAAGGTGCAGGAGGCCGGGGCGTTGACGATGTCGGAGGAGACGATCGGGTCCTCCGTGTAGTCGAGGAGGCCCTTCAGCTCACCCTCGGCGGCCTTCTGGAAGGCGGCGTTGACCTCTTCCTTGGTGACCTCGCGGCCCAGCTCCACGACCAGGTCGGTGACGGAGCCGGTCGGGACCGGGACGCGCATGGCGATGCCGTCCAGCTTGCCCTTGAGCTGCGGCAGGACCAGGGCGGTGGCCTTGGCGGCACCAGTGGTGGTCGGGATGATGTTCTCGGCGGCGGCACGGGCGCGGCGCAGGTCCTTGTGCGGGAAGTCCAGGATGCGCTGGTCGTTCGTGTACGCGTGCACCGTGGTCATCAGACCCCGGACGATGCCGAAGTTCTCGTCGAGGACCTTCGCCATCGGCGCCACACAGTTGGTGGTGCAGGAGGCGTTGGAGATGACGTGGTGGTTCGCCGCGTCGTACTTGTCCTGGTTGACGCCCATCACGATGGTGATGTCCTCGTCCTTGGCCGGAGCCGAGATGAGGACCTTCTTCGCGCCGCCGGCGATGTGCTTGGCGGCGTCTTCCTTCTTGGTGAAGATGCCGGTCGACTCGATGACGATGTCGACGCCCAGGTCGCCCCACGGAATGTCGGCCGGGTTGCGCTCGGACAGCACCTTGATGGTGTGGCCGTCGACCGTGATGGTGTCGGCGGTGTGGGTGACCTCCTGCTTGAGGCGGCCCAGGATCGTGTCGTACTTGAGCAGGTGAGCGGTGGTCGCGGTGTCACCCAGGTCGTTGACAGCCACGACCTCGATGTCCGCTCCCTGCTCCAGCAGCGCGCGGAAGTAGTTACGCCCGATGCGGCCGAAGCCGTTGATGCCTACGCGGATCGTCACGAACCGATCTCCTCGTTGGTACGCCGGCCATGCGGTGCCGGCGAGCTCTGTTTGGGATGTCCCCGACCACCACCGACCCTACCTCTCTGCGGGCCCCGAGGTGACATCGAGATGTCCCATACACGGGCAGGCGGTCCGTACCTGTCAGTAGGGGTACGGACCGCCTCGGATCGGCAATGGATTCACCCGTATTTGCTACGGAACGCGGGGCGCTTCCGACGCCGTTTTCACTCGTTCGTGAGCGGGTCGGCTCACTTGATGCGCACCCCTCGCGCGCACCCCTGAGAGGGGGGCGCGCTCACCTGTCGAGCGAGTCGAACGCCTTGCGCAGCAGCGCCGTCCGATCGGCCGCCGACGGCACCTGTTCCAGCCCGAAACCGAGCAGCACGGTGTCGTCCGTGGTGACCGCTCCGTACGTCTGGAACAGGGTTCCCGTGCGCGTCCAGTCCTTCAGCACCGCCGGGCTGCCGGCGGGTGGTCCGGCCGCCTTCCAAGCGCCGAGGGGTGACTCGAAGCCCTCGGTCTCCCGTGCCGTGCCGCCGACGACCAGCGAGGCGTCGTCGGCGAGGACACCGTGCCCGCCGCTGCCGGGGTCGGTGATGTAGCTGATGGAGATCTCGACGGACTTCCCGGCGTACGCGCTCAGGTCGAAGCTCACCTGCCGCCAGCCGCCGGAGCTGCCGGTGAGGCTGTGCCACGCGCCGGTGGTGCCGGTCGCGGTGCAGGTGTTGCCCGTGAGCGTCAGGTAGTGCTTCAGCCACGGGTGCTCACCGATCAGGAAGCCGGCCCCGCAGTCCTCCGGCACGGCCGCCTGCGTGGCCCCGCCGGTCTCCGGCAGGGTCGTCCAGTCGTCCGCGCCGGCGGTGTGCGCCTCGAACACCGCGTGGTCGTAGCCGGGCTCGGTGTCCCACAGCAGCCGGGTGGTCAGGGCCGGCTTGTCGGCGGCGGTGACCCCGGTGAGGTCGACGGTGCGGGAGAGGCGCTTGTAGGCGTCGTCGGTGTGCACGGCGGCGGCCATCGAGGCGCCGGTGTACGGACCGTACGGGTTGACGGTGCCCGCGAAGGTGCCCGCGCCCGCGCTCTTGAACTGCGGGTGGGTTGCGACCGGCAGCTCGTCGGAGGTGACGCCGTAGGTGCCGGCCTTGTCGAGCGGGTTGCCGGGCGCGTCGCCGAGGGCCCCGGTGAAGCCGTCGAGCGCGCCGGAGCCGGTGAAACCGGTGGCCCCCTTGGTCGACGTACGGCTGTAGGCGCCCAGGTAGTACTGGCTGAAGTCGTCGGACAGGGTGCCGTCGCCTAGGTCGACGCTGCCGCCGGCCAGCTCGCCGGCCTCGACCAGCCTGCCGCCCTCGTTGAGGTAGGCGCGCAGCTGGAGCTGGGTGGCGTTGGCGGGGCCGCCCGCGCCGGAGTAGTGGACGACCGTCCGGAAGTGCCCCAGCACGCCGAGCGCGTCCGGGGCGCCCTGCGTGGCCACGTCCCACACCAGCGCCCGGTGCCCGGCGCCCTTCAGCGCGTCCACGTACGTCCGCGCCCGCGCGGCGGCCGTGCCCTCCTCGGCGACCACCAGGGTGTCGGCCGTCGCCCGCTTCGCGACGGTGTAGGTGAAGTGGGTGCTGGAGACCTTCTTCCCGCGCCCGGTCCGGCCGGTGAACCACACCTCGACCTTGTCGCCGGGCTCGCCGTCCCGCACCTTCGCCCGGTACTCGTCGAAGTAGAGGTCGTCCTCACCGCCGTACGTCTCTCCGCCCTTCCAGTGCTTCAGCGCCCGGTCGCGCGTACGGCCGCCGTTGACGCGGTACCTGAGCCGCTTGTCCCGGAGCGCCTTGCGCACGACGACCGAGACCTCCTGGTCCGCGCCGCGGGAGTACGACGTGGAGAACGCGGCCGGGGTGAAGTCGGCGGCGCTCAGACCGACCGAGGAGACCGGCTCGTCGGGGTGCACGGCGGTCTCGGCGACGGAGAGCGCGAACGGGACGTTCTTGGCGAACTCCTGCTGGATCAGCTTCTCGTCGTCGGGGAAGTTGAAGACGGACTGGCAGTCCTGGCTCTTCCAGGCGTCGTCCGGGTCGGCGTCCGACGCGGTCTGACAGGTCGACATCTCCGGGGTGAACATCGCCATCCCGTTGACGTTCGACGCGTGGCCGTCCGCCTCGCCGTTGGTGGTGTACAGCTCCGAGGAGACCTGCGGGTGGTAGCCCGGGACGGCGGAGTTGCCCGGGGTGCCGGCGAGCGCCTTGTAGAGGACGTCGTCGGGGGTCGGGGTGGCCACCTGCCAGCCGACGCCGTAGAGGAGGAGTTCGGCGGCGGAGTGGTAGTTGATGCCGTACCGGAAGCCGACGCGCTTCTCGAAGGCGTCGAGGGCCTTGGTCTCGGGCTCGGAGCCCGGGCCGGCGCCGCGGTAGGTCTGGCTGGTGGGGTTGGGCGACGAACCCTCGTCGTCGTAGCCCCACTTGTAGGGGAAGTTGCGGTTGAGGTCGACGCCGTCGCCCGTGCTGATGACCCCGTCGCCGTTGACGTCGCGCAGGTTCTTGCGCCACAGGCGGGTGCCGGAGTCCTTGAAGGTGTAGTCGTAGCCGTCCGGGTTGGCCGACAGGACGAACCACAGCTCGGTCGTGTCGACGATCTTCTTGACGCGCCGGTCGGTCGTGTAGCGGTCCAGGTAGTAGTGCATCAGGCGCCGGGTCATCTCCGGCGTGATCCACTCACGCGCGTGCTGGTTGGACATGTAGAGCACGGCGGGTCGGGAGCCGTCCTTCGCCTTCCCCGCGTTCCTGGTCAGTTTGAGCGCGAGGATGTCCTGACCGCCCAGGGTCCTGCCGATGGACTCGACCTTGGTGAGGCCGGGGTGGGCCTGGGCGGTCCGGAGGATCTCCTCCTTCAGCCCGCCGCGTCCGCTGTACGGGCGGAACACGCCCTGGCCGGCGTCCTCGACCCTGGCCTGCGCCTTGGCCGAGAGCGCGTGCTCGGTGAGGCCGACGCCCTGCTCGCGCAGGTGCGCCGCCTGCCTGCCGGTGAGGTAGACCTCGACCTCGGTCCGGCCGCGTCCGCTCACCTGCTCCCCGAGCTCCTGGCCGTCCTGGCCGGCCTTGAGCAGCAGGGGTACCTGCTGCCTGGTGACCTCGGCGCGGTAGACCCTGACCTCTTCCGGCCCGGACGGCACCGGGCCTGCGTTCTGTGCCCGGGCGATGGGTGCGAGGCTCGCTCCGCCGATCAGAAGCGCGCCGACAGCGAGGATCGATCTCGCTCTGTGTCTCATGAACCCCCCTAGCGGTGGTCCGCCACAGCGACGAACAGGTTGCCAGGCTCATGTCACTTCATGATCCAGTCAAGACGGCCACAAGGACACGCAAAAGCCGGTGCCGACCACCCGAACGGCCGTCGGCACCGGCCCGTGTGACGCGTCGTCCGGTCAGCCGGCCAGGTTGTCCGCCAGCTCCTCGCTGAGGTTGGCCTCCGTGCCCGGGATGCCCAGATCGGCCGCGCGCTTGTCGGCCATGGCCAGCAGCCGGCGGATACGGCCGGCGACCGCGTCCTTCGTCAGCGGCGGATCGGCGAGCGCGCCCAGCTCCTCCAGGGAGGCCTGCTTGTGCTCCATGCGCAGCCGCCCCGCCGCGGCCAGGTGCTCGGGCACCTCGTCGCCCAGGATCTCCAGCGCGCGCTGGACCCGGGCCCCGGCGGCCACGGCGGCACGGGCCGAACGGCGCAGGTTGGCGTCGTCGAAGTTGGCCAGCCGGTTGGCCGTGGCCCGCACCTCGCGGCGCATCCGGCGCTCCTCCCACGCCAGCACCGACTCGTGCGCACCCAGCCGGGTGAGCAGGGCACCGATCGCGTCACCGTCCCGGACGACCACCCGGTCCACTCCGCGCACCTCGCGGGCCTTCGCGGCGATCGACAGCCTGCGGGCGGCACCGACCAGCGCGAGCGCCGCCTCCGGGCCCGGGCAGGTGACCTCCAGGGACGAGGAACGGCCGGGCTCGGTCAGCGAGCCGTGCGCCAGGAAGGCCCCGCGCCAGGCCGCCTCAGCGTCGCAGGTGGCCCCCGAGACCACCTGCGGGGGCAGACCGCGGATCGGGCGGCCTCTGCCGTCCACGAGACCCGTCTGCCGGGCCAGCTGGTCACCGCCCGCGACGACCCGTACGACATACCGTGAGCCTCGGCGCAAGCCGCCGGGCGCCATCACGATCAGCTCGGAGCTGTGCCCGAAGATCTCCAGGATGTCCCGCTTGAGCCGGCGCGCCGCCATCGCGGTGTCCAGCTCCGCCTCGATCACGATGCGCCCGCTCACCAGGTGGAGGCCTCCGGCGAACCGCAGGATGGCGGAGACCTCCGCCTTCCTGCAGCAGGTCCGGGTGACGGGTAGCCGGGAGATCTCGTCCTTCACCGCTGCCGTCATCGCCATGGGCCGATCCTTCCATGCATCCGAAAAATACGGTCGTACGCGGCGGCCAACAGCTCCGGATCGTGCCGGGGTGTTCCGTCGGTCCGGGCCACCGGGGCCAGCTCGACCGCGGCTCCCAGCCGCTCGGCGGCCTCGGTGAGCGAGTCGCGGTCGGGCACGGCGGCCACGTCGGCCAGCACCACGTCCAGGGCGAGTTTAGGGGCGTGTCGCCCCAAAACCTCCAAATGACGCTGCGGGGAGAAGCCCTCGGTTTCTCCCGGCTGCGGCGCCAGGTTCAGCGAGAGCACCCGGCGCGCCTTGGTCTCGGTGAGGGCGTCCAGCAGCTCGGGGACGAGCAGGTGCGGGATGACCGAGGAGAACCAGGAACCGGGGCCGAGGACCACCCAGTCCGCGTCCAGGACCGCCGCCACGGCCTCGGGGACGGCGGGCGGGTCGTTGGGCACGAGGTGCACCGACTGCACCTCGCCGGGCGTCAGGGCCACGGTGGCCTGCCCGCGCACCGTGTCCACGTCGTCCGGGCGCTCCGGGTCATGCCCCTTGACCAGGGCCTGCAGCTCCAGCGGCACGGCCGACATGGGCAGCACGCGTCCGTGCGCGCCGAGCAGCTTGCCGACCAGGTCCAGGGCCTGCACATGGTCGCCGAGCTGCTCCCACAGGGCGACGATCAGCAGGTTGCCGACCGCGTGCTCGTGCAGCTCGCCCTGGGACTGGAAGCGGTGCTGGATGACCCGGGCCCAGGTCTGGCCCCAGTCGTCGTCCCCGCACAGCGCGGCCAGCGCCTTGCGCAGGTCGCCGGGCGGCAGCACGCCCAGCTCGTCCCGGAGCCGGCCGCTGGAGCCGCCGTCGTCGGCCACGGTGACGACGGCGGTGAGGTCGCCGGTGATCCGGCGCAGCGCGGCGAGCGAGGCGGACAGGCCCATGCCGCCGCCGAGCGCGACCACCTTGGGCTGGGCGCCGCGCCGGCGGGGCCGCGCCCCACGGGCCTCGGCCGGGCGGCCGGCACGCGCGTCGGGCACCATCCGGCGCAGCCTGCTCAGCCGCGGTGTACGTTGCGTCATTCCCGTCCCATGTCCCGGTGCACGACCACCGTCTCCACGCCCTCGGCCGCGAGGCGCGCGGCGAGCTTCTCCGACATCGCGACCGAGCGGTGCTTGCCGCCGGTACAGCCGATGGCGATGGTCACATACCGCTTGCCCTCGCGCCGGTAGCCGGCCGCGATGAGCCGCAGCAGTTCGGCGTACCGGTCGAGGAACTCCTTCGCGCCGGGCTGGTTGAAGACGTAGGCGGCGACCTCCTCGTTGAGGCCGGTGTAGGGGCGCAGCTCCGGGACCCAGTGCGGGTTGGGCAGGAACCGCATGTCCGCGACCAGGTCGGCGTCGACCGGGAGGCCGTACTTGAAGCCGAAGGACATCACGGTCGCCCGCAGTTCGGGCTCCTCCTCGCCGGCGAACTGGGCGTCCATCTTGGCGCGCAGCTCGTGCACGTTGAGGCTGGAGGTGTCGATCACCAGGTCGGCGTCGCCGCGCAGCTCGCGCAGCAGCTCCCGCTCGGCGGCGATGCCGTCGACGATGCGCCCGTCGCCCTGGAGCGGGTGCGGGCGGCGCACCGACTCGAAGCGGCGGACCAGGGCCTCGTCGGAGGACTCGAGGAAGACGATCCGCCGGGTGACGCCGCGGGTGTCCAGGTCGGCGAGGGACTCGCGCAGGTTGTCGAAGAAGCGCCGGCCGCGCACGTCCACGACGACCGCGATCCGCGCCACGTTGCCCTGGGAACGGGCTCCCAGTTCCACCATGGTGGGGATGAGGGCGGGCGGGAGGTTGTCGACGACGAACCAGCCGAGGTCCTCCAGACACTTCGCGGCCGTGGACCGGCCGGCCCCGGACATGCCGGAGATGATCACCAGCTCGGGGATGGCCGCCTCGGGGACCCCGGCTGTCTCGCTGCCCGTACTCACCTGTGCTCCGTTGTTCTGGCCGGTGTCCTGTCCGGCGTCCTGGCCGGCGCCGGGCCGGCGGGTGTCCCGTCCGGCGCCGGTTCGGCCCGCGTCCGTCCGGCCGGTGTCGTGCCGGACGGCATCCTCACCCGTGCCGCTGTGCGCCTGATCACGCACGGGCGCCTGATCTCGCTGTGCCGTGGGCTGTGCGTCGTGCTCGGTCATGTCTCCTGCCCCCGTCGTTCGTCCGGGACGCCCGCGGTCACGGGCTCCCCCGAGGAACCCCCCGTCGTGCCGGGTTCCTCGTCCTCAATGATCTCTCCGGTCGCCGTGTTCACGGCGGGCGCGGCCGGGGCCGCCTGGGCGAGAGCCACGGCGATGGTCTCGGCCGTCTTCCGGCCTATCCCGGGCACTTCCTGGATCTGCTCGATTGTGGCGGACCGCAGCTTCTTCACCGAGCCGAAATGCTTGATGAGCGCCTGTTTGCGGGTCTCGCCGAGACCGGGGACGTCGTCCAGCGGGCTCGCGCGGAAGCGCTTGGCGCGCTTGGTGCGCTGGTAGGTGATCGCGAACCGGTGCGCCTCGTCGCGGACGCGCTGGAGCAGATAGAGACCCTCGCTGGTGCGGGGCAGCACCACCGGGTCGTCCTCGCCGGGCACCCAGACCTCCTCCAGACGCTTGGCGAGACCGCAGACGGCGATGTCGTCGATACCCAGCTCGTCCAGCGCGCGCCGGGCCGCCGCGACCTGCGGCTGACCGCCGTCGACCACGACGAGCTGGGGCGGATAGGCGAACTTCCTGGGACGGCCGTCGTCGTCCTTGAGGGAACCGGTGATCATCTCGGCGTCGGTGAGCGCGGCGCCGACGTCGGGGAGCGAGCCGCCGGTGCCGGGGCCTCCGGCGAGGGAGCCGTCGGGGCCGGTGCCCGCGGTGAGGGGGTCTTCGGCGCCGGAGCCGTCGGCCCACTCCCCCGTCCGTTCCTTCTCGGCGAGGTAGCGCTTGAAGCGGCGGGTGATCACCTCGTGCATGGAGCGGACGTCGTCCTGCCCGGCGAAGCCCTTGATCTGGAACCGCCGGTACTCGCTCTTGCGCTGCAGACCGTCCTCGAAGACGACCATGGAGGCGACCACGTCGTCACCCTGGAGGTGCGAGATGTCGTAGCACTCGATCCGCAGCGGTGCGCTGTCCAGGTCGAGGGCCTCGGCGATCTCCTCCAGCGCACGCGAGCGCGTGGTCAGGTCGGAGGCGCGCTTGGTCTTGTGCAGCGCGAGTGCCTGCTGGGCGTTGCGCTGCACGGTCTCCATGAGCGCCTTCTTGTCGCCGCGCTGGGGGATGCGCAGCGACACGTTCGACCCACGGCGGCCGGTCAGCCACTCCTGGACCGGCTCGACCGGCTCGGGCAGGGCCGGGACCAGCACCTCCTTGGGGACCGCGTCCCCGCTCTCCTCGCCGTACAGCTGCTGAAGGGCGTGCTCGACCAGGGCGCCGGTGGTGACCTCCTCGACCTTGTCCGTCACCCAGCCGCGCTGACCGCGGACCCGGCCGCCACGCACATGGAAGATCTGCACGGCCGCCTCCAGCTCGTCCTCGGCGACGGCGATGAGGTCGGCGTCGGTCGCGTCGGCGAGCACGACCGCGTTCTTCTCCATGGCCTTCTTCAGGGCCCCTATGTCGTCCCGCAGGCGGGCCGCCCGCTCGTACTCCATCTCCTCGGCCGCCTCCATCATCTGCCTCTCCAGACGGCGGAGGTAGGTGCCGGTGCGCCCGGCCATGAAGTCGCAGAACTCCTCGGCCAGGTCCTGGTGGTCCTCGGGGGTGATCCGGCCGACACAGGGGGCGGAGCACTTGGCGATGTAGCCGAGCAGGCAGGGCCGGCCGGTGCGGGCGGCGTTCTTGAAGACGCCGGCCGAGCAGGTGCGCACCGGGAACACCCGCAGCAGCAGGTCGACGGTGTCCCGGATGGCCCACGCGTGCGCGTACGGCCCGAAGTAGCGCACGCCCTTCTTCTTGTGACCGCGCATCACCTGGACCCGCGGGAACTGCTCGTTCATCGTGACCGCGAGGTACGGGTAGCTCTTGTCGTCCCGGTACTTGACGTTGAACCGGGGGTCGTACTCCTTGATCCAGGAGTACTCCAGCTGGAGCGCCTCGACCTCCGTGGACACCACCGTCCACTCCACGGACGCTGCTGTGGTCACCATCGTCCGGGTGCGCGGGTGCAGGTTCGCCAGGTCCTGGAAGTAGTTCGCCAGGCGCTGGCGCAGGCTCTTCGCCTTTCCGACGTAGATCACCCGGCGGTGCTCGTCACGGAACCTGTACACCCCCGGGGAGTCCGGGATGTCTCCCGGCCTGGGGCGGTAGCTGGAGGGGTCGGCCATGTCTCACACCCTACTGGCGAGCACCGACACCGCGTCGGGCCTGTGGACAACGCCCCCACCCGCACGGCGCCCGCACGGTGGCCTCGCGGCATCCCCTCCGGATTACGGCCGGCCGGAGGTCTCGCCCGGGCGCTCGCAGGGCCTCGCGGACAGGGGGCGGGCGGTCGCGCAGGGCGGTTCTCCGAGCTCGCCCGCACCTCCTCCCGAGGTCCCTCCGCGCGCCCTCCCCCGTACGCCCTCCGCACACCTTCGCGCCGTCCGTCAGTCGCCTTCCGGCCATGCCGGTGGCGCCCCGCCCGGCGTCGTCTGTCCGGCCCTGCCCTGGGCGAGCGTGGGGAGCCTCCGCCATCCCGCCCACCGGTCATGGAGCGGCACAGCCCGGCCAGTCGGCCGGAACGACCGGGTCGCAGGTGTTGTCGGGTTCTGGTCAACACGCTTCAATGCGGGGGAACTCGGGGCCGTACGCGCGTGCGTACGGCAGGCGCGGCGTGCCCAGCCAGGGACGCGCGCGGTGCCCACGGGGGTGGCCCCGCACACCGCACAGGCGGTCTGACCAGCCGTAGCGACACCTCACAGAAAGGCCCCTCGGCATGCGGCATGCCACAGAGCACGCGGACGTCCCCACCGCGGAACTGGACACGGCCCTGCGCGGCGGCCCCTTCCATGTGGCGCTGCGCGCCGCGATCGCCGCACGCGGACTGCCGCTCCAGCGCGTGCAGCACCATCTGTCACGCCACGGGGTCAAGGTCGGCGTCACCAGCCTGAGTTACTGGCAGCAAGGTGCTCGCCGCCCGCAGCGCCCGGAGTCGCTGCGCGCCGTACGCGCGCTGGAGGAGATCCTCCAGCTGCCGGACGAGTCGCTGATCCGGCTGCTCGCCGAGTCCGACGAGCGGGCGACGGCCGACCGTCCGGCGGGCCGCTCCTACCGCTCCCTGATCGAGGCCTCGGGCGTCGTGGACCGCCTCACCGCCGACCTCGGCTGGTCCCTGGACGGCGGGCTGCACACCGTGGGGCACCACGAGCGCGTCCGGATCGGCGCCCGGCGGGAGCTGGTGAGCCGCGAGGCCCACCACATCGTGCGGGCCCACCGCGACGGCGTCGACCGCTTCGTCGCCCTCCACCACGGCGACCCCGGCCGCGACCCGCGCCGTGTCACCGTGCACGCCCTGGAGAACTGCCGCACCGGCCGCCTCCGCTGGGACCAGGACACCGGCGTCCTCGTCGCGGAGTTGCTCTTCGGCACCCGGCTGCGCACCGGCGACACCTTTCTCTTCCGGTACGGCATCGAGGACGGCACGGCCGGGACGTCCCGCGAGCATCTCCAGCGGTTCGGCTTCCCCGGCGGCCAGTACGCGCTCCAGGTGCGCTTCGACACGGCCACGCTGCCGGTCCGCTGCCACCGCTTCACCCAGCACTCGGCCGCGGCCCCGCGCAGCGGCCGGCAGGAGCTGCCCGTGACCAGTCCGCACCACTGTGCCCACCTGGTCGAGTCCCGCATCCGGCCGGGCGTCCTGGGGATCGCCTGGGACTGGGAGTGACCCGAGCCCGCCGCCCGCTCACCGGACCGGGCTCGCGTCACCGCCCGTCGGCCCGCTGTCCTCCGGTCAGTCCGCGGGACCGGCGACGATCCTGCCCTTGGCGGCCTTCACCGACAGCTCGGTCAGGGGCTCGGTGGCCGGCGCCTGGACCACCTTGCCCGTCACGGCGTCGAACTCGCTGCCGTGGCAGGGGCAGACCAGGGTCGTCCCCCGCAGTTTGTTGATGGGGCACCCGGCGTGCGTGCAGATCGTGCTGTACGCCTTCAGCGTGCCGTCCTCGGCACGGCTGACCACCACGTTGTGGTCCCGGTAGAGCTTGGCCCCACCCTTCGGGACCTCGTTCTCCGCGCCGAGGTCGACCGGCGCGGTGGGGGCGTCCGAGGCGGAACCACTGCCGTCCCGGGCCGAGCACGCGGCGAGGGCGAGCCCGGCGACCGGGGCCGCGGCGGCCCCTCGAAGGACAGTACGGCGGCTCGCGGAGGAGCGGGCGGGCATCTGGAACTCCACTGGTCAAGGGGTGTGCAGGGCGACGATACCCGGGCAGAGGGGACGGTCCCGGAGCGGGGTGGCGGACGGTCCCGGAGCGGGGTGGCGGACGGTCCCGGAGCGGGGCCGCGCTGGATGCGGGCGGAGCCCGATGTCCACCCGAGGGTCGTCGAGGGGACGAGTGCCGTAAAGGCAGGAGACGCTCCGGGGCATGGGCGTAAACGCTTACGTAAGCGTTTACGCGAGGCGCGGGCTTGGGGTACCGTCCGGCCGGAAGCTGATGAGACCCGGGCCGGCGCCAGATCCGGACCAGCCCTGGCGAAGGGATCGCGATGGCCACCATGGCGGATGTCGCCCGCAGTGCCGGGGTCTCCGTGGCGACCGTCTCCCACGTGCTCAACGGCACGCGTCCGGTACTCCCGCACACCCGTCAGGCCGTGCTCGACGCCGTGGACGCCCTCGGTTACACCCCGAACACCCTCGCCCGCTCCCTGGTGACCTCCCGCACCCGCTCCATCGGCCTCGCGGTGTCGGCCATCAGCAACCCCTACTTCACGGAGATCCTGCAAGGCGTCGAGGCCGCTGCCCTGGAGGCGGGCTACAGCCTGCTCATCGCGGATCCGCACGACGACCCCCGGCACGAGCGCAAGGTCGTGCAGCTCCTCCACGAGCGCCGGGTGGACGGCATGATCGTCGCCCCGTCCGCCGAGCCGGGTGACCTCGTCGGTTACCTGCGCCGCCACGCCGTACCGACGGTGTTCCTGGACCGCCTGGTCGACGCCGGCGCGCCGCAGGACATCGCGCCGGGCGACGGTGCGGGCGGCGCCGCCACTTCGCCGGGCGTCCCGTGTTTCGACCAGGTCTGTACCGAGAGCGCCGCGCCGACGGCCCTGCTCGTGACCCATCTCGCCGCACTGGGGCATCGCCGGATCGCCCTGGTCGCGGGCCTGCCCGGGCTCAGTACCACCAGTGAGCGCGTCTCCGGCTACCGGGAGGGCCTCGCCGCGGCCGGTCTGGCACACGACGAGCGTCTCCTCGTGTCGGGCAACTCGGAGTCCGCCGGGGCCGAGCGTGCCACGGCCGGCCTGCTCGCCCTGCCCGATCCGCCCACGGCACTCGTCACCGCCAACAACGCGATGACCATCGGCGCACTGCGCGCGCTGCGCCGGCACGGCCGGACGGTGCCGGACGACGTCGCCCTGTGCTGCTTCGACGACTTCGCCTGGGCCGACCTGTTCTCACCCCGGCTGACCGCCATCGCCCAGCCCAGCCGGGAGGTGGGCACCCAAGCCGTCCGGGTGCTTCTGGACCGCCTGACCGAGCCGGACCGGCCGGCCCGGACGGTCCGGCTGCCGTGCACGTTCGTCCACCGCACGTCCTGCGGCTGCCCGGAGGAGCCTGGCAGCGGCACCGGAGCCGCCGGGGCCACCGCAGTGTCCACGCTCGCCGAGAAGGGAACCGCCTCGTGATCGTCGTCGCCGGTGAGGCACTGATCGACCTGGTACCGCAGGGCCCTGGTGCCCTCGCGGGCCTGAAGCCGGCGCTCGGCGGCGGCCCGTACAACACCGCCGTGGCGCTGGGCAGGCTCGGCTCCCGCACCGCCTTCTGTTCCCGGACATCGGACGACGCCTTCGGCGAGGCCCTGCTCGAAGGGTTGCGGCGGGCCGGCGTCGATGTGTCCGCTGTCCAGCGGGGGCCGGAACCGACGACCCTCGCCGTGGCCACGCTCGACGCCGCCGGTTCGGCCGCCTACTCCTTCTACGTCGACGGCACCGCCGACCGTCTGTTCACCGCCCCCGGCGCGCTCCCCGCGGGGACGCGTGCGGTGTCCTTCGGCACCTGCTCGCTCGTCCTGGAGCCGGGGGCGAGCGCCTACGAGGAGCTGATGCGGACCGCTGCGGGGCAAGGGCTGTTCACCGCCCTGGATCCCAACATCCGGGCGGGACTCATCCCGGACGCGGACGCCTACCGGGCGCGTTTCAGGAGCTGGCTGCCCTCGGTGACGCTGCTGAAGCTGTCCGAGGAGGACGCGGCGTGGCTCGGCGGCACCCCCCGCGAGTGGCTGGCCGCGGGACCGGCGGCCGTGGTGGTCACGCGGGGCGGCGACGGTCTGACCGTGTTCACCCGGGACGGTGGGGAGCATTCCGTGCCGGGTGAGAAGGTCGAGGTCGTGGACACCATCGGTGCCGGTGACACGGTGAACGCGGCCTTGCTGCACGGGCTGGCCGCCCGGGACGCGCTGTCCGCGGAAGCGCTCGCCGCCCTCGGGACGGAGGGCTGGACACGACTGCTGCGCTTCGCGGCACGGGCGGCGGCGATCACCTGCTCGCGGGCGGGGGCCGAGCCGCCGTACGCGGCGGAGCTGGGCGGTTCGGCCGCGCTGTGAGCGGTCCGCTTTCCCTGTGCTGTTGACAAGGTACGGCCGGGCCCGCGGTGTGGCGGGGGCCTGTCGACCGCCGGACCGGGCTGGCTGATGGTGGAACGAGCGGTGCCCCGCGGGAAGTTCCCGCGGGGCACCGGACTTTTGACGGCGCGTCAGAACAGGTCAGGCCTTGCGGGCCCGAGTCGTCTTCTTCGCCGGCGTCGCCTTCTTCGTGGCCGCCTTCTTGGTCGCGGTGCCGTCGGCCTTGGCCGTCACCGTCTTCCTCGTCGACGACTTGGCCGCGGCGGTCCTCCGTGCCGTGCCGCCCCGCTGTGCCTTCACCGGCTCGGCGTCACTGATGCGGTCGGCGCCGAGGATCTCGCGCAGGAACTTGCCCGTGTGGCTCGTCGGAACCCCGGCGACCTCCTCGGGCGTGCCCTCGGCGACCACCAGGCCACCGCCGGCACCGCCCTCCGGACCCATGTCCACGATCCAGTCGGCGGTCTTGATCACGTCGAGGTTGTGCTCGATGACGATGACCGTGTTGCCCTTGTCGACCAGTCCTCCGAGCACCGTCAGCAGCTTGCTGATGTCCTCGAAGTGCAGACCCGTGGTCGGCTCGTCCAGGACGTAGACCGTGCGTCCGGTGGACCGCTTCTGCAGTTCGCTGGCGAGCTTGACGCGCTGCGCCTCACCACCGGAGAGGGTGGTGGCGGACTGGCCGAGGCGGACGTAACCGAGACCGACGTCGTTCAGCGTCCGGAGGTGACGGGAGATCGCCGGGACCGCCTCGAAGAAGTGCATGGCCTCCTCGATGGGCATGTTCAGCACCTCGGCGATGGACTTGCCCTTGTAGTGGACCTCCAGGGTCTCCCGGTTGTACCGGGCGCCGTGGCAGACCTCACACGGGACGTAGACGTCCGGGAGGAAGTTCATCTCGATCTTGATGGTGCCGTCGCCCGCGCAGTTCTCGCAGCGGCCGCCCTTGACGTTGAAGGAGAAGCGGCCGGGCAGGTAGCCCCGGACCTTCGCCTCGGTGGTCTCGGCGAACAGCTTGCGGATGTGGTCGAAGACGCCGGTGTACGTCGCCGGGTTGGACCGCGGGGTGCGCCCGATCGGCGACTGGTCGACGTGCACCACCTTGTCGACCAGGTCGTCGCCGTCCACGCGCGTGTGCCGTCCGGGGACGGTCCGGGCGCCGTTCAGCTCGCGCGCCAGGTGCGTGTAGAGGATGTCGTTGACCAGGGTCGACTTGCCGGATCCGGAGACGCCGGTGACGGCCGTGAAGACACCCAGCGGGAAGGACACGTCGATGTCCTGGAGGTTGTTCTCACGGGCGCCGTGCACGGTGAGCTGCCGGGAGAGGTCGCGGGGGCGCCGTACGTCCGGGAGCGGGATCGCCTTGCGGCCCGAGAGGTACGCGCCGGTCTGCGACTCGGTGTTGGCGAGCAGCTCCTTGAGGGAACCGCTGTGCACGACCTTGCCGCCGTGCTCACCGGCGCCGGGGCCGATGTCCACGATCCAGTCGGCGACCTTGATGGTGTCCTCATCGTGCTCCACCACGATGAGCGTGTTGCCCATGTCGCGCAGACGCACCAGGGTCTCGATCAGACGGTGGTTGTCCCGCTGGTGCAGGCCGATGGACGGCTCGTCCAGGACGTAGAGCACGCCGACGAGGCCGGAGCCGATCTGGGTGGCGAGGCGGATGCGCTGGGCCTCGCCGCCGGAGAGCGTGCCGGCCGCGCGGTTGAGCGAGAGGTAGTCCAGGCCGACGTCGACCAGGAAGCGGAGCCGCTCGTTGACCTCCTTCAGGACCCGCTCGGCGATCTTCTTGTCGCGGGCGTTCAGCTTCAGCTCGCCCAGGAACTCGGCGCAGTCGCTGATCGACATCGCGGAGACCTCGGCGATGGACTTCCCCATGATCGTGACGGCGAGGACGATCGGCTTCAGGCGCGTGCCCTCACAGGAGGGGCAGGGCACCTCGCGCATGTAGCCCTCGAAGCGCTCGCGGCTGGCGTCGCTCTCGGCCTCGCTGTGACGGCGCTTGACGAACGGAACCGCGCCCTCGAAGGGCGTGGTGTAGACGCGCTCGCGGCCGTACCGGTTACGGTAGCGCACCTCGATTTGGGTCTTGTGGCCGTAGAGCAGGGCCTTCTTGGCCCGCTGGGGCAGGCCCGCGAAGGGGATGTCCGTGCGGAAGCCCAAGGCGTCGGCGAGGGCGCCGATCAGGCGGCTGAAGTAGTCCTTGGTGTGGCCGTGCGACCACGGGTGGATGGCGCCCTCGTCCAGGGACTTGTCCTCGTCCGGGACGATCAGCTCCGGGTCGACCTCCATGCGCGTGCCGATGCCGGTGCACTCCGGGCAGGCGCCGAAGGGCGAGTTGAAGGAGAAGGAGCGGGGCTCCAGCTCCTCGAAGGACAGGTCGTCGTACGGGCAGTACAGGTGCTCCGAGTACATGCGCTCGCGCTCGGGGTCGTCCTCGGGGAGATCCACGAAGTCGAGCACGACCATGCCGCCGGACAGGCCGAGCGCGGTCTCCACGGAGTCGGTGAGGCGGCGCTTGGCGGAGTCCTTCACCGTGAGGCGGTCCACGACCACCTCGATGGTGTGCTTCTCCTGCTTCTTCAGGACCGGCGGCTCGGTCAGCTGGACGGTCTGGCCGTCCACGCGCGCGCGGGAGTAGCCCTTGGTCTGGAGGTCGGCGAAGAGGTCGACGAACTCGCCCTTGCGCTCGCGCACCAGCGGGGACAGCACCTGGAAGCGGCTCCCCTCGGGCAGCTCCAGGACCTTGTCCACGATGGCCTGCGGCGACTGGCGCGAGATCGGGCGGCCGCACTGGGGGCAGTGCGGCTTGCCGATGCGCGCGAAGAGCAGCCGCAGGTAGTCGTAGACCTCGGTGATCGTGCCGACCGTCGAGCGCGGATTGCGCGAGGTCGACTTCTGGTCGATGGAGACGGCCGGGGAGAGGCCCTCGATGAAGTCGACGTCGGGCTTGTCCATCTGGCCGAGGAACTGCCGTGCGTACGAGGAGAGCGACTCCACGTAACGGCGCTGGCCCTCCGCGAAGATCGTGTCGAAGGCCAGGGAGGACTTGCCCGACCCGGACAGGCCCGTGAAGACGATGAGCGAGTCACGAGGCAGGTCGAGCGAGACATTCTTCAGGTTGTGCTCGCGCGCGCCACGGACGATGAGACGGTCGGCCACGCCGGTCCGCACCTTTCTTGAGAGAAGTGACAGGGGCGGGGCCCCCGTGCTTCTTCAGACTAGGGGGAGCCACTGACAACGCCGGTCGGATTGCCCGGTTGCATAACAACCCCCGGCCATCCAGCATGCCCGACGCCGCCTTCGACCATATAGCACGTGCATTCGATTCACGGGCGGCGTTCGTCACCTTCACCCGAAGGGGTGGCCGGACTAGGGTCGGCGTCATGATGGATCACGCTCATGACCTGGCCTGTGTACGGGAAGCGACGGATCGGCTCCTCAACGCGGTCACCACCATGGACAACGCCTCGCTCGCCGAGCCGTCACGGCTCGCTGGCTGGAGCCGCGGACATGTCCTGGCCCACCTCGCCCGCAACGCGGACGCGCTCGTGAACGTCCTCCAGGGCCGTCCCATGTACGCGAGCGCCGAGGCGCGGGACGCCGACATCGAGCGGGACGCCGCGCGCACCCTGGAGGTCCAGGCCGCCGACGTCCGGGAGAGCGCGGCCCGCTTCCAGGCGGCCGGGGAGGCGCCCGCGGACTGGACGCGCACGGTGGAGCTGCGCAACGGGGTCACCGACAGCGCGGCCCGGGTTCCGTTCCGCCGGTGGGCGGAGGTGGAGCTGCACCACGTCGACCTCGGGACCGGGTACGAGCTGGAGGATCTTCCGGCGGAGTTCCTGGAGCGGGAGACCGGCTTCCTCACCGAGCGGTTCTCCGGGCATCCGGACATCCCGGCGACCCGCGTCACGGACGGCACGCGCGCGTGGACGACCGGGCGCGCGGAGGAGGAGCCCGGGATCACGGTCACCGGCCGGCCGGCGGACCTGGTGGGCTGGCTCGCCGGGCGCCGCGACGGCACGGCGCTTCAGGTGCGGGGCGGGGCGCTGCCGAAACTGCCCCCGCTGTAGGACGGGACCGGACGGACCGGGTGCGGCCCCACCCGGCCGTCCACCAGGACTCCCGCGCTATAGGCTGACCTTCATGACGTACTCCGGAGAGGTCAGGGTCGGCGGACCGGCGGATGTGCACGAGCTGAAAGACCTGATGATCACCAAGATCGCGGTCGGCCCGATGGACAACAACGCCTATCTGCTGCGCTGCCGTGCCACCGACGAGCAGCTCCTGATCGACGCCGCCAACGAGGCGGAGACGCTCCTCGGCACGATCGGTGACGACGGCATCGCGTCCGTCGTCACCACGCACCAGCACGGCGACCACTGGCAGGCGCTCGCCGAGGTCGTCGCGGCCACGGGCGCGCGGACGTACGCCGGCCGCGACGACGCCCCCGGCATCCCGGTGCCCACCGACGTCCTCGTCGACGACGGCGACGTCATCAGGGTGGGCCGCGTGGAGCTCACCGCGCGCCACCTGGTCGGGCACACGCCCGGATCGATCGCGCTGGTCTACGACGACCCGCACGGCCACCCGCACGTCTTCACCGGCGACTGCCTCTTCCCCGGCGGTGTCGGCAACACCCGCAAGGACCCCAAGGCGTTCGCCAGCCTGATCCACGACGTGGAGACGAAGCTCTTCGAGGTGCTGCCGGACGAGACGTGGGTCTACCCGGGGCACGGCAACGACACCACGCTGGGCGCGGAACGGCCGCATCTGCCGGAGTGGCACGCGCGCGGGTGGTGACCGGGGACGCCGGCCGGCTCCACGTCCCGGGGCGCACTCCGGCGCGACTGCCGTACGCGCGCCACGCACGGCGGTTGAGCATGAGCCGAGCGTGCGCCGTGCACGCGCCCTGCGTGCACGACCCCTCCGCGCGCCCCGTGTGAACCTTTCGCACGCACCGGGCCCCCGTGCGCACTCCCGGAGACCGGCCGACCGCAGTCAACTGGTAGGGCCCCGCGCAGGACGACGGCTCCTGAGCGGTAGGGGCCGCCGGTCTACACCCCCGCCCTCGGCCGGCGGCCCGGGCTCAGCCCGCACGCGCGCGTGGGCTGCGGGCAGCCGTGTTCACACGCCCGCAACACCCGTTCCCAGCATGCGGACAACCACCGTCGTGACCTGGACAGACGCCGCGTTCGCTGTCAGTCTCCCGCCATGCATCCTGCCCCTCGCGCCCCGCGCCGCGCGGTCGCCGCCGTCACCGTAGCCCTGCTCGCCACCGCCGTCGGCTGCGCCCCGCAGCCCGAGGAGAAGGCGTCGGCCGCCCCGTCCGGGTCGGCTGCGAAGAGCTGCGCCAAGGGATCGCTCGCCACCAGGACGGCCGGGAAACTGACGATCGCGACGGACGAACCGGCGTACGAGCCCTGGTTCAAGGACGACAAGCCCGCCAACGGCAAGGGCTTCGAGTCGGCCGTCGCCTACGCCGTGGCGAAGCGACTGGGGTACGACAAGAGCGCGGTCGTCTGGCAGAGCGTGCCCTTCAACAAGGCGTTCGCGCCCGGGGTGAAGACGTTCGACTTCGACATCAACCAGGTCTCGATCAGCGCCGAGCGCAAGAACGCCGTGGACTTCTCCTCCGGTTACTACGACGTGCGCCAGGCGGTCATCGCCCTGAAGGGCGGCAAGGCCGCCGCGGCGAAGAGCATCGCGGACCTCAGGAAGCTGAAGCTGGGCGCACAGGTCGGCACCACGAGCCTCGACTACATCACCGACATCGTGAAGCCGGCACAGGACGCGGCCGTCTACGCCAAGAACGACCAGGCGAAGTCCGCGCTGAAGAACGGCCAGGTCGACGCCATCGTCACGGACCTGCCGACGGCGTTCTACATCACGGCCGCCGAGGTGACGAACGCGAAGATCGTCGGCCAGTTCGAGAACCAGACCGGCACACCCGAGCAGTTCGGGCTCGTACTGGACAAGGGCAGTGCGCTGACCTCCTGCGTGAGCGGCGCCGTCGACGCCCTCCGCAAGGACGGCACGCTGGCCCGGATCGAGAAGCAGTGGCTCTCGGACGCCGTCGACGCCCCGGTGCTCAAGTGACGGTCACCAAGGGAGAGTCGGCCCGGGAGGGGGCGGACGACAAGGGGGACATGACCGGCGGTGACGGCGTCCCGGACGACGGCTACGCGCCCTCCGAGCGGCGTCTGGCGCGCGAGCGCTACAAACGCGCGCGTGCTCGCCGCGCCACGGCCGTCGCGGCCCTCTCCACGCTCGTCACGGCCGTCCTGCTCTACCTGGTCGTCGTCAACGCGCCGGGCTGGCCGCGCACCAAGGAGACGTTCTTCAGCGCGCACTACGCGCGCGAGGCGTTGCCGAAGGTCCTCGAAGGGCTGTGGCTGAACGTCCGCCTGCTGCTGGTCTGCGGCGTCGCCGTCCTGGTCCTGGGCATGCTGATCGCCGTCGCGCGCACCCTGCGCGGCCCGGTCTTCTTCCCGCTGCGGGTACTGGCCGCGGCGTACACCGACTTCTTCCGCGGCCTGCCGCTGATCATCAATCTGATGATCGTGGTCCTGGGCGTGCCGGCGCTGCGGCTGCAGGGCGTGACGGTCGATCCGGTGCTGCTCGGCGGTACGGCCCTGACGCTGACGTACTCGGCGTACGTGGCGGAGGTGTTCCGGGCCGGCATCGAGTCGATCCACCCCTCGCAGCGCGCCGCGGCGCGTTCGCTGGGCCTCACCAACCGGCAGGCCCTGCGCCACGTCGTCCTGCCGCAGGCGGTGCGCCGCCAGGTGCCGCCGCTGCTCAACGACCTGGTGTCGTTGCAGAAGGACACCGGTCTGGTGTCCATCGGGGGCGCGGTGGACGCCGTACGGGCGGCCGACATCGTCGTGGGCCGCAGTCTGAACTACACGCCGTACATCGTCGCGGGGCTGGTGTTCGTGGCGCTGACCATTCCGATGACCCGGTTCACCGACTGGGTGACGGCCCGGATGGACCGGCGGCGGGCCCAGGGAGGGTCCCTGTGACGACCCGGGGAGGAGTCCTGTGAGCACGCCCGAGAACACGCCTCAGAACACGCCTGCGGACACGCCCGCGAGCAGCGCGCCGGTGCTGCGGATGGAGTCGGTCCGCAAGACCTTCGGCGGCTCGGTCGTCCTGCGGGACGTCGGTCTCGAGGTCGCCCCGCACACGGTGACCGCGCTGATCGGCGCCTCCGGTTCGGGCAAGTCCACGCTGCTGCGCTGCGCCAACCTGCTGGAGGACATCGACGACGGCGCCATCTGGCTGGACGGCGAGGAGATCACCGACCCGCGCGTGGACCAGGACGCGGTACGGCGCCGGATCGGCGTCGTCTTCCAGGCGTACAACCTCTTCCCGCACATGACGGTGCTGGACAACATCACGCTCGCGCCGCGCCGGGTGCACGGCGTCTCCCGTACGGAGGCCGAGGAACGGGCCAGGGAACTGCTGGAGCGCCTCGGACTGGGCGGCAAGGCCGACGCGTACCCGGACCGGCTCAGCGGCGGTCAGCAGCAGCGCGTGGCGATCGTACGGGCCCTGGCGGTGCGGCCCCGGCTGTTGCTGCTGGACGAGATCACGGCCGCGCTCGACCCCGAGCTGGTGGGCGAGGTGCTGGAGGTGGTGCGTGGCCTGAAGGACGAGGGCATGACCATGGTGCTGGCCACGCACGAGATGGGCTTCGCGCGGGACGTCGCGGACCAGGTGTGCTTCCTGGACGGTGGGGTCGTGCTGGAGCGCGGCACCGCCGAGCAGGTCTTCGGCGACCCGCGGCAGGAGCGCACACGGCGCTTCCTGCGGCGGATCGTGGAGGCGGGCCGGCTGTAGTCCCGCGCGGTTCACGCGTCCGCTCGCGCCGCCCCGACCAGTGCCGCGACCCGCTCCACGCCGAACGCATAGCCCTGCACTCCGCAGCCCGCGATCACGCCGTCGGCGCGCAGCGAGACGTAGGAGTGGTGCCGGAACGATTCCCGCCGGTGGATGTTGGAGATGTGCACTTCCAGCACGGGCATGCCGTCACAGGTGTTGAGCGCGTCCAGGAGGGCGACCGACGTGTGCGAGTAGGCGCCGGGGTTGATGACGATCCCGCAGTGGCTCAGCCGCGCCTCGTGGATCCAGTCGACCAGCTCGCCCTCGTGGTTGGACTGCCGGAAGTCGACCGTGCCGCCGTGCGCGGCCGCCGCCTTGGCGCACAGCGCCTCCACGTCGGCCAGCGTCTCGTGGCCGTAGATCTCGGGCTGGCGCTGACCCAGGAGGTTCAGGTTGGGCCCGTTGAGGATCATGATCGGGGCGTTGGCCAGGGTGCGGGGCACGGTTCCTCCGGTCCGTTCGGGGCGGTCCGTCCACGACCGCCGCTCGCACCCGGTCTATCACGCCGGTCGGCGCTGGCAGCGGGCCCGTGCGCCGGTCGCCGCGGCGCGCGCCCAGGCACCGTGATCACCTTCGCGCGCCCCCGTAACCCCCGATCACTGTGGGTAGTTGACGCGGCATGCACGATGTACGCACCGTAAAGACCCCGTCCATGCCGCGGCTCGCCGCCGCCTCGCTCGCCGGGACCGCGATCGAGTTCTACGACTTCTTCGTCTACGGGACCGCGGCGGCCCTGGTGCTGGGGCCGCTGTTCTTCCCGACGTTCTCGCCGGTCGCCGGGACGCTCGCGGCCTTCGGGACGTTCGGGGTGGGGTTCCTGGCCCGGCCGCTCGGTTCCGTGATCTTCGGGCACCTCGGGGACCGGCGCGGCCGGCGTCCGGTGCTCGTCGTCTCGCTGCTGCTCACCGGCGCCTCGACGGTCGCGGTCGGGTGTGTGCCGTCCTACGGGACCATCGGCGTGGCCGCGCCCGTGCTGCTGCTCGTGCTGCGGTTCCTGCAGGGGCTGGGGCTCGGCGGTGAGTGGGGCGGGGCGGTGCTGCTGACCGCCGAACACGCTCCCGCCGGGCGGCGCGCCCTGTGGTCGAGCTTCCCCCAGATCGGGCCGGCGCTCGGCTTCGTCCTGGCCAACGGGGTGGTGCTCGCGCTGTCGGCAGGGCTGTCCGACGCGGAGTTCGCCCGGTGGGGCTGGCGCGTGCCGTTCTGGGCGGCCGGCGTCCTCGCACTGGCCGGGCTGTGGCTGCGCTCCTCCCTCAGGGAAAGTCCCCGATTCCTGGAGATCGACGACCACGCGCGTGTGCCGCTCGTGGAGGTCGTACGGCACCACGGGCGGCTGGTGCTGCTGACGGCCGGCGCGCTCGCGGTCGGTTACGCGGTGTTCTACGCGGTGACGACCTGGTCGCTGGCCTACGCGACGGAACGGCTCGGCGTGAGCCGTACGGTCATGCTGGTGTGCGTCATGGGCGCGGTGCTGGTGAAGGGCGCCTGCACGCCCGTCGTGGCGCTGCTCGGCGACCGGTACGGACGCCGGCCGCTGTGTCTGACGGGGTGCACGGCGTGCGTCCTGTGGATGCTCCCGATGGTCGCCCTGCTGGCGACCGGCGAGCCGCTGCTGATGTTCCTCGCCATCCTGGGCGCCCTGCTCGCCTTCGTCACCATGTTCGCGGTGATCGCCGCGTACCTGCCGGAACTGTACGAGGCCCGGGTGCGGTGCACGGGCGCCGCCGTGGGCTACAACCTCGGCGGGGTCTTCGGCGGCGCCCTCACCCCGATCGTGGCGACGGAGCTCGCGGAGCGGGGCGGGCGGGTGCCCTGGGGTGTGGGGGCCTACCTGACGGGTATCGCGCTGATCAGCCTGGCCTGCTTCGCCATGCTGCCGGAGACGCGGCCGGCGCCCGTGCCGGCGGTCGAGCCGGTCACGGGCTGACCGTACGCACCGGCCGCCTCCGTTCCCGCTACGGGTTGATCGCCAGTTCCAGGTAGGCGGCGAACAGCACCAGGTGGACCCCTCCCTGGAGGGGCGTGGCCCGGCCCGGCACCACGGTCAGGGAACTGACCACCACGGTCAGCGCGAGCATCAGCATGTGGGTCGGGCCGAGGCCCAGGACGAGCGGCCCGGGCAGCCACACGGACGCGAGCGCCACGGCCGGGATGGTCAGGCCGATGCTGGCCATCGCGGAGCCGAGCGCCAGGTTGAGGCTGGTCTGCACCCGGTCGCGGCGAGCGGAGCGCAGCGCGGCAATGGTCTCGGGCAGCAGGACGAGCAGGGCGATGATCACACCGACGACGGCGTGATGCAGGCCCGCCGCCGCCACGCCCGACTCGATCGTGGGTGACACGCCCTTCGCCAGGCCGACCACGCCGATCAGGGCCAGCCCGAGCAGGCCGAGGCTGGTCCAGGCGGTGCGCGGGGACGGGGGCCGGGCGTGGTCCTCGGCGGTGATGACCTCGCCCTGCCGGGTGATGGGCAGGAAGTAGTCGCGGTGACGCACGGTCTGGGTGGTCACGAACAGCCCGTACAGGATCAGTGAGGACAGCGCGGCGAAGGTCAGCTGGATGGTGGAGAACTCTGGTCCGGGCTTGCTGGTGGTGAAGGTCGGCAGCACCAGGCTGAGTGTGGCCAGTGTCGCCACGGTCGCCAGCGCCGCGCCGGTGCCCTCGGGGTTGAAGACGGCCGTGCCGTGCCGCAGGGACGCGACGAGCAGGCAGATCCCGACGACGCCGTTGCAGGTGATCATCACCGCGGCGAAGACGGTGTCCCGGGCCAGGGTGGCGCTTTTGTCGCCGCCGTCGGCCATGAGGGTGACGATCAAGGCCACCTCGATGATCGTGACGGCGATGGCGAGCACCAGGGAACCGAAGGGCTCGCCGACCCGGTGAGCGACCACCTCGGCGTGGTGCACGGCCGCCAGGACGGAACCGGCGAGAACGAGGGTCACCAGGCCGACGACCGCGCCGGGCAGGCCCCGGCCCCAGGTGAAGACCAGCAGGACGACCGCGAGCACCGGCACGAGGATCGTCCATTGTCGGGTGAGCGACCAGAGCCGAGTGATCATGCGGCGATGGTCGCAGAGGTGTACAAGGTTCGCATTCCGTTCTTTCCGGATACCTCTCATCCTTTCCGGTGCGGGGCCCGGTGCCGGTGGGACCAGGCCTCCGCGTCGCTATGAGACGCCGCCGTGGGGCGACGGGACCCCGCCGTGGGGCGACGGAACCCGCGAAGGGGGACGACGATTCCCGCGGAGGGCTGATGGCCTCGCCGGGGGGGCACACTCCCCCGGCGAGGGCCAAGGCCCCGTTCGCTGTGCGGCTATGCGGCTATGCGAGGGCGCGGGCTTCCGTCGCACCCGGGGTCAGACATCGACGCTGCTCTTGCGAGCGCCCTCGCCGTCGGCGTCCGCCTCCTCGACGGCCGCCTGCTTCCTGGAGGCCAGCAGGCTGGTGACCGTGGTGACGGCCAGGACCGCGCAGATCACGCCGAGCGAGACCGGGATGCTGATCTCGGGCACGTGGACACCCGACTCGTGCAGGGCGTGCAGCACCAGCTTGACGCCGATGAAGCCGAGGATGATCGACAGCCCGTACGAGAGGTGGACCAGCTTCCTGAGCAGCCCGCCGATGAGGAAGTACAGCTGGCGCAGACCCATCAGGGCGAACGCGTTCGCGGTGAAGACGATGTACGGGTCCTGCGTGAGGCCGAAGATCGCGGGGATGGAGTCCAGGGCGAACAGCACGTCCGTGGTGCCGATGGCGAGCATCACCACCAGCATCGGGGTCATGACGCGCTTGCCGTTCTGCTGGATCCACAGCTTGGTGCCGTGGTACCGGTCGGCCACGCCGAACTTGCGCTCCGCGGCCTTCAGCAGCTTGTTCTCCTCGAACTCCTCGTCGGCCTCGTCCGTACGGGCCTCCTGGATGAGCTTCCAGGCGGTCCAGATCAGGAAGGCGCCGAAGAGGTAGAACACCCAGGAGAAGCTGGCGAGGATCGCGGCCCCGGCGGCGATGAAGACGGCCCGCAGGACCAGAGCTATGAGGACGCCGACGAGCAGGACGCGCTGCTGGTACTGCGCGGGCACCGCGAACTTCGCCATGATCAGGACGAAGACGAAGAGGTTGTCGACGCTCAGCGACTTCTCGGTGATGAAGCCCGCGAAGAACTCACCGGCCGGCTGCCCGCCGCCGAAGACGAGGAGACCGAGACCGAAGAGACCGGCCAGGGCGATCCAGACGGCTGTCCAGATGCCCGCTTCCTTGATCGACACCTCATGCGGCTTGCGACCGATGAAGAAGTCGACCGAGATCAAGGCGGCGAGACCTGCGATGGTGAGGGCCCACAGGCCCATGGAGACTTCCATTGCACCTCCGGCATTAGGGGACGGCAAACACATCAGCGTTGTCGCTGCCGGAGGTCTCTTCCACCCGTGATGGGCCGGCGCCCCGGGACCGGACCGGTCCGTACTGACGGGTGCGCCGCAGTCAGGGAGTACTCCCCTCCGTACGGAAGACTGTACCCCAACCACCAAGGAAAGGTAAAGTGAAAGGTAAAGCAAAGACCAAGTTCCCAGGTTAAGTAGCTTTTACCATTGCTTGGTACGGGCTCTGGCGACCTCGGTGAGCACGTCGTGCACGATCGGGTCGGCGGCAGGGGCCAGTGAGGGTTCGTAGGTCCAGGCGTGACCGATCCAGGGATCGGCGAGGTGGTCGTCGGGCAGCGGGGTGAGTCGCAGCAGCGAACGCCACAGCGGATCGAGCAAGGGGCCGAATGCGGTGGCCTCCCCGCGGTCGGCGACGAGCAGGAGGTGTACGCCGACGGCCGGGCCCTCGTCGGCGAGATAGCGCAGCCGGGTCACCGAACGGTCGTCGAAGCCGTGCGGGAAGTCGTTGACGATCAGGAGCTGCTGGGCGGTGTCCACGTCCGCCGGCAGTGACTCGGCCGCCCCACCGCGCACCGCCATCTGCACCAGGTCGACGCGCCGGGTGAGCCCCTCCAGCGTCTGCGCGACACCCGCCGCCCCGGTCGCGGGCGGCGCCGCGAGAACCCCGGTCCGCGTCAGCGGCAGCAGCGCGTGGGTCCCGGCACCGGCAGGGTCGAGGACGCGCACGGCGAACTCGCCGGCCGGGTGTACGGCGAGCAGACGCGCCGCGAGGGCGACGGCCACGGACAGGGCCAGGTTCCGCAGCTCGGCGGGGTCCGTCAGGTCAGCGGCGCCGGCCCCGGACGCACCGCTGTCGATCCACAAACCCCTCTCCAGGGGCAGCCTGACCAGCAGGGGAATGCGCAAGGGCGCGCTTTCGGGCAGGTGCAGATCGCCGAGCCGCAGCGCCATCGGCGGCTCGTCGGGGAGGCGGTAGGCGTGCCAGACGGGGCTGTCCCAGCGGGCGTAGGCGGGCGGGAGGGCGGGCTCGACCACCTCCGCCTCGGCGATGAGCTGGGCGAGGTCGCGATCGAAGGCCGCCCGTGCCTGGCCGGCCAGCTGGGTCCGGCGGGCGTGGGCCGCCTCACGCGCGGCATCTCCCACCGTGCCGAGCCGCGTGCGGGGGTCGGCGAGGGCCTGGTCCAGCTCCTTCTCCAAACGGGAGTCGGCGAAGTCGACGGCGCTGCGGTAGGCGGCCGTGGTGCGGACGAGGTCCTCGAACATGCCCCAGACCTGGTTGTACAGCCGTTCCTCCATCGACCAGCCCACGGCGTCCCCGGCAACGGCCCGAGCGGGCTGTCCGTCGGCGACCGAGGGTGCGGGAGGCGAGGGCGGAAGGCCGCGGGTGCGGCGCGGATGTGTGTAGTCGACCGGGCCGCCGGGCTGGTGGGGATCGGGGCCGCCACCCTCATCAGGGACCTGCGGGTCGTACGGACACGGCGGCTCCGCAGGCCCCGAAGCGGACGGCTGGGAGGCGGTGGCGGGCGGAGAAGCCGGTGCCGGCTGAGAAGCGGCAGTGGACTGGGAAGCAGGCGCGGGCTGGGAAGTGGACGCCGGTTGATGGGTGGGCGAGGTCGGCGGTGCCGGAGCGGAGGCGGGCCAAGGACCGAGATCGGTCGACGGTGCCGATGCCGTACCGGGCAGGGTCCGGTCCGCCGCCCCCTGGATGGCCGTCGCGAGGTCGTCCGCGTCGGGCAGCCCCCGGTCGGCGAGGAGGGCGGGGAGACCGCTCGCATAACCCTGGCCCATCGCGCGCACTTTCCAGGCGCCCTGCCTGCGGTACAGCTCCAGGGCGATCACGGCCGTCTCGGTGTCCAGGCCGGTGAGGGTGTAACAGGCCAGTTCGGTGCCGTCGGGTCCGTACACCGTGGTGTGCGGGGCCGGGACGGCACCGAAGCCGGGGGGACCTGCCGTGCCGGTGGGCAGGGCGAGGAACACCTCGACGCGGTGCACGGCCTCGGGCAGGGCGTCCAGGTCGACGGCCAGGCGGTGCCCGGCGGCCGGCTGCCGGGGCACCTCGACGCCCGGCAGCACGGGGGCGCCGGGGTGGGCCACCCACTGGGGGCCGTGCACCGTGCCGTGCTCGTCGCCGAGTGTGACTCCGGCCAGGACCGGCGCCCCGGCCGAGATCCGGATCTCCAGCCGGACGTGGGACAGCGGGTGGTTCTGCCCCCGCACCAGCTCGGCCCCCATCGTCGTCGCCCCCCTGCTGACGACAGGCCCTACAGGTGCGGCAGGATCGCCGGCATCAGGTCCTGGAAGGTGCGGCCCCTGGCCGGGGCGCCGATGGCCGTCATCGTCCAGCCGGAGCCCGCCCGGTGCACCTTGCACATGATCTGGGCGGTGTACTCGCCGCCGCCGGCCAGGGTGTAGCGGGCGAGTTCCTGGCCGTTGGTCTCGTCCACGAGCCGGCAGAAGGCGTTCTGCACCTCCTGGAAGGTCTGGCCGGTGAAGGAATTGACCGTGAAGACGATCTGGTCGATGTGGACCGGGACGCGCTGCAGGTCCACCAGGATGGCCTCGTCGTCCCCGCCCTGGCCGGCGCCGCCGACGAGGTTGTCACCGGTGTGGCGCACGGAACCGTCGTCGCTGACCAGGTGGCGGAAGAAGACGACGTCCTTGGGTTCCGCGCCGGCGAAGAGGACCGCGGAGGCGTCCAGGTCGATCTCGCGGGTGCGGGAGCCGAACAGGCCGCGCCGCTTGGCCGCCTGCCAGCCGAGGCCCATGCGGACCGCCGTCAGGGTGGCCCCGTCCTTCTTCTCCAGGCTGATGGCCTGACCCTTGGACAAGTTGACGGACACGGCTGGATCCCCTCTCGACAGTCCCCTGTTGCCGCGCCGAGCCGTTGCTGCCCACCGCGCGGTTGTGTCAGAACCCTACGCAGGGCCCCGGACGGTGCCGACCCCCGGCCCGGGCTTTGTGTCGGGGTTGCAACACTTGGCGTTCGGGCCGAAGACCGGTACCGGGCGGGACTCAGGCCAGACCGGCCTCCCGCATCTGGCGCAGCTCCTTCTTCATCTCGGAGACCTCGTCGCGCAGCCGGGCCGCGATCTCGAACTGCAGCTCAGCGGCGGCGGCACGCATGCGCTCGGTCATCTCGTCGATCTGCTGCGCCAGTTCGGCCGCGGGACGGTCCGTGGGCACCGCCTTGCCCTTGGCGTTCCTGGCGGCCTTTCCGGCCTTCGCGCCCTTGGCCGCCTTGTCGCCGAGCGCCGGAACGGGGGCCTTCGCTCCCTTGCCGTCCTTCGTCTTGCGGTACCCGGAGCCGAGGAGCTGTTCGGTGTCGACCTCCTCGCGGGCGATCTGCGCGACGATGTCGTTGATCTTCTTGCGCAGCGGCTGCGGGTCGATGCCGTTCGCCTTGTTGTAGGCGACCTGCTTCTCCCGGCGGCGGTTGGTCTCCTCGATGGCCTTCTCCATCGCCGGGGTGATCTTGTCGGCGTACATGTGGACCTGGCCGGAGACGTTGCGCGCCGCTCGGCCGATGGTCTGGATCAGCGAGGTGCCCGACCTGAGGAAGCCCTCCTTGTCGGCGTCCAGGATCGCCACCAGGGACACCTCGGGCAGGTCGAGGCCCTCACGGAGCAGGTTGATGCCGACCAGGACGTCGTACTCACCGGAGCGCAGTTCGCGCAGCAGCTCGACGCGGCGCAGGGTGTCGACGTCGCTGTGCAGGTAGCGCACCTGGATGCCGAGTTCCAGGAAGTAGTCGGTGAGGTCCTCGGCCATCTTCTTGGTCAGCGTGGTGACGAGGACCCGCTCGTCCTTCTCGGTGCGCTTGCGGATCTCGTGCACCAGGTCGTCGATCTGGCCCTCGGTGGGCTTGACCACGACCTCCGGGTCGATCAGGCCGGTGGGGCGGATGATCTGCTCCACGAACCCGTCCGAACGCGACAGCTCGTAGGGGCCAGGGGTGGCCGACAGGTAGACGGTCTGCCCGATGCGCTCCTGGAACTCCTCCCACTTCAGCGGCCGGTTGTCCAGGGCGGAGGGCAGGCGGAAGCCGTGGTCCACGAGGGTGCGCTTGCGGGAGGCGTCGCCCTCGTACATGGCGCCGATCTGCGGGACGGTGACGTGCGACTCGTCGATGACGAGCAGGAAGTCGTCCGGGAAGTAGTCCAGCAGCGTGTTGGGCGGGGAGCCCGGCGAGCGGCCGTCGAAGTGCATCGAGTAGTTCTCCACGCCGGAGCAGGTGCCGATCTGGCGGAGCATCTCGAGGTCGTACGTGGTGCGCATCCGCAGGCGCTGGGCCTCCAGGAGCTTGCCCTGCTTCTCCAGCTCGCCCAGGCGCTCGCCCAGTTCCTTCTCGATGTCGTTGACGGCCCGCTCCATGCGCTCGGGCCCGGCAACGTAGTGGGAGGCGGGGAAGACGTAGAGCTGCCGGTCGTCGCTGATGATCTCGCCGGTGAGCGGGTGCAGCGTGGACAGCGCCTCGATCTCGTCGCCGAACATCTCGATGCGGACGGCCAGCTCCTCGTAGACCGGGAAGATCTCGATGGTGTCGCCGCGGACCCGGAAGGTGCCGCGGGTGAACGCCATGTCGTTGCGCGTGTACTGGATGTCGACGAAGCGGCGCAGCAGCTCGTCCCGGTCGATCTCGTCGCCGACCCGGAGGGTGACCATGCGGTCCACGTACTCCTGCGGCGTACCGAGGCCGTAGATGCAGGACACCGAGGCGACCACGACGACGTCACGCCGGGTGAGCAGCGAGTTGGTGGCCGAGTGGCGCAGGCGCTCGACCTCCTCGTTGATCGAGGAGTCCTTCTCGATGTAGGTGTCCGACTGCGGGACGTAGGCCTCGGGCTGGTAGTAGTCGTAGTACGAGACGAAGTACTCGACGGCGTTGTTCGGCAGCAGCTCGCGGAACTCGTTGGCCAGCTGCGCGGCCAGTGTCTTGTTCGGCGCCATCACGAGGGTGGGGCGCTGGAGCTTCTCGATCATCCACGCGGTGGTGGCGGACTTGCCGGTGCCGGTCGCGCCCAGGAGGACGACGTCCTTCTCGCCGGCCTCGATGCGCTTGGCCAGCTCGGCGATGGCCGCCGGCTGGTCGCCGCTGGGCTGGTAGGGGCTGACGACCTCGAAGGGCGCCACCGTGCGTTCGATGTGGGAAACGGGCCGCATGGCATCAACCGTACGACCCCGCACTGACAACGGGTTGCGATCAGCGGTTCTGCGGGGTGCGGGAGGCGTGGTGCACGGGCCGGTGCCCGTCGTGGACGGCGGGGCGGCGCTCGGCGTGGGAGGCGACGGCGGCGGCCGGAACGCCCGGTTTCTGCTCGACGGGCCTCCAGTCGGGGCGGCCCACCAGCATCAGCGGGTCGAAGATCACGACGACGCCCGCGAGGAGCAGGAAGGCGAGCGGTCCGATCAGCATCGGGGCCAGCGTGGAAGCGGCGGGCGCGCCCCCGGCGGTGCGGGAGGCGCCGTCGAGGTGGACGCTCAGGGCGGCCATGCCGGTGTAGTGCATGCCGCTGACCGCGAGCCCCATGACGAGGCTCGCGCCCACGCTCCACAGGAAGCCACGCACCTGTCCGGCGGCCCACAGGGCGGCGGTGGCGGCCACGACCGCTATGACGACGGAGGCGGCGACGGTGAACGTGTTGTAGGTGAACCGTCCGTGGAACTGGACGCCCGCCATGCCGAGGTAGTGCATCGAGGCGACGCCCAGACCGGTGATCGTGCCGCCGGTGAACAGGGGGGTGCCGGTGGCGCCCCGGTAGCCGACGATGAAGATCCCGACACCGACCATGACGATGGCGAGGCCGAGGCTCGCGTAGGTCAACGGCTTGTCGTAGTGGAGCGGTGCCTCCTTGATGCTGAAGCCCATCATGGCGACGAAGTGCATGGTCCAGATGCCGGAGCCGATCGCCGCCGAGCCGAGGGCCAGCCAGGCGGGCCGCCGTGCGTGCGTGACCAGCAAGGACCGTGTGGTGCAGCGCAGGCCGAGGGCGCCGCCGAGGCACGCCATCAGGTAGGCCACCAACGGGGTGACGGCCCCGTAGCTGAATCCGTCGACCGTGCCTTGCATCCGCGGCTGCCCTTCCCGCCTTCTTGTGTCCCGGAAAACCCGAATACGCCCCCGTCCCAGGACCGCACGGGCGGTCAGGGTTGTCGCAGAGAGTATGACCCCCATCGGAGGGGTCGAACGATTTTCCGGCAAAGAAACACGGCCTTGCCGCAGTTGTGCGGCATCGGTGAGCGGACTTGGACATCTCCATGCATGGTGTGGCCGTCGTGCGGCGAATGCCGTTGACTCAGTGCTGTCAGTCTGTTGCTGTCGGTATCCGCTCGATGCGAGGAGTACGCATGTACGCGCGCGTAGTCGCCGCCCCGGTGGCCGCGGTCCTGGGGACGGTGACCGCCCTGCTGAGCCCCACGTCCGATGCCCGGGCGGGCGAGCACGACGTGCCCACGGTGATCGCCCACCGGGGCGCCTCCACCTACGCACCCGAGAACACGCTGGCCGCCGTGGACAAGGCCGCCGAACTGGGCTTCTCGTGGGTCGAGAACGACGTCCAGCGCACCAAGGACGGCGAGCTGGTCGTCGTGCACGACGAGACCCTGCGGCGCACCACGAACGCCGAGGAGGTCTTCCCCGACCGGGCGCCGTGGAAGGTGCGGGACTTCACCGCCGCCGAGATCGCCCGGCTGGACGCGGGCAGCTGGTTCTCCCCGGCCTACGCGGGCGTGCGCGTGCCGACACTGAAGGAGTACATGCGCCGGATCGAACACGATCACGAGAAACTCCTCCTGGAGATCAAGAATCCGGAGCTGTACCCGGGCATCGAGCAGCAGACGCTGAAGCTGCTGGACAACGAGGGCTGGCTGGACGGCGGGCACCTGGGGCGGCTGATCGTGCAGAGCTTCAGCGCCGACAGCGTGCGGACCGTGCACGAGCTGAAGCCGTCGGTCATCACCGGCTACCTCGGTACGCCCACCGTGGCGCAGCTGCACGGGTTCACGCGCTTCGCGGATCTGATCAATCCCTCGTACGGGTCACTCTCCCAGGGGTACGTCGCCTCCGTGCACGCCTTGGACGGACCGCACGGCCGGCCGCTGGAGCTCCTCGCCTGGACGGTGGACGACGCGGCCACCGCACGTGAGGTCGCCGGTTACGGAGTCGACGGGATCATCAGCAACAAGCCCGACGTGGTGCGGGCGGCGCTGGGCTCCGGCTGACCCGGCCGGCGTTGTCAGTGGCGGGCCGTACCGTAGGCGCATGGACAGCCATGCACAGGATGAGCAGCGGGTCGTGTGGGCCGTCGTCGGCACGGACATCGGCCCGCTGATGCTGGCGGCGACCCGCGACGGCCTGGTCAACGTCGTCTTCCACGCCTCGGACGCGGTGCGCGGCCGGGCGCTGGAGCGGCTGGCCGCACGGCTGGGTTCCGAGCCCGTGGAGGACCCGGACTCGCCGCTGCTGAGCGAGGCGATAGGCCAGCTGCGGGCGTACTTCGCGGGCCGGCGGCATGACTTCGACCTGCCGCTGGACTGGTCGCTGATCTCCGGTTTCAACCGGCAGGTCCTGCGCGAACTGGCCTCCGGTGTGCCGTACGGCACCGTGGTGGGGTACGGCGATCTGGCGGGCCGGGTCGGCCAGCCCGGCGGGGCGCAGGCGGTCGGCGCGGCGATGGGCGCCAATCCGCTGCCGGTGGTCGTGCCGTGCCACCGGGTGGTGGAGAGCGGCGGCGGCATCGGTGGTTTCGGGGGCGGGCTGGAGACCAAGCGGAAGCTGCTCGCCCTGGAGGGTGTGCTGCCGGAGCCGCTGTTCTGACCGGCCCGGAGTGTAGCTAGTCGTCGTAGTGCCGGGCCTCGAAGACGTTGCCGTCCGGGTCGCGGAAGTAGAAGCTGCGCGTGGCGTCGCCGCGGGCGCCGGACAGACCGTGGTCGATGCCCGACAAGGGGACGCCGTGTTCCTCCAGGCGGTCCCTCAGGGTGTCGAAGTCCTCGGCCGGCAGCGACAGGCAGACGTGGTTGACGGGGTGGCCCGCGCTGTCCGCGGAACCGGGCAGCATCCTCATCTGCCCGGCGAAGCCGTGCGGGGCGAGGTCGAGGATCGTGTCCTCGTTGACGCGTACGGAGGGGAAGGCCACCGTGCCCTCCGCGTACTCGGCGACCCTGACCGGCTCCAGGCCGACGGCCGTCTCGTAGAAGGCTGCCGCGGCGACCGGGTCGGCCACCCACAGGACGACGTGGTCGAGGCGCGTGGTGTTGTTCCTCATGTGCACCAGGCTGGCGGCCCCCGTGACGGGTCACAAGCGTTTATCCGCGGCCGGCGCCCGCCAGAGACTAGGAAGGACCGACGGACAGGAGGCGGGCACGTGGTGCTGGTGGTGTCGGAAGAAGTCCGGGAGGCGATCGACGCGGGGCGGCCGGTGGTGGCTCTGGAGTCCACGATCATCGCGCACGGTCTGCCCCGTCCGCGCAACTTGCAGGTGGCGTTGGAGCTGGAGGAGGCGGTGCGGCGGGAGGGTGCCGTGCCGGCGACCATCGCCGTGCTGGACGGGCGGCCCCGGGTCGGCCTGGACAAGGACCAGCTGGAGCGGGTCGCCAACGAGGACGGCATCCGCAAGCTGGGCCATCGTGACCTGCCGCTCGCCGTGGCGGCGGGGGCGAGCGGGGCGACGACCGTGTCGGCGACGGCGCAGCTGGCGTCCCTCGCGGGGGTGCGGGTGTTCGCCACCGGTGGGCTCGGCGGGGTGCACCGGGAGTGGACCGTGACCCAGGACGAGTCGGCCGACCTGGGACTGCTGGCGCGGACCCGGATCACGGTGGTGTGCGCGGGCGTGAAGTCGATCCTGGACGTACCGGCGACGTTGCAGCGGCTGGAGACCCTGGGCGTGGCCGTCGCCGGGTACGGCACCGACCGGTTCCCCGGCTTCTACCTGTCGGACTCGGGGCATCCGGTCGACTGGAGGCTGGACACTCCCGAGCGGGTCGCCGCTGTCAT
Source organism: Streptomyces sp. NPDC047841 (assembly GCF_040704085.1). Lineage (NCBI taxonomy): Bacteria > Bacillati > Actinomycetota > Actinomycetes > Kitasatosporales > Streptomycetaceae > Streptomyces > Streptomyces sp. NPDC047841. Next base: position 143,869 of record NZ_JBEYRP010000010.1, read on the forward strand.
GCGCGCCCAGGACGCGCTGGACGCCCCGGACTCGGCGCTGATCGTCGCCCACCCGGTCCCGGAGGCGGAACAGCTGGATCCCGAGTTGCACGCGCGTGTGCTCGCCGACGCGCTGCGCGCCTGCGCGGAGCAGGGTGTCACGGGGCAGGCGGTGACCCCGTTCCTGCTGGACCACCTGGTCCGGCACACGGACGGTGCCTCGCTGAGCGCCAACCTGGCGGCGGTGCGCGGGAACGTCCGGCTCGCGGCGCGGATCTCCTCGGCGTGGGCCAGGGGGTGACCGCCGGGCGGAACGGCGCGCTGCTGGTCGTCGGCGACGTGGTCACGGACGTGATCGCCCGGCACCGGGGGCCTCTCGCGGCCGGCACCGACACGGCCGCCGTGATCCGGAGGCTGCCGGGCGGCGCGGGCGCCAACGTGGCCTGCTGGGCCGCCCACGCGGGTTGCGCGGACGTACGGCTGCTGGGGCGGGTGGGCACGGACGCCGTCGCGTGGCACGAGCGGGAGCTGGTCGCGGCCGGGGTGCGGCCCCGGCTCGTGGTGGACCGGGAGGCAGCGACCGGCACCGTGATCTGCCTCGTCGACACGGGTGCGGCGGCCGAGCGGACCTTCCTGACGGACAGCGGGGCATCCCTGCGGCTGGGCCCCGCCGACTGGTCGGACGCGCTGCTCGACGGGGTGGCCCGGTTGCATCTGTCGGGCTATCTGCTGTTCACCGGGTCGAGCCGGGCACTCGCGGAGACGGCGCTCGCGGCGGCACGCGCGCGCGGTGTGCCGGTCAGCCTGGACCCGGCCTCCGCCGGTTTCCTGGTCGAGCTGGGGGTGGACCGCTTCCTGGCGTTCGCCGAGGGGCTGGACGTGCTGCTGCCCAGCCGGGACGAGGCATGTCTGCTGACCGGGCTGCCGGATCCGGCGGACGCGGCGGCGAAGCTGAGCCGTCTCGTACCGCTGGTGGTGGCCAAGGCGGGCGCGGAGGGAGCACTGGTGGCCCGTTCGGGCGCCGTGCCGGTCCGGGTTCCGGCCGTGCCGGCGGACCCCCGGGACACCACGGGCGCGGGTGACGCCTTCACCGGTGCGTTCCTGGCCGCCCTCCTCGCGGGCGCGGCCCCGGAGGAAGCCGCGGCACGGGGCTGCCGGGCGGGTGCGGAGGCGGTCGGACGAGTGGGCGGCAGACCACCGCGTCCGGGGGACGGGGGCTGAGCGGACGGGTGCGTGCCGGCCGCCTCCGCCGGCTGCGGAGGCCTGCGAGCGGTGGCCCGGTCACGCCCTCTGCCGGATGCCGGGCCGTGCAGGCGGGCACGCGAACGCCGGAACCTGCAGGCAGGCACGCGAACCGGGACCTGTAGGCGGCGCGCCGGCAGGCGCGTGGAGCCGGCGGTCGTCGAAACGGTCCGGCGGCCGCGGCTGCCCGCTGCCCCGGCTACCCCTTGCGCCCCCACGCCGAGATCATCGGCGCCGTGGTCAGGTCCATCTGGCCGGTCTCCACGTTGGCCAGGTGCTCGTCGATCTCCGCGTCGGTGGCCAGGCCGGCGGCGACGAGCCGGCCACGGACCTGACGGACCGTCGCGGCCTCCAGGGCGGTGCAGGCGGGCGAGGCCACGGGGAAGTACGCGTCGGCCTCGACTCCGTGCAGTCCGGCCTCGCGGAGCAACCGCGGGAGTTTGCGGCCGTAGGAGAGGTCGGCGCCGCGGTCGGCGAGCAGCTTGCGGAAGCCTTGGCGCAGCCGGTTGGCGAGCCGCTGCTCGGGGCCGTACTCGTCGGGGCAGGTCAGGGGCTGGAGGGCGGGGTCGGCGTCCTCGATCAGCAGGTGTCCGCCGGGCCGCAGGGCTTTGATCATGTTCCGCAGCGCCCGTTCCCGGTCGGGTACGTGCACGAGGACGAGCCGGGCGTGGACCAGGTCGAAGTCCTCCCCGGGCGGCTCCTCGGCGCCCACGTCGTGGACGCGGATCTCCACCGGCGGGCGGTCCGCGGCGGTGAGACGGGAGGTGTCGATGTCGGTGGCGACGACCTGACCGGCCGGTCCCGCCTTCCCGGCGAGCCAGGACGTGACGGAGGGGCCGCCGGCCCCCACTTCCCAGCAGCGCCAGCCGGGGCCGACGCCGAGTCCTTCGAGGTGCCGGAAGGTCGTGGGGTCGAAGAGGGCGGTGAAGGCGTCGAAGCGTTCGCCCGCCTCGTTCTGCCGGTTGTCCAGGAGGTATCCGTCGGAGCGCGCCATGCTCCCATCATCCCGGTCAGCCGGCCCGCCCGGCTCGGTCGCCCCTTCGTCCACAGGCGGGAACAAAGCGGAACTCCCTGTTCCCACAGGCTTGCCCGCGCTTTGCCCGGGACTGGCAGACTTGCCGGGCAAGGCGCGGAAGCGTCGCATGAGGAGATCCACACGGGGAGATCCAGATGTCCATGGCAGGGAATCTGCGGAAGGTCACGGGGCTGGGCAGGGTCGGCGGCCTGCGCACGGTGGCGCGGCTGGCCCGGCGCCGGCCGCGCGTGGACCTGAGCCATCCCGCCAGGTCGCCGCTGGGCTCGTCGGTGGTGAACTGCGTGACGTATCAGGACGGCGTGCGCGTGCCCGGGTGCGCCGACCTGGTGGATGCCGTACGGCTCGTGCGCAAGACCGGCGAAGGCTTCGTCTGGCTCGGGCTGCACGAGCCGACGGACCGTGAGTTCACCGGGATCGCCGAGCTGTTCGACCTGCATCCGCTGGCGGTGGAGGACGCGATCGAGGCACACCAGCGGCCGAAGCTGGAGCACTACGGCGACACGCTCTTCGCGGTGTTCAAGACCGTGTGTTACGTGGAGCACGAGCAGCTGACGGCGACCAGTGAGGTGGTGGACACCGGCGAGATCATGGTGTTCGCCGGCGAGGACTTCGTGATCACGGTGCGGCACGGCCGGCACGGCTCGCTGGGGCCGCTGCGCGAGGAGTTGGAGGCGGACCCGCACCAGCTGGCCAAGGGACCGGCGGCCGTGCTGCACGCGATCGCCGACCATGTGGTGGACGACTACCTCAGCGTCACGGACGCGGTGCAGGCCGACATCGACCAGGTCGAGACCGACGTGTTCTCGGAGAACGGCGCGCGTCTGGACGCGGGCCGCATTTATCAGATGAAGCGCGAACTGCTGGAGCTGAAGCGGGCGGTGGTGCCCCTGGGGCGCCCGCTGGAGGACCTGGCGACCCGGCCGATACGGGTCGTCGCCCCGGAGATACAGACGTACTTCCGGGATGTGCTCGACCACTTGATCCGGGCCAAGGAACAGATCGCCGCGTTCGACGAGCTGCTCAACTCGATCCTGCAAGCACATCTCGCGCAGGTGACGGTGGCGCAGAACGAGGACATGCGGAAGATCACGGCCTGGGCCGCGGTGATCGCCGTGCCGACGATGGTGTGCGGGGTGTACGGCATGAACTTCGAGCACATGCCGGAGCTGCACTGGCGGTTCGGCTACCCATTGATCATGGCCGTGACGGCGGGGGCGTGTCTGGCGGTGTACAGGGGCTTCCGGCGCAACGGCTGGCTCTGAGCGACGGCGGCAGCGGGGATCGGCGGGCTGCCGGTACCGGTCTACGCGGTGCCGGTTCCCACAGTCATCGCGGCCGGATCTCCGGACGGCGCTTCCGGATCAGCCGCTCCAAGCGGGATGGCGCGGGTCGTCGGCTCGCACCAGGACGTCCGCCGTGCCGGCCGGGTCGGTCTCGGCCTCGTAGCGCTCGAAGGCGGGGAGGGTCCAGTGGTCGGCCTCGGGCGTACGGCGGCGGAGGGCGCCCGGGGAGAGGAGGAGGTGCACGGTCAGGTCGAAGGGGAACCAGTGGCGCAGCAGGAGGGGGCCGTGGAGCAACAGGATGCCGCCGGGCGGGAGTGGGACGTAAGGGCTGCGGGTGGCCCGGTCCGTGGCCGGATCCCACAGGTCGGGCAGGATCCGCCCGGTGCCTCCGGGGTCGAGCGGCCCGAAGACCTCCCGCCACAGGGCGCCCGTGTCGAACCATCCGTTGTAGTACGACTCCGCGTCGCGCCGGCCGTGCTCCAGGCGGAGCGAGGCGGGCCGCAGGAAGCCTTCGGTGCCGATCACGAGCGAGGGCCGGCCGCGCACCCGCAGCGCCTCGCCGACACGCGTGGCGAGGTCTCCCGGACGGGCGGCCGGGGCCCCGTCGATGCCGACGCGCTGCCAGGCGGCGCCGTCGGACGGTCCCGCGCCGGCCAGCCGGTCGGCGAGCCGCTCGGCCAGCCGTTCCCAGGTGATCGCTTCCAGTCGCACACGCCCATGATGCCGGGTGGCGGAGGAGAGCGGCGCGGGTGCCGGCGTCAGGCGGGCCGTCCGGCCGCGCGGCGGGCCGCGAGCAGGGCGGGGAGGTGCGTCTCGCTCCGCGTGCGGGCGGCGTCGAGGAGGGGAATGAGGGTGCGACCGAGGGGAGTGAGTGCGTACTCGACGCGGGGCGGGTTCTCGTCGTACGCGGTACGGGTCACCAGGCCGTCGCGCTCCATGGCGCGCAGGGTCTCGCTGAGGACCTTGGGTGTGACGGCCCTGAGCGGGACCCGCAGTTCACCGAAACGGCGTGGGCCGTTCTGGAGACAGCGGATCACCATGCCGGACCACTTGTCGCCGACCCGGAAGGGCATGGCGGACGACGGACAGAGGGGGTGGAACATGCCGGGATCGAGAGGTGCGGCACGGTCGTGGGCCGTCGCGTCGGTCATCCGTCGAGGGTAACGCCGATTCCGTTGCGGTAACCGGGGGTCCGGTCCCTAACGTCCTGGTCCGATCGCGGGCGACCGCGCAGGACTTGGAGGTCGGGATGAGCGGGATCGTGGTCTTCGGTGCCGGGGGCCGGGCCGGTCGGGCGGTGACGGCCGAGGCACGGGCGCGTGGGTACGCGGTGACGGCCGTGGTGCGGGATCCGGCGAGATATCCGGATCTCGGAGCGGAGGGTGTCACGGTCGTACGGGGCGATGTCACCGATCTCCGGTCGGTCACGGGGGTCGCCGCCGGGCATGCCGGGGCCGTGCACGCCGTTTCGCCGTTCAGCGGGCCGGAGCAGGGTTTCGACACGCTCGACCCCGGGTTCTTCGTGAAGGCGGCGGACGCGCTGCTCGAAGGCCTCGCCGCGGCCGGCGTGGGCCGGCTCGTCGCGGTGGGTCTCGGGGCGAACCTGCTCGGCGCGGACGGGCGGCCGGTGATGGACGACCCGGGCGCGTTCCCCCCGGCGATCCGGCCGTTCGCGCTGGCGCACACGGCCGGCCTGCACCGGCTGCGGGAGCGCGGGGACGGGCCCGTCGACTGGGTGATGCTGACGCCCGCCGGGTACCTGGAGCACAGCGGTGCGCGGACGGGGCGGTACCGCGTCGGAGGGGAGCGGCTGCCGGGCGGCGATCCTGAGCCATGGCTGTCGTACGCGGACCTCGCGGTGGCGGTGGTCGACGAGATCGAGCAACCGGTGCGGCACCGGAAGCGGGTGTCGGTGTTCAACTACCGGGAGGAGAAGAGGTAGTTCCGAGAGGTGGGACAGGAGGACGTACGCAGGAGGGACTGACCGGAGGGGAAGGAAGGTAGGCGGGCGTGGGAGCCGTGGGCGGTGACGGGGAAAGTACCGCGTATGGCGCTTCCCGCAACTCCCCACTCCCCCGGTCGTCTTGTCGCCATCCAGCCGCTGAAGCGCAGGCGGTGTGCCGGTTGCCGGCGCGGTCCGCTGTCGCTGCTGATGCTGGAGGACGGGGCGCCGCGCTGCCTGGACTGCGCCGACCTCGGCCATCTGGTGTTCCTGCCGCGCGGCGACACGGCCCTGACGCGCAGGTCGCGGGAGGAGAGCGGGCTGTCGGTGGTGGTCGTGCGGTTCAACCGGCGCAAGAGCCGCTACGAACGCCAGGGCGTGCTCGTGCAGGAGGCCGCGCTGGCCCGGGCCGAGGCCCGCTGTCTGGCGGACGCCGAGGCCCGGCGCCGGCGGCGGGCGCGGGACGCGCGGCGCCGGGCGGCGGAGGACGAGCGGTTCGCGGCGGCGTTCGCGGCCGAGATCCTTCGGCTGTTCCCCGGTTGCCCCGCCGAGCGGGCCCGCGCCATCGCGGCTCACGCGTCGGTGCGGGGCAGTGGACGGGTGGGTCGCAGCGCGGCCGGACGGGCACTGACCGAAGGGGCGGTGATCTCGGCGGTCGTGGCGGGCGTGCGGCATGGGGACACGGCGTACGACCGGCTCTTGATGAGCGGGGTCCCCCGGTACGAGGCGCGGCGGCGGATCACGGGGACCGTGGAGAGCGTGCTGCGGGCGTGGCAGGAGGCTGGTGAGGAGGACGTGGGTTGAGGAACGGGCTCGGGGTGAACGTGGACGGGGTGGGCCCGGCTGGCGCTTGCAGGGCCACCGGCGTCCGCGGAGGGCTCGTGTGACAGCGGGCCTCGGCCGGGCCTGGCGACGCTTGCCCGCGCCGGCGGGGTGCCTCGCCCTGGTGGCGGCGCCTCCAGCGCTCACCCGTACCCGGATGGGGCATGGGAGCTGTGTGAGTGGCCAGGGCGCGCCCGTGGTGCGGATGGGGTGCGGTGACGGATGAGAGGGATCGGTGCCGGGCTGCGGTCCGGCCGGGACGGAAATGGGGGTGCGGGGATGATCGGCGGGCCGTTCTTCGTGCTGGTCGTGGTGGGCGTTCTCGGGACCGGGCTGGTGGCCGGGGTCTTCTGCGGGTTCTCGACCTTCGTGATGCGGGGGCTCGCGGCGCTGCCGCCCGCGCAGGGTGTGGCGGCGATAAACGCGATCAACGTCGCGGCGGTGCGGCCGGCCTTCATGACCGTGTTCGCCGGGTCGGCGGCGTTGTGCGCGCTGATCGCGGTGGTGACGTTCGTGGTGTGGCCTGAGGAGGGGAAGGCGGAACTGCTGCTGGGCAGCGCGTTGTACCTGGCCGGCTCGTTCGGGCTGACGGTCGTCGCGAACGTGCCCCGAAACGACCGGCTGGCCCGGCTCACCCCGGGAGCGCCGGAGGCCGCGGTGTACTGGCCGGCGTATGTGCGCGAGTGGACGTTCTGGAACCACGTCCGGACGGTCGCCGCCGCCGCGGCGGCCCTGTTCTACATATTGGCCCTCGCCTGAGCCGCCCCGGCCGCGCACCCTGGGAGAAAGCGCTGTCCGCCACTCTGCGCGGGCGTCCGCGGAGACGTATCGTGGCCGCAAGAGCGCCGCCCGATGACGCACGGCCCTTCGTTCACCCGGTGCCTCCGCTGCCCGTACGCGAGGAAGACGCCATGGCCGATCCCAAGGGGTTCATGACCACGCCGCGCCAGGAGTGGCCGCGGCGGCCCGTGGAGCAGCGGGTGCGGGACTGGGACGAGGTGTACGTCCCGGGCGCGCTGCTGCCCATCATCAGCAAGCAGGCCGACCGCTGCATGGACTGTGGCGTCCCCTTCTGCCACCAGGCCTGCCCGCTGGGCAATCTCATCCCGGAGTGGAACGACCTGGTCGCACGGGAGGACTGGCGGTCGGCGAGCGACCGGCTGCACGCCACGAACAACTTCCCGGAGTTCACCGGGCGGCTGTGCCCGGCGCCGTGCGAGGCGGGGTGCGTGCTGGCGATCAACCAGCCGGCCGTCACCATCAAGAACGTCGAGTGCGCGATCGCCGACCGGGCGTGGGAGGAGGGTTTCACGCCTCCCCGGCCGCCCGAGCGGCTGTCCGGGAAGACGGTCGCCGTCATCGGCTCCGGGCCCACCGGGCTGGCCGCGGCACAGCAGCTGACCCGGGCGGGACACACGGTGGCGGTGTACGAGAAGGACGACCGAATCGGCGGGCTGATGCGGTACGGCATCCCCGGGTTCAAGATGGAGAAGCGGCACCTGGAGAGGCGGATCGAGCAGATGCGGGCCGAGGGGACGAAGTTCCGCACGTCGACGGCGGTCGGCCGGGACGTCCCGGCGGCCGAACTGCGGTCCCGGTACGACGCGGTGGTGATCGCCACGGGTGCGACGGCGTGGCGGGAACTCCCGGTGCCGGGCCGTGCGTTGAACGGGATACACCAGGCGATGGAGTACCTGCCGCTGGCCAACCGCGTGTGCGAGGGGGATCTGGAGGTGTCGCCGCTGTCGGCCGCCGGCAAGCACGTCGTGATCGTCGGCGGCGGGGACACCGGGGCGGACTGTCTGGGCACCGCGGTGCGCGAGGGGGCCGCGTCCGTGACCCAGCTGGACATCTACGCACAGCCGACGGCGGAGCGCGACGAGGACGCCGAGCCGTGGCCGACGTACCCCAAGGTCTACCGGCTGTCGGCCGCGCACGAGGAGGCGCGGGACCTGCGGACGGCACCGGCGGCGGACGCGGACGCGCGGCTGTTCGCGGCGTCCACGCTCCGCTTCACCGGCGACGAGAGGGGGAACGTACGGTCACTGCACCTGGTGGAGGTCGACGAGCAGCGGCGTCCGGTGCCGGGTACCGGGCGGACGCTCCCCGCCGACCTGGTGCTGCTCGCCCTCGGGTTCTCCGGGCCGGACCAGGAGGACGGTCTCATCGAGCAGTTGGGGCTGGCGTTGCAGCCGCGCGGCACGATCGCCCGGGACGACGGTTTCGCGACCAACGCCCCGGGGGTGTTCGTCGCGGGGGACGCGGCGCGCGGGCAGTCGCTCATCGTGTGGGCGATAGCGGAGGGCCGGGCGGTCGCGGCGGCCGTGGACCGCTATCTGACGGGGAGTTCCCGGCTGCCGGCCCCGATCCGGCCCACGGACCGGCCGATGGTGGTCTGACACACCGACGGGGAGCCGCACAAGAACGGGTGCGGCCGGGGACCGCCGGGAGCTGCCCTCAGCCGGCGGCGCGTTCGTCGGTGCCCGCGACCTTTCCCGTGGCCAGGGCCACGCGGTTCCACGTGTTGATCGTGAGGATCAGCGACAGGACGTGGGCCAGTTCCTGGTCCTCGAAGTGTGCGGCGGCCTCGGCGTAGACGGTGTCGGGGACACCGCCGTCGGCTACCAGGGTCACCGCCTCCGTCAGGGCGAGGGCGGCCTGTTCCCTCGGGGTGAAGAAGTGCCGGGCCTCGCGCCAGACGGCGACCATGTGCAGCCGGTCCTCGTTCTCGCCGGCCTTGCGGGCGTCGTTGGTGTGCATGTGCAGGCAGTAGGCGCAGCGGTTGAGATGGGAGGCGCGGATCTGGATCAGTTCGACCAGGGCCGGTTCGAGGCCCTGGCGGGCGGCGGCGTCCAGGCCGACGACCGCCCGGAACACCTTCGGGGCGGCCTTCGCGAAGTCCAGGCGGGTACGGGTGGCCCCGGCCGGGGCGATGCCGTGCGGGAGGCCGACGGTGGAGGTGGCGGCGGTCGCGGTGGTCGTGTTCGTCGTCATGTCTCCAGCCTAGGGACCGAAAAGACCGGCAGTAGGGTGCATTTCCATGACGGAATCGTGGGTCAATTCCGCGGAGCGGATCGGTGCGGACCTGCATCTCGAGCTGTCGGGTCCGGGTGGCCGGCGGGCGGCGCTGACCAGGGCTCTGCGCGAGGCCGTGCGCAGCGGGCGGCTGGCGCCGGGCACCCGGTTGCCGCCGTACCGGTCGCTCGCCGCGGACCTGGGGGTGGCCCGCAACACGGTGGCCGACGCCTACGCCGAGCTGGTCGCCGAGGGCTGGCTGACCGCCCGGCAGGGTTCCGGGACGCGGGTGGCGGAGCGGGCCGGGCCGCCGCGTGACACCGTACGAACGCCCGTCGAGGTGCCCCCGCGCGCACGGGGGCCGGTGCACGACCTGCGGCAGGGGGCGCCGGACGCGTCGGCCTTTCCGCGTGCGGCGTGGGCGGCCTCGTACCGCCGGGCCTTGCAGGCGGCGCCGAGCGAGGCGTTCGGTCCGGGCGATCCCGCCGGGCGCCGCGAGTTGCGCGAGACGCTGACGGAGTACCTGGCTCGCGCGCGGGGGGTGCGTACCGAGCCGGACCGGATCGTGATCTGCTCGGGGTTCGCGCACGCGCTGCGGCTTCTCTTCGGCCGGGGCGTCCGGGACGGGCCGGGTACGGGCGGGGTGGTGCGCGGTCCGCTGGGCGTGGAGGCGTACGGGCTGGGGTTCCACCGGGAACTGCTCACGGCGGCGGGCGTGCGCACCGTACCGCTGCCGCTGGACGAGCACGGGGCGCGGGTGGACGCGCTGGGGCGCGAGCGGGCGGTGCTGCTGACACCTGCGCACCAGTTCCCGACCGGCGGCCCGCTGCACCCGGAGCGCCGGGCGGCGGTGATCGACTGGGCACGCGCGCGGGGGGCGGTGGTGCTGGAGGACGACTACGACGGCGAGTTCCGCTACGACCGCCGGCCCGTCGGCGCGTTGCAGGGGCTCGACCCGGAGCGGGTGATCCACATCGGGTCGGTCAGCAAGAGCCTGTCGCCGGCGCTGCGGCTGGGCTGGATGGTCCTGCCGCAGCGGTACGTGGAGCCGGTGCTGGCGGCGAAGGGTGAGCGGGAGGGGTGGGCGAGCGTGCTGGACCAGCTGGCTCTCGCGGACTTCGTCGCCTGTGGGTCGTACGACCGTCATGTGCGGCGTATGCGGCAGCGGTACCGGCGCAGGCGGGACCGGCTCGTCGCGGCGCTCGCCGCGCGGGCGCCGCACATCGAGGTGACGGGGATCGCGGCCGGGCTGCACGCGGTGCTGCGGCTGCCGCCCGGCACGGAGCGGTCGACGGTGAAGGCCGCCGTGTGGCAGGGCGTCGCGCTCGACGGGCTGGCCGCGTTCCGGCATCCGCGGAGTCCGACGGATGCCGGCGACGGCCTGGTGGTGGGATACGCCGCCCCGGCCGAACACGTCTACGGGGCCGCGCTGGAGGCGCTGTGCGGGGTGCTGCCGCCGGAGTGAGGCAGGGACCGTTCCCGGGCCGGGACAACGGCATGATCCCCGCTTGCGGGGCGGTGGCCCGCAAGCCGTAGACCGGGTTCCCGCGCGGCCTGACCGGCCTTGCGGAAGCGCGGGGTGCGCTCCGTCCTCGTCGGAATGAAGTGCGGCAGGGCGACCAGGGAGGCGGCGACCGGCCGGTCCGGGTCCGCGACGCGCCGGGCGCCGCTGGGCGACCTGGTGCGGTTCGGTTCGGTGGGGATGCCGGTGCCGATGTGCAGGAACCGCCGTACGCCCTGCTGGGCCGGCCGGCGCGTGGCGGGGTGCAGGAACGCGCGGTGGACCCGGATGGTCACCGGCGCCCTGGGGTCGAGGGCCGGCATCTGCCGGCCCATCGCCTCGTCGACGGGGTGGTTGTCCTTGCCGCCGGGATACCAGTCGTACGTCCGCGCGGGACGCGGCTCGCCGGTGTCGATCCGGACGGCCGTCGGGTTCTGCCCCGTCATGCCGCACTCCGCGGGCGTCAAGCGGGGTCGATCAGCAACTTGCTGTCACAGTGAGGGAGTTGGGTCAGAAACAACACACGCCGTAGTCAGGACAGCAGGAAATCGGCCTCCCCTGCCTTGGCGCCCTGTATGAACGCGGTCATCTCCGCCGTGGTGTAGATCAGGGCCGGCCCGTCCGGGTCGGTCGACTGGCGTACGGCGATCCGCCCGTCGGCCAGCTTCATCGCCTCCAGGCAGTTCCCGCCGTTGCCGCCGCTCCAGGGCTTGTGCCACCCCTCGCTTCCCAACTCCCGCGCGGGCATGCCGTTGTAGACGTGTCCGCGCGGCTTGATGCGATCCATTCACAGCTCCTTGCGGAGATCCCGGAGGATCTCCTTCGTGCGTTGTGCAGTAGCGGCCTGCGCCGCCATGCGGTCCATGACCTCCAGGTGGGTCGCCACCTCGGTGCGCGCGTCGAGGTAGACGGCGCCGGTCAGGTACTCGCTGTAGACCATGTCGGGCAGTTCCGGCATGGCGAATCGGAACAGCACGAAGGGCCCGTACGTGCCCGGGTGCGGCCCGTGGGCGAACGGGGCGACCTGGAGCGTCACATGGGGCAGCTCCGTGGCCTGGAGCAACTTGTCGATCTGCGCGCGCATCACCTCCGGGCCGCCGACCGGGCGGCGCAGGGCGGTCTCGTCCATCACCACCCAGAAGCGGGGGGCGTCGGGACGGGTGAGCAGTTGCTGGCGTTGCATGCGCAGCGCGACGTGCCGCTCGATGTCCTCCGGGCTCGTCTGGCCGACGGCACCGGACTTCAGCACCCCGCGCGCGTAGTCCTCGGTCTGCAGCAGACCGGGGACGAAGTGCGGCTCGTAGGAGCGGATGAGGCCGGCCGCGCCCTCCAGGCTGACGTACATCGAGAACCAGCCCGGCAGGATGTCGTGGAACCGCTGCCACCAGCCGGGCTTGTTCGCCTCCTCGGCCAGCTGGACGAAGATCTCGGCCTCGTCGTCGGGGACGCCGTAGGCCTTCAGCAGCAGTTGGAGGTACGGGATCTTGAGGGAGACCTCGGCCGTCTCCATGCGGCGGACGGTGGCGGGGGCGACACGGAGGACGCGGGCGGCCTCCTCGCGCTTCAGTCCGGCGCGTTCCCGCAGGTCCAGCAGGCGCCGGCCGAGGACCACCTGGCCCACCGTCGGCGCGGACCGCGGTTCGCTCACGCTCCCACCTCCACCGAAAGTTCGCTGACAGCCCTACGGCGCCACTCGAAAGTTCATTCGAAGACCGGGCCGGACCTCCGAGGACTCCAATTGGCGCCGCGCGACGTGCTGTTGCGAGCAGTCTGCCACGTGCCCTGACCGAGTCACACAGCACTCTGCAATTTTCAGAGTGACTCTTGCCAAGTGTCCGTGGCAGGGCGATAGTGGCAGGCGTGATTCCGTCCGCGCCTTTAGGAACAGACGCCGCCGCTGACCGTCCCGGTCTCGGCGCCGCTGCGGGTTCCCCCGCGCGAGCCGGTTCGAACGCGGGGGAGGCGGCGACCTCCCCGGGGGGCACTGCCGAGCGCAGGTTCCGCTTCGAACTCGCCGCACATCCGGGCTCCGTCGCCCAGGCCAGACGCCTGACGCGCGCCCGGCTGTCGGGCTGGGCGGTGTGCGCGGACACCTGTGACAGCGCCGCCCTGGTCATATCCGAGCTGGTCACCAACGCGATCGTGCACACCGCGAGCGGCCGGGTCGTGTGCGAGCTGCACGACCACGACGACATGGTGCGCATAGCCGTACGTGACGAGGGCTGTGCTCCTGGCGAACCCCACCCTTCTCCGCAGCGACCTGACGAGGAGCACGGGAGGGGGTTGCTCCTCGTCGACGCGCTGTGCCGGGCCTGGGGTGCCCAGGAGCACGGCCCCGGCCTGCTCGTCTGGGCGGAGCTGCCCCGGCAGGGCGACGCCGCCTCCCAGGACGCCGCCGAGCCGCGCGACGACCTGGGCTGGGGCGCCCGCCCCAAGCCGGGCCGCCCGGGCGACTCCGACAACGACCGGCCGGCCGGGGCGAGTGGGCGGGCGGCGCGGGACGAGCGACGGGGTACGGCACCGGGGCCGCACCGGGACGCCGTACCGGAGGAGCGCCGGGACGCGGCCGCGGCCTCCGGGCAGCAGGGGGACGTCGCCTTCGGGCAGCACGGGGACGCCGTACGGGAGGGCCGCCCCGACGTGGCCTCCGGGCAACACGGGGACACGGCCAGGGAGCACCGCCGGGACGCCGTACCGGAGCAGCAACGGCGGACTCCTCGGCTGAACGGGCCGGGGAAGGCGGGGCGGTTCGGGCCCGGGGGGACCGGGCAGCTCGGCCCGGGTGCGTTCGGGTCTGGGACCACTGGGCAGCTCGGGTCCGGGGCGCTTGGGCAGCTCGGGCCGCATGCGCTCGGGCCAGGTGCTCCCGGGCCGCACGAGCGGGGGGAGCCGGAGCACCACAGGCACCTCCCCGCCGGGCAACCGACGCACCGGCTGCCCGAGCAGCACGGCTATGGGATGGCGGCGGGACAGCACCCGCACGCCGCGCACCCGGAGCAGCACCGGCCCCCGGTACCGGATCAGGCCCCGCACCACGCACCGGCGTCCCCTCTGCACAGGGAGCGGCCGTGACCGGCGGGCGGCCCGGTGGCGGCGGTGCCGGCCAGGAGCACGCCATCGGCCTGGACACGCTGGTACGGCTGCAACGCCGGCGCCCGGCCCCTGATCCGGCCCACCGCCTGTCCCTGCCGGACGGCATGACGACCCCGCTCGGCTGCGACGCCGTCGCCGTGCCCGACCGCCTCGGTCCGCTCGTCGTACCCCGGCTGCCACGGCTGGGATGCGTGTACGCCGACGGTTCCCATTGGTGGTGGATCGTTCCGTCGGACTCCGACTACGCCCTGCCCTGGCCGTCCCCGGCCCACTACGCAGTCGGTGCCCTGGTCACCGGCACCGCCCGGCTCATCCATCGCCCGGAGGGCACGGTTCCGTACACCCCGCCGATCCCGCTGTACCTGGCCCTGTGCCGGGTGACGGGAACGGCGCCGGACTGGTCGCGGGCGGTCTCGGCGTAGCCGTCGCCGCCCGGGCACGGCCGTCCCCTCCGTCCCCGGCGCGCTGTTCGCCGTCCGGCGCCACCGACGATGCCCCAGTCCGGCCGCCGATCCGTACCGCCCGGTCCCCCAGGTCCGCCCGGTCCCCCGGCCCCGGTCTCGGCCAGGGCCCACACGCCTCCCACCGCCCGCCCGCCGCGCCGCTCACGCGGATCGTGCTCCCTCCGCGCCCCTCGTACGTCCGCTCGCGCCCTGCCGAGCCGGGGTCCCCGGCCGGAATAGTGGCCGTTCCGTCGGGGCGCGGGAGGTCACGGTGAGGAAGAAGCGGGAGGCGTCCGAGCCGGTGGTGTCGGCGTCGGAACGGCTGCTGTTCGGCGGCCCGCTGCGGTACGACATGGGCTGGAACCGGCATGCGGACGCCTTCCTCACGCTGTCCTTCCGGGCGATGCTGACCCGGCTGCCCGGCATGCTGTCGTCCAGTCTCCGGCTGGCCCGGCAGGCGGACGCGCGGGCCGCGCGGGTGGTGCTGGCCGCCGAGGCGGGCCGGGGCGTGGCCCAGGCGGTGAGCCTGCTGGCCGTGAACAACGCGCTCGGCAAGCTGCTCACCGGCCCCGGCGTCGAGCAACGGCTGCGCGCGGCCGCCCCCGCCCTCGTCGTGATGGCCGCCGTGACCCTGGTCGCCGCGCTGCTGCGGGCCGCCTCCGTCTACGCCACCGGACGGCTGGAACCCAAGGTGGAGCGGGTGGCGACCGAGCTGTACCTGGAGCGGGCGGCGAACGTCGAGCTGGCCGCGATCGAGGACCACGCCTTCCACAAGCTGCTGGACACGGCCCAGTACGGCGCCCGGTCCGCCCGGCACATGATCGGCTACAGCACCGGGGTGATCAACGCGATGATCTCGCTGGTCGCCGCGGCGGGCGTGCTCACCGTGCTGCACCCCGCGCTGCTGCCCCTGCTGGTCACCATGACCCTGCCCAGCGCCTGGAGCGCGCTGACCAACGCCCGGCGCCGCTACGAGTCGTTCCACACCTGGGTCCAGCACGCGCGGGCCGGTCAGCTGATCAGCAGTCTGCTCACCGAGCCGGCCGCCGCGCCCGAGATCCGGGTGCACGGTGTGGGCCCGTTCCTGCTGCGCCACTTCCGGTCCATGTCGGAGACCGCGGAGGCGGAGCAGGCCCGGCTGTCCCGGCTGGCCGCGCGGACCGGTCTGATCGCCGCGGCCTGGACGGGCCTGGCGACCCTCGCCACGTACGCGACGCTGGGCGCGCTGCTGCTGTCGGGCACGATGGCCCTGGCGGTGGCCGGTACGGCGGTGATCGCGATCCGCACGGGTGCGGCGAGCCTGGACACGCTGGTGCTGGAGGTCAACCAGCTGCACGAGGAGGCTCTCTTCGTCGGTGATCTCCAGCGGCTGTACGCCGAGGCGGCCGAGCGGGCCGTCCCGGCGGGCGGCGAGCCGCTCCCCGAGGATCCCAAGGAGATCCGCTTCGAGAACGTCACCTTCAGTTACCCGCACGACGAGCCTCCGGCCGAGCGGCACCCGGCCTGCGACCACGGGGCCGCCCCGGCTGCGACCGTCCCCCACCCGGCCGGAGAACGCACGGCCGGGGAACAGCCGGCCGGAGGACACCCAGCCGGAGGACACCCGGCCGGCGCCGTCCCCCGCCCCGCCCTCGACAACGTCACCCTCGCCCTCCCCCTGGGCCGGATCATCGCCCTCGTCGGTGAGAACGGCTCGGGCAAGACCACGCTGGTCAAGCTGCTCGCGGGGCTGTACACACCGGACCGGGGCCGGATCCTGTGGGACGGCGTCGACGCGGCCCGAGCCGACCGGCGGCTGCTCGCCGAGCGCATCGCGATGGTGGCCCAGGACTTCAAGCGGTGGCCGTTCACCGCCCGGGTGAACGTGGCCGTCGGCCGCTCCACCGCGCCGATGACCGAGGAACGGCTGGCCACGTCGATCACCGAGGCGGGCGCCGAAGCCGTGGTCGCGGATCTGCCGCGCGGCCTGGACACCCTGCTGGCCCGGAACTTCAGCGGCGGACACGAGCTGTCCGGCGGCCAGTGGCAGCGGCTCGGCATCGCCCGGGCCGCCTACCGGCGCGGGAGCATCCTGATCGTGGACGAGCCGACGGCGGCGCTGGACGCGCGGGCCGAGCTGGAGGTGTTCGAGAAGATCCGGGCGCTGGCGGGCGGTGGGCAGACGGTCGTCCTGATCACCCACCGGCTGGCCTCGGTCCGGCATGCCGACCTGGTGCACGTGCTGGAGCACGGGCGTCTGGTGGAGTCCGGCACCCCGGAGGAGCTGCTGTCCAGGGGCGGTGTCTATGCGGAGCTGTACTCCCTCCAAGCGCGGCAGTTCACGGCGCGGGTGCCGGCCCCGGAGCCGGGCTGAACCGCCCCGGCAGCACTCATTCGGCCATCTCGCCGCCGCGGACGATCACGAGGAAGGCGTCCGTCGCGAGATCCATGACGACTTCGGCGGGCAGCCCTTCGAGCCGCCGGGCGTGCGCGAACTCCTCCGCGGGCCAGGAGCCCCGGGGACCACCGGCGGGAAAGCGTTCGAGCACCGTTCGCCCGTTCACCATCTCGCACCTCCAGAAAGCGTTGTACGTGTAGGGAGTTAACGCCCTGGAGAGGGGAAACGGCTCGGTCAGTGACGGGACTGAGACCTTGTCGGAACCAGGTCGGCGCGGACCGTGAGGATCCGCTCACCTTGTGACACGAACCGCACGCTCCGCATCCGGAACCGCACCATGCGTGTCAGCGTCCGCACCTCCGGTATCACCACGTCTCAGTACTCGTACTCGTCATGCAGCCGGAGCCGCTCGCTTCCGGCCGGGCTGCGGCCGAGTGCGGTCAGGTCGAGCAGGGCCGAGGTGGTGCCCAGTCCGTCCAGCCCGTCGTCGAACACCGAGTAGGTGTGGAAGACCCGGTCGTGGTCGCGCAGGAAGCAGCTGAGCCCCGGGCGCTCGACCAGTTCGCCGTCCGCCTCGACGGTGGCCTCGAAGTCGCGGTTGAAGTCACGGTTGACGTCGCGGTCGACGTCACGGACGCGGCCGGAGCGGCGGTCGCGGTCGCCGTCGTCGCCACTGTGCGCCGAGGAGTACCAGGGCACCGCCCAGCCCATCCGCGCCTTGAACGGCAGGATGCGGGTGAACGGTGCCCGGGAGACGGCCGCGAAGGAGGTGTTCCGGGCGCGCAGGTGGGCCAGGTGGCCGACCTGGTCCAGGAAGGCCGCGCAGCACGGACAGCCGGTCTCCCACTCCGGGGCGAACATGAAGTGGTGGACGACGAGCTGGGCCCGCCCCCCGAAGAGGTCGAGCAGGGTGGCCTTGCCGTCGCCGCCCTCGAAGACGTACTCCGGGTCGACCTCGACCATGGGCAGCCGCCGCCGCTCGGAGCCCAGTGCCTCGCGCGCCCGTCTGACCGCCTCCTCCTTGCGCAGCAACTCCTCGCGCGCCGCGCGCCACTGCTCGCGCGAGACGATCTCCGGGTACGACATGGGTCCTCCTGTCCGACGGTCGGTTCAGGGTGGTGACCGTCGGCGGCAGCGGAACTCATCGCGCGGGACGGAGGATTTCCGGCCAACTCCCGCCCGGCTTTCGGCCAGGAGCGGGCTCGGGTGCCCTACTGGCGGGGACGCCGTCCGTGGATGCGCGCGGCGCGAGCAGCCGGTCCGTCAGCTCCCGTAGGGGCTGCGGGTACTTCGAGGGCGAGGATGCCGTGGGCGATGAGGAGGTCGGTGCCGAGGAGCCCGGCGAGGTCAAGGTCCTACCACCGCCGCGCGACCCGCCGGGCGGACACCGCTACGCGGCAGCCGCCGCCTGCACCGGTACCCGCATCCCCCGCCGCTCCAGCTCACCCAGCGCATCCCGGAGGCGGCGCAGGTGACGGGGGGTGAGCCGGCCGGTCTCGTCGAGGTGCACCGCGCAGGCCGTGGTCGTGTCCACGAGCCGTTCGAGCACCTCGGCGACGGCGTCCGTGCCCTCCGTGTGGCGGGCGAGGGCGGGCAGTTCCGCGGCGGCGAGGGCGATGGCGGTCCGGGCCTCGGCGAGGGTCCGGTAGGCCTCCCGGCGCAGCGCCCACCGCTCGGCGCGGTCGCCGGACTCGCCGAGGACGTGTACGAGGTAGGCGTCGGCGGCGCTGCCGGCCGCGGCGAGCCGGGCCCGTACCCCGCCGCCCCGCTCCCCCGGCATCGGCAGATGCCCCACGACCAGCACGAGCACGCAGGCCAGCAGGGACTCGCCGATCCGGCTGACCGAGGCCTGCGGCTCCCCGCCGGCCATGACCAGGGCGAGGACGAGGACGGTGACGGCGGCGGTGAGCGCCGCGAAGTGCCGGGTGGCGACCGGGATGACCGCGCCGCAGACCGCCACCAGCGCGACCAGCCCGGCGGGACGGGGCAGCAGCGGGGCGAGAGCGGCGAACACCAGGGCGCCGAGCACGGTCCCGGCGGCCCGGCACAGCACCCGTGAGGCGAGCGGGCCGAGGTCGGGCTTGACGAGGAAGACGGTGGTGGCGGGCAGCCAGTACCAGTGCTCGTGCTGTCCGTACCAGCGGGCGTGGTGCAGGGCCTGGGCGATGGCGGCGCTGGCGCCGAAGCAGAGGGCGACACGCAGCCCGTACTCGCGCCCGCCGGTGCCCAGCGCGGCCCGCAGGGCGTGCCGGAAGCCGCGGCGGCGGCCGAGCAGCCCGCGGTGCGCGCCGTCGCCCCGGTCGAAGGCGTCGGCGGCCTGCAGCAGGGCGTCGTCCAGGGCGCGCAGGGCGGGCGCCGACCGGTGCGGTGCGGGCAGCGGGCCGGTACCTCTGTCGCCACGGACGGCGGCGGCGAGCCGCCGGGGTCCCTGCGCCGCCCGCGCCGGCACGGCCTCTCCCGCCCAGTACAGGGCGGTGGCGGCCTCGGCCAGGGGCAGGGCCGCTGCGAACCGGGCGTGCAGCCGGCGTTCGGCGGCGGAACCGGTGTACCGGCGCAGCCGGGGTCCGGCGAGGGCGTCCTGGGCGTGGTCGAGCGCGGCGGTCAGCGCGGCCCGCCGGGCGGTGGCGTCCTTCCCGCCCACGGCGTCGAGGAGCGCGGCGATGGCGTCGTACACCCCGGCGACGGCGTCCCGCTCGCCGTCGAACCGGAAGTCACCGGCGATCGAACCGGGGGTGGGCAGGGCCAGGCGCAGCGCCAGCAGCCAGCCGGCGCCGGCCAGGAAGACCAGGGCCCGCTGCCAGCCGCTCTCGGCCGCGGGCATCCCGGCGCCGATGGCCGCGGTGACGAGCAGCTGGGTGCCGGCGGCGGAGGCGACGGGCCCGACCGCGCTGACGCCGCCGGCGACCAGCCCCAACGCGGTGAGGGCGAGGGTCAGCGGTACGGCGGTGAGCCCCTGCCCGGCGCACGTGCCGAGGAACAGCCCCAGTGCCCCGGCCAGCGCGGGCACCCCGAGCCGCTTCACGGACGCGCGCCTGCTGCCGGGCCGGTCGTTGATGCCGGCGAGCATCGCACCGATGGCGGCGAGCACCCCGGAGGCCGTCTGCCCGCCGAGCATCCCGGCCAGCAGCAGCGGCCCGGCGGCGAGCGCTCCCCGGCACACGGCACTCCAGGGAACGGGACCGCGCTGGGCGCGGAAGGCATGAGCGAGCCAGAGGGGTACAGCACGCCGCGACACGGGGCTCCTGTTCACACGAGGGCGGGGGTGGGCCTTCGGACGACGGTGGCCGGTGGGGTACGTCCACGGTAGACCGCGTTCCCCGCGCGAACGGCACGCTCACGTTTCGGGCAGGTGAAAGGTGCCGGAGGCGGTGTTTCTTTATGAACGCAACGTCCCGGCGATGATGTCCTCGGCCGCCGCCACCGCATCCACCAGGGCGCCGGGCTCGGCCCGCAGCGCGGCCACCACCGCGTCGACCTCCCGCAGCCCCGCCCGCTCCAGGAGGCGTTTTTCGTTGGTCGCCCATTCGCCGCGGGCCGCGAGGACGGCATGGGCGGACTGGGTGGCGGCCGTGGCCAGGGCGCCGGCGGTTTCGGTGAGGCGGGCGTGGGGGGCGTGGTGGGTCCTGGCGTAGGAGAGGGTGGCGCGGGCGGTGCCGGACCAGTGGTCGAAGGCGGTGCGGCGGAGTGCGGGTGGGTAGGCGGCCGGGCGCGGGAGGTCGCCGCGCAGGACCTGGTTCAGCGCCAGTTCCGCGACGACCAGGTAGGAAGGGATGCCGGCCAGGTGAAACAGCAGCGGCTCCACCCGGAACCGGCCCTGCTCCGCCTCGGCCAGCTCGTGTGCGACGACGTCCAGGTCCCGGTAGTGCACGTCGACCCGGCGCCCGTCGATGGTCAGCCAGGCCCCGCCGTTGAAGACGCCGCCGCCCCAGCCGCCGATGTCGGAGACCTCGCCCGGCCAGCCGAGGGCACGGAGGTCGTCGGGGTCGAAGGGGCCCTGGTAGTAGACGGCCAGGTCCCAGTCGCTGTCGGGGCGGTGGGTGCCCTGGGCGCGGGAACCGCCGAGGGCCACGGCCCGTACGGTGGGCAGGGCGGCCAGGCGGTCGGCGGTGCCGGCGAGGAAGTCGGCGTCGGAGGAGTGCGGCATGCCCTCAGCCTGGCGCAGCCGCGCCCCGGTCCGCTGCTGGAATTCGTGAGCGCCGGTGAGGTGGCCCGGGTGGTTCGGGGTGACGGCGAGCGCGTAATTCGGATGCGGGCGGACCCGGTGAGGTCCGATCATCGGAGGGTCGCCCGCCGACCGTTGTTGTCCGAGGAGCCGCTCACCGTGATCCGGCGCGTCACCGCCCCCGCCCTCTTCCCGCCGCCCACCTACTCCCACGCCTCCGTCGTCGAGGCCGGCACCAAGCTCGCGTTCCTCGCCGGGGCCGTGCCGCTGGACGAGCGGGGAGAGATAGTCGGCCCCGGCGACCCCGTACGGCAGGCCGAGCAGGTGATCGCCAACCTCCGGGAGCAACTCCGTGCCGTCGGCAGCGACCTGGAGCACGTGCTGTCGACGGACGTGTACGTCGTGAGCGGCGAGCCCTCGCTGCTGTCCACGGTGTGGGAGGTGGTGGAGTCCTCGGGGCTGGGCGCGGGACCGCACTCCTCGACCCTGCTCGGCGTCGCCTGTCTCGGCTACACCGGTCAGCTCGTGGAGATCACGGCCACCGCCGTGGTGCCGGAGCGGGCGGGAGACGGCCGATGACGGACGCGGTCGTCCTGCGCCGCGCCGTCGCGGCGGACGCCCGCGCCGCCGCCGACGTCTATCTGCGCTCCTTCGACGCCGCGCTGCCGACGGTCGTCCGGCCGCACACCGACGACGAGGTCCGGGACCACATCCGGAACGTCGTGGTGCCGCTCCGGGAGACCTGGGTGGCCGAGGCGGCCGGGGCCGGGGTGGTCGGCCTGATGGTCCTGGACGGAGAGTCGCTGTCCCAGCTGTACCTGGACCCGGAGTGGCGGGGGCGGGGCATCGGGGACCGGTTCGTGGCGCTCGCCAAGGAACGCCGTCCCCAGGGCCTCAGCCTGTGGACCTTCCAGGTCAACGCGCCCGCCCACCGCTTCTACGAGCGGCACGGGTTCCTCGCCGCCGAGCACACGGACGGCAGCGGCAACGAGGAGCGGGAGCCGGACGTCCGGTACGTCTGGCGTCCCTGACCGCCACCTCCGGTGCCGGGCGCCCGGTACGTCCGGCGTCCCTGACGGTCACCTGCGGTGCCGGGCGCCCGCCCCTCCCGCGGGTGCGGAGGGCGGCTCATCCGGCCGGCCGCCCGCACGTCCTCCCCTTCGGCAGCGGCCGCGCGTGGCCTTCCGCCCGGCTCGTCCTCAGTCCCAGGGCCAGGCCCAGGCCCACCAGTGACTCCGCGCCCGTTCGGCGGCGGCCAGGAACGCCGACTCCCGTGCGCCTTCCAGCCGTGCTCCCTTAACCCGGCCGGCACGACCGCGTCGTAGGCGTGACCGTCGTACGTCCGTCAGCGCGTCGAGGACGGCAGCGGCGGACAGATGGCTGTCCAGCCAGCCCTCGGCGGACTCGGGCCCCGGGTAGGGGTCAGCCCGGCCACGGTGGTGCCCGGACCCGCCGCGGCACGGCCGGCGCACCGAGGAGTGGCCCGAACTCGTCGCCAGTCAACGCCAGTTGCCGCGCTGAGGCGGACCGGCACCGCCTCCGCGAGCTCTACGGCAGCCCGGCCGCCTGCGCCGCCGTGCGCAGGACCTCGCGGAGCATGGCGGGGGTGAGCCGGCCGGTGAAGGTGTTGCGCTGGCTGACATGGAAGCAGCCGAAGAGGTCCAGGCCGTCGAGCGGGACCCGGGTGCCGTGGGCGAAGGCCGGGCGGGGGCGGGGCACGGTCCAGCCCGCCGCCGCGAACGCGGGCAGCGCGGCCTGCCAGCCGAAGGCGCCGAGCACGACCACGGCCCGCAGGGTCGGCCGGAGCAGCGTCAGCTCCTGGACCAGCCAGGGACGGCAGGTGTCGCGCTCCCCCGGGGTCGGCTTGTTGGCGGGCGGGGCGCAGTGCACGGGCGCCGTGATCCGCACGCCGTACAGCTCCAGCCCGTCGTCGGCGCTGACCGAGGTCGGCTGCGAGGCCAGCCCCACGTCGTACAGCGCCTGGTACAGCACGTCTCCCGAACGGTCCCCGGTGAACATGCGGCCGGTGCGGTTGCCGCCGTGCGCGGCCGGGGCCAGCCCGATGATCGCCAGCCGCGCGTCGGCCGGCCCGAACCCGGGCACCGGCCGCCCCCAGTACGTCCAGTCGGCGAACGCGGCCCGCTTCGTACGGGCCACCTCCTCACGCCATTCGACCAGCCGGGGGCACGCCCGGCAGTCCGCGACCCGCCGGTCGAGCCGGGCCAGGGCACTGCTGTCGTCCATACGGCCACGGTATGCCCTGGGCGCGGGCGGTCCGCCGTGGGGAGGCCGGGTGCGGCGGGACCCGCGACACGGCCGGCGCCCGGTGCGCCACCGCCCTCGGCGCCGGGGCACCATTCGTGGAGGCCGGGCTCCGCCGGTGCTCCGGGCGCGGTGGCTCCAGGGGCCCGCTGCCACCGGGAAAACGCTTCCGGGTCCGCGGGTCCGGGGCGTTAAGGTCGGTGCATGGCTACCGATGACGCGGACGAGAACGTGGACCGTGGGACCGCTGGGGAAACCGGCGAGCCGGGCGCGACCGGCCCCGCCCCGGACGGCCGGCCGCTCGATCCCAAGGTCGCCGCCGCGGTGGCCGCCGCCGAGGCCGCCGGGCCCGCCGGCGGTGAAACCGTCCGTATCGACAGCTGGATCTGGGCCGTCCGCCTGATCAAGACCCGTTCCCTCGGCGCCACCGCCTGCCGGGGTGGGCATGTGCACGTGAACGGTGAGCGGGTGAAGCCCGCCCACTCCGTGCACGTCGGCGACGAGGTGCGGCTGCGGCACGAGGGCCGGGAACGGGTCGTGATCGTCAAGCGCCTGATCCGCAAGCGGGTGGGCGCACCCGTGGCCGCCCAGTGCTACATCGACAACTCCCCTCCGCCTCCGCCCCGCGAGGCCACCGCCCCCGCCGGCCTGCGCGACCGCGGCACCGGCCGCCCCACCAAACGGGACCGCCGCGAACTGGAACGCCTCCGCGGTGTCACCGGCCCGGGCATCCCGGCGGGCTTCCCCGGTCTGACGGATCCGGGCGGCCCCGGCACGTCCGGCGGACCTGGCGGGACCGGTGGCCGTGGCGGACGCGGTGGCCCGCGCGCTTCCGGCGGACGCGGCGGCTCGGGGGGCTCCGGCGGCTCGGGAGGACGACCGCGCGGACGCTGAGCCGACGAGACCGCGCCCGCGCCGGGCCGTCCGCTGCCGAGCCGGCCGAAGCGCCCTCACCCGGCCCACGGTTCCGGCGTCACCGTCGGCCCAGCAGCCGCAGCAGTTCCCTGCTGTGCGCCCGGCGGGTCCAGGCGATCAGGGCGAGGGGAACGATCAGGATCAGCGGCGTCGCCGCGTTCTGGCCGTGGAACACGGTGACCTGGACGGCGAACGCCCCCACCATGAGCGCACTGAGGGCGATCGCCGCCACGGACTGCAGCACCGGGACCAACAGCGCGATGGCTCCCGCGAGTTCGAGTGCGCCGATGGTGTACATGGCCCCGCTGCCCCAGCCGATCCTGTCGAAGGACTCGACGGCCGTGGGGTGCGCGATGAGCTTGGGCAGGGCACTCGCGATGCCGTAGAACAGCGCGAGCAGCACCTGCACCACGCGCAGCGCGACCCGGGCTCCGCGCGCCCGGCCGGTGAGCCCGCCGGCGCAGACCCCGGCGGGCGTCGTCATCGTGGAACTGGCGGGGGCGGTGGTCCTGGACATGGCGGTCTCCCGGTGAAGCGGTCCCGATTGCTGTCACCGAGGTAGACCAGCCGGCGCTCCGGAACTCATCGGCCGACGCCCCACCGGTCGAGCACGCTCGCCATCCGGTCCCGGACGCACGATCCCGTGTGCGGGGGCCGAGGTGACTACGCCGAGGGCACCGCCCGGACCCATATCCCGTCCGGTGTCAGATAGCTGTCCACCTCCAGTCCCGCTTCCGCCAGCGCCGACTCGAACTGCTCCTTCGTCAGGGGTCTGGAGAGGAACGTCTGCGTCCAGACGGCGTCCGGGAACACATACTCCACGTGGACCGAGTTCACCCCCTCGCCGGCCGGCCGCACCGAGGCGACCCGCACGGTGAAGCCGCTCGGGTCGACCCGCTCCCTGGGCACGTGGGTGTGGTAGTCCGCGCCCTCGCGCTGGATCAGCACACATCCGCCGTCCGCCACATGCCGGGCGCAGGTGCTCAGGATGCCCCGGCGCACCTCCTCGTCGCCGGCGTGCACCAGGAACGACGCAAGCATCACCACGTCGAACCTCTCGCCCAGGTCGAGGTCCTCGATGGAGCTGTGTATCGTGCGCGCTCCGCGGACCCGGGCCAGCATGTCGGCCGACTCGTCCACCGCCGTCACCGTGAAGCCGCGCTCCAGCAGCGGATGGGTCATCCGGCCCACCCCACTGCCGAGTTCCAGGATGTGTGCCCCGGCCGGCACGGCCGCGGCGATGATGTCCGGCTCCCCGCCCACCGGCAGGCGCGCGTACAACTCGACCGCGCAGCCGTCCGGGGTGATCGCACCCGGTCCCGTGCCCTCGTAGCCCTCACGCGTCTCGATCCTCATACCGGGACAACGGCCCGCCCCCGCACGCCCGTTCCCACCCTCCCCCAGTTCACTCGTTCGAGCTATTCAGTCCGGAACGGGAACCATCCGTGCCCGATGTACCAGTGGCCGCCCGCCCGCAGATGGTCCCCGACCGCCCGCTCCACGGACGTCCGGCGGGGCAGCGTGGCCACCGGCAGGTCCGGGTCCCCGAAGACGAACTGGACGGGCTCGGCGTCGGCCGGCTCACTCTCCTCGCGGGCGATGCGGAACCGTTCCTGGAAGCGCACGATGTTGGAGCCGGCGGGCAGATACCGCCGCAACTGCGGGTCCAGCAGCCAGGAGTGGCACAGCACCGCCACCGGCCGCTCCTCGGGGAAGTGCCGGGCGAAGAACGCACGGGCCAGCACCAGGGAGCGGTCGCAGGCGGAGGGGGTCAGCGGGCCGTGGAAGTCGGGGATGTGCAGGCTCAGGCAGGGCGTTCCGGGCGCCGCGTCCAGTCCGGCCGGCGCCGTCAGCCGCGCGTCGCGGTCCCCGAGCCTCGCCCGCTCGAACTGCAGCCGCCCGAGCTGGTACAGCTCGCCGCGGAAGTGCCGGACGAGCCAGCGCAGTGACTGCATCCCGGCCCTGCCCTGACGTCTGCGATGGAGGGCGAGGTGACGGCCGAGGTCGGCCAGGGTGCGCCGGGAGATCTCGGCCGGGATGCCGCGCGCCCGGTGGTACGCCTGGGTGCGGGGCAGCGCGGCGAGGAGGACGTGCACGGCGAAGGTGTCCGTCAGACCGGCCGGGGCCGAGGCGAGGAGACCGGGCAGGTCGGGCGTGCGGCCGGTGTCCTCCGGCTCCCGGAAGAGTTCCTCGACGCATTGCGTCAGGAGCCGGAGCGTGCCGGGATCACCGGTCAGCCCGCGCCACTGGGCGACCAGTTCGTTGACGTCCTCGTGCGGTACGGCCAGGTCGAGGAGCAGTGCGGGCAGGTCGTCGGCGTCCGGCAGCACGGGCGGTCCCCCTTCGGCCTCGACGGGCGGCATCGGCACACCCCCTCATCGGGGGTTCCCGTCGCCTCGTCGAGTGTTGATGCGCGTCGTCGTCGAAGAGTACGTTGCTGAGGAGGAGTGGTGGTCCGATGCGTACGGGCAGTGAACCGGCGACCGCGCGCAGTGCGCTGCGAGCGCGGTTCTGGCTGAGCCTGTGGGGTCTGGGCTGGGCGGTCTTCGGCACGGCGGCGTTCGCGCTGGCCGGGCGTCCGGGCTGGGCGGCGGCCTGCGGGGTGCTGTGGCTGCTGGTCACCGTCGACATGACCGTGATCCTCCGGCACATACGGCAGGGCCCGCACTACCAGCCGGGCCGGGACGTACCCCCGTACCGGCCGCCGGACGGCCCGCCGAATCCGCAGCGGCCGGGACACCGCCACCCGTACCGGGGGAAGTCGCGACACCGCCACCCGTGACCGGCCGGCGCGGCCGGTCACAGCCGGCGCGTCACGCCGCTCCGTCACTCCTCGAAGCGTGCCGCCTTCAGGTACTGCGGGTTGGGGTCCAGCGCCGCCGCCAGCCGGAAGTGGCGCTTGGCCTGGTCGGGGCGGCCCTGGCGTTCGTAGGTGCGGGCGAGTGCGAAGTGCGCGTACGCGTTGTCCGGCTCGCGCTCCAGCACGATGGTGAACTCGAGCTCGGCGGGACGCAGTTGCGCCGCGGCGAAGAAGGCGCGGGCGCGCAGCAGCCGGGCGGCGGTGTTCTCGGGGTGCGCGGCGATGACGCCGTCGAGCAGCTTCACCGCGCCCCGCGGGTCCCGCGCGTTGAGCAGTTGCTCGGCGGCACGGAAATCGATGACATGCGTTTCCGGAGTACGTCCGGTGGAACCGCTGGTCTCGGGCACGGCAGAGTCCTTCCCTCACTCCCGCCCTTCAACGCCCCGGGCCGGGCCGCTATTCCGTGCCGGCATGCCCTACCGGCCGTTTCGCACCTTCTATCCCGTACTGTCCGCGCCGTCGGCGTCCTCCGTGCCCTTCGGGGCCGCGTCGGCCTGGTGTGCCCGGCGTGCGAGGTCGTCCCACACCTCGGCGACGCGCCTCTCCAGCGCGTCCAGGGG
Organism: Streptomyces sp. NPDC047841; assembly: GCF_040704085.1. Taxonomy (NCBI): domain Bacteria; kingdom Bacillati; phylum Actinomycetota; class Actinomycetes; order Kitasatosporales; family Streptomycetaceae; genus Streptomyces; species Streptomyces sp. NPDC047841. Next base: position 171,361 of record NZ_JBEYRP010000010.1, read on the forward strand.
AACGTCGTTGTCGATCACGATGTCCGCGATCTCCCGGCGCTGCTCACGGGTCGCCTGCGCGGCCATGCGCGCGCGTGCGTCCTCCTCGCTCATCCCGCGCAGCCGTACCAGCCGGTCGAGCTGGGTCGCGGGGCTCGCGTCCACGACGATCACGACGTCGTAGAGCGGGGCGAGGCCGTTCTCGGTGAGCAGGGGCACGTCGTGGACCACCACGGCGTCCGCGGCCGCGGCTCTCTCCAGCTCGCGGGAGCGGGCGCCCACCAGGGGGTGCACGATCGAGTTGAGGAGGGCGAGCTTGTCGGGGTCGGCGAAGACGACGGAACCGAGCCGGGGCCGGTCGAGGCTGCCGTCGGCGGCGAGGACGTCCGTGCCGAAGGCGTCGACCACGGCCGCGAGACCGGGCGTGCCGGGCTCGACGACCTCGCGCGCGATGCGGTCCGCGTCGATCAGTACGGCCCCGTGCCGCACGAGCAGCCGCGACACCTCGCTCTTGCCGGCGCCGATCCCGCCGGTCAGGCCCACTGTCAGCATGAGCGGAAGCTTAGGCCCTGCCTCCGCCGGCGGGACCGGCGGAGGTCAGTTGTCGCCCTCGCGCTCCGCCAGGAAGCGCTCGAACTCCCGCCCGATCTCGTCGGCCGACGGGATCTCCACCGGCTCGGCGAGCATGTTGCCCCTGGTCTCGGCGCCCGCCGCTGCGTCGTACTGGTGCTCGAGGCCCTGGATGAGCGCGGTCAGTTCCTCGTCGCCCTCCTGGATCTGCCGGTCGATCTCGGTCTGCGTGCGGTGCGCGTCGGTGCGCAGCGCGTGCGCGACGCCGGGCAGGACCAGGCCGGTGGCGGCCGTGATGGCCTCCAGGACGGTGAGGGCGGCGTCCGGGTACGGCGAACGGGCGATGTAGTGCGGGACGTGCGCGGCGACGCCCAGGACGTCGTGCCCGGCCTCCATGAGGCGGTATTCGAGCAGCGCCTCGGCGCTGCCGGGGACCTGCGCCTCCTCGAAGGGGCTGCGGTGGCCGGGGACGAGGTCGGTGCGGTTGCCGTGCGGGGTCAGGCCCACGGGGCGGGTGTGCGGGACGCCCATGGGGATGCCGTGGAAGTTCACCGACAGGCGCACGCCGAGGCGCTCCACTATCTGCCGCACGGCCGCCGCGAACCGCTCCCACTCCACGTCGGGCTCGGGGCCGGACAGCAGCAGGAACGGGGCGCCGGTGGTGTCCTGGACGAGGCGGACCTCGATGGCCGGGGTCTCGTAGCCGGTCCAGCGGTCCCGCTTGAAGGTCAGCAGGGGCCGGCGGGCGCGGTAGTCCACGAGCCGGTCGTGGTCGAACCGGGCCACGACCTGGTGGGGCATCGAGTCGAGCAGCCGGTCGACGATCTGGTCGCCGGTCTCGCCCGCGTCGATGTATCCGTCGAAGTGGTAGAGCATGACAAGGCCGGCCGACTCCTGGGCGAGCGCCATGTCCACCACGGCCAGGCCCTTCGGCTCCCATGCGTACAAACCCTGCGGATCAAGCACTGTGACCGCTCCTCCTCGTGTTCCTCATGGACAACGTGCCCCGGAACAGGGGAATTCCCGCGACACGCCGCTGATCAGCGATCCGGTGCGGGACACCTTGACGGTCCGTCACCTGGTCCGTACCTTCGCGACAGCCGAGTTCGGCAGGCCGGTCGCCGTTCAGGCAGGGGGGACGGCGCGACAGGAGGGCACTCCATGCGCATCCGCACGCCGCTCACCTCCCCGTTCGCCGCCGCCCTGGCCGCCGGCGCACTGCTCATGACCGCCACCGGCCCGGCCTCGGCCGCCACCACGATCGAGGTGACGACCGCCGCCCAGCTGAAGGCCGCGCTCGGCGCCGCCGGACCCGGTGACACGATCCACCTGGCGGACGGCACGTACACCGGGAACTTCAAGGCGACGACACCGGCCACGGCGTCGGCCCGCATCACCCTCACCGGCTCCCCCGGGGCCGTGCTCACCGCCGGCGGCGGCTACGGCCTCCACCTGAACGGCGCCTCCTACTGGACCGTCCAGGGCGTCACCGTGACCGGCGGCCAGAAGGGCATCGTGATCGACGCGGCCAGGGGGGTCGTGGTCGACGGCGTCACGGTGCACGGCCTGGACATGGAGGGCGTGCACTTCCGCACGTCCAGCACGGACGGCGTGATCAGGAACTCCAGGATCTACGACACGGGCGGCGACGGCCGAGGCATGGGCGAGGGCGTCTACGTCGGGACCGCGAACACGCTGTCGGACAGGAGCGACCGCATCCAGATCCTGGACAACACGATCGGCCCCGGCGTGGGCGGCGAGAACGTCGACATCAAGGAGGGCACGACCGGCGCCCGGATCATCGGCAACATCTTCGACGGCGGCGGCCTGACCGGCGCGAACTACGACGACTCCTGGGTCGACGTGAAGGGCAACGACGTCCTCGTCCAGGACAACACCGGCACCGCGACCAGCAACGACGGCTACCAGACCCACACCCAGCAGCCCGGCTGGGGCTGCGGCACGATCTTCCAGGGCAACCGGTCGGACCTGACGGCCGCCACCGGGACGACCCGCCTGGCGATCAACGTCACCAACTTCGGGTCCGGCTGCACGACGACGGTCCACAGCAGCAACACGGTGACGGGCGGCAGGGGTCTGACCAACATCGCGGTGACCCCGTAGAACGCCGGTGACCCCGTAGCACACCGAGGGGCCGCACCTCGGAAGGTACGGCCCCTCAGCCTGCTATCGGCTAAGCCCAGCGGCTAGCGTTCAGCTCTGCCCACCGGCCAGCTTCTCGCGCAGCGCGGCCAGCGCCTCGTCCGAGGCCAGCGCACCGGAGGTGTCCGCGCCCTCGGAGGAGTACGAACCGCCGGTCGCGGCCGGAGCCGCAGCCTCGCCACCCTCGGCCGCGGCAGCGGCGTCGGCCTCGCGGGACTTGATGACCTGCTGCTGGTGCTGCTCGAAGCGGGACTGCGCCTCGGCGTACTGGCGCTCCCACTCCTCGCGCTGCTTCTCGTAGCCCTCGAGCCAGTCGTTGGTCTCGGGGTCGAAGCCCTCGGGGTAGATGTAGTTGCCCTGGTCGTCGTAGGACGCGGCCATGCCGTACAGGGTCGGGTCGAATTCGACCGCGGACGGGTCGGCACCGAAGGACTCGTTGGCCTGCTTCAGCGAGAGGCTGATGCGACGGCGCTCGAGGTCGATGTCGATGACCTTGACGAAGATCTCGTCGTTGACCTGGACGACCTGCTCCGGGATCTCCACGTGGCGCTCGGCCAGCTCGGAGATGTGGACCAGACCCTCGATGCCCTCGTCCACGCGGACGAACGCACCGAACGGAACCAGCTTCGTGACCTTGCCGGGCACGACCTGGCCGATCTGGTGGGTGCGGGCGAACTGCTGCCACGGGTCTTCCTGGGTCGCCTTCAGCGACAGGGAGACGCGCTCGCGGTCCATGTCGACGTCGAGGACCTCGACGGTGACCTCCTGGCCGACCTCGACGACCTCGGACGGGTGGTCGATGTGCTTCCAGGACAGCTCGGAGACGTGGACCAGACCGTCGACGCCACCCAGGTCCACGAAGGCACCGAAGTTGACGATCGAGGAGACCACACCGGAGCGGACCTGACCCTTCTGGAGGGTCGTGAGGAACGTCTGGCGGACCTCGGACTGGGTCTGCTCCAGCCAGGCACGGCGGGACAGGACCACGTTGTTGCGGTTCTTGTCCAGCTCGATGATCTTGGCCTCGAGCTCCTTGCCGACGTACGGCTGGAGGTCGCGGACGCGGCGCATCTCGACCAGGGAGGCCGGGAGGAAGCCACGGAGGCCGATGTCGAGGATGAGACCACCCTTGACGACCTCGATGACGGTACCGGTGACGATGCCGTCCTCTTCCTTGATCTTCTCGATGGTGCCCCAGGCACGCTCGTACTGGGCGCGCTTCTTCGAGAGGATCAGGCGGCCTTCCTTGTCCTCCTTCTGGAGGACCAGGGCCTCGATCTCGTCGCCGACGGCGACGACCTCGTTCGGGTCGACGTCGTGCTTGATCGAGAGCTCGCGGCTCGGGATGACACCTTCGGTCTTGTAACCGATGTCGAGCAGGACCTCGTCCCGGTCGACCTTCACGATGACGCCGTCGACGATGTCGCCGTCGTTGAAGTACTTGATCGTCTCGTCGATCGCTGCGAGGAAAGCTTCCTCGTTACCGATGTCGTTGACCGCTACCTGCGGGGTGGTGGCGGTGGTCTCGGTGCTGCTCGTCATGTGGGAAAGGGCTCCGGTACGGACATTGAAGTCGTAGGTACTGCTTACGCCGGGAGCCCGTTTCGCTCTGCAGAAGCCGGACAGCCAAGGAAGCGCCACTTTGAGCACCGGGTGCCCGGTGGCGCCTCGACAACCGAGGGGACATACATACAGATGCGAGCGCAGCCTGCTACGTCTGAGGTGCGCAGGCCCGCAGCGCAACTTGTAGCATACGGGGGCAGCCGGACATGGTCAATGCGCGAAGGCGCACACCCGAGGCAGATCGCCGCATTTCCGGCAGAAGAAACGTCCCGACAGGCCACGCGGGCAGGGGAAACCACCTCGCACGGACCCCCGGCGGGCTGGACGGAAGAGTACGACGAGGGAGCCGATCATCCAAGAGCCGGAAGCGCACGGGCCGGAGGGGTCAGACGGGTTCGAGCCCGAGGCCACGCGGCGTGAGGCGGACGTCACGGAGAGCGCGCGGGCCAACCGGGGCTGGTGGGACCGCAACGCCGACGAGTACCAGACCGAGCACGGCACGTTCCTCGGCGACGACCGCTTCGTGTGGGGCCCGGAGGGCCTGGACGAGGTGGAGGCCGAGCTGCTCGGCCCGCCGGGGGAGCTGAAGGGCAAGGCGGTCCTGGAGATCGGCGCCGGCGCGGCGCAGTGCGCGCGCTGGCTGGCCGCGCAGGGGGCGCGTCCGGTGGCCCTGGACCTGTCGCACCGCCAGTTGCAGCACGCGCTGCGGATCGGCGGATCGTTCCCGCTGGTCTGCGCCGACGCCGGCGCGCTGCCCTTCGCGGACGGCTCCTTCGACCTCGCGTGCTCCGCGTACGGGGCGCTGCCGTTCGTGGCCGACCCCCGGCTGGTGCTGGGCGAGGTCTCCCGGGTGCTGCGGCCGGGCGGCCGGTTCGTGTTCTCGGTGACGCATCCGGTCCGCTGGGCGTTCCCGGACGAGCCGGGCCCGGAGGGCCTGTCGGTGTCCTCGTCCTACTTCGACCGCACGCCGTACGTGGAGCAGGACGAGGAGGGCCGCGCGGTCTACGTGGAGCACCACCGCACGCTCGGCGACCGGGTCCGGGACATCGTGGCCTGCGGGTTCCGGCTGGTGGACCTGGTGGAGCCGGAGTGGCCGGCCTGGAACACCTCGGAGTGGGGCGGCTGGTCGCCGCTGCGCGGGAACCTGATCCCGGGCACGGCGATCTTCGTGTGCGAGCGGGAGTGATCACCCCGGGTGGCGCGGGCGCTGCCCGGCACCGGCCGGTACACGCGCGCGTGCCGGCCGTCCGCGGCCCCGTACGACACTAGGGGCGTGATCCGTTACGACGCCCTGGACGCCCTGCCCGTGCGCGGCGCCCTCCCTGCCCTGGCCGAGGCCCTGGACGGGCACGGCACCGCCGTCCTCGTGGCACCGCCCGGCACCGGCAAGACGACGCTGGTGCCGCTGGTGCTGGCGGGGCTCGTCGGCGGCGGTCCCGCGCGCCGGGTCGTGGTGGCCGAGCCGCGGCGGATCGCGGCGCGGGCGGCGGCGCGGCGCATGGCGTGGCTGCTGGGCGAGAAGCCCGGCGGGAGCGTCGGCTTCACGGTGCGCGGCGAGCGGGCCGTGGGGCGGCACACGCGCGTGGAGGTCGTGACGACCGGTGTCCTGCTGCAGCGGCTCCAGCGCAACCAGGAGCTGGCCGGGGTGGACGTCGTCGTCCTCGACGAGTGCCACGAGCGGCACCTGGACGCGGACACGGCGGCCGCGTTCCTGTGGGACGTGCGGCAGGCGCTGCGGCCGGAGCTGCGGCTGGTGGCCGCGTCGGCGACCACGGACGCCGAGGGGTGGGCGCGGCTGCTCGGCGGGGCGCCGGTGGTCGAGGCGGCGGGCGTGGCGCATCCGGTGGAGGTCGTGTGGGCTCCCCCGGCGCGTCCGGTCCGGCCGCCGCACGGGATGCGGGTGGATCCGGCGCTGCTGGCCCATGTGGCGTCGGTGGTGCGGCGGGCGCTGGCCGAGCGGGCCGGGGACGTGCTGTGCTTCCTGCCCGGCGTCGGAGAGATCGCGCGCGTGGCGGGCCTGCTGGGGGATCTCGGTGACGTGGACGTGCTCCAGGTGCACGGGCGGGCGCCGGCCGCCGCGCAGGACGCGGTGCTGGTGCCCGGGGAGCGGCGCCGGGTGGTGCTGGCGACGTCCGTGGCCGAGTCGTCGCTGACCGTGCCGGGGGTGCGGGTGGTGGTCGACTCCGGGCTGGCGCGGGAACCCCGGGTGGACCACGCGCGCGGGCTGAGCGGGCTGACGACCGTGCGGGCGTCGCGGGCGGCGGGCCGGCAGCGGGCGGGGCGGGCCGGGCGTGAGGCGCCGGGTGCGGTGTACCGGTGCTGGGCGGAGGTCGAGGACGGCCGTCTGCCGGCTTTCCCGGCGCCGGAGATCAAGGTGGCCGACCTAACCGCGTTCGCCCTCCAGGCGGCCTGCTGGGGCGATCCGGACGCCTCCGGGCTGGCGTTGCTGGATGCGCCGCCCGGCGGGGCGATGGCCGCGGCACGCTCGGCCCTGGCGGCGGTGGGGGCGGTGGACCGCGTCGGACGGGCCACGGAGGCCGGCGCGCGGATGGCCCGGCTGGGGGTGCACCCGCGGCTGGGGCGGGCCTTGCTGGACACGGGCGGTCGAGGGGCCGAGGTGGTCGCCCTGCTCTCCGAGGAGGTGCCCCGGGAGTACGGGGACGATCTCGCCGGTGCGCTGCGCCGCGCCCGGCGCGGGGGTGACGCGTACGCCGCGCGGTGGTCGGCGGAGGTCCGGCGGCTGCGGGCCGTCTCGGAGGAGTTCTCCGGCCCGGCCCGTGACGGCCGGCGGGAAGGCGCCGTCCAGGCCGGACCGGGCATCGGTGACGACCGGCTCGCCGCGCTCGTCGTCGCCCTGGCCTTTCCCGAGCGGGTCGCCAGGCTGGACGGCGGGTCGTACCTCATGGCGTCCGGGACGCGGGCGGAACCGGCCGGGGGATCGGCGCTGCGCGGTGCTCCCTGGATCGTCGTGGCCGTCGCCGACCGGCCCTCCGGCAAGGGCCACGCGCGCGTGCTGCTCGGCGCGGCCGTGGACGAAGACGTGGCGCGGGCCGCCGCGGGCGCGCTGCGGACGGAGGGGGACGAGGTGCGCTGGGCCGACGGGGACGTCGTGGCCCGGCACGTCGAACGGCTGGGGGCGATCGAGCTGGCCGTACGGCCCCTGAAGGACCCCGGTCCGGCTCTCGTACGCGGCGCCCTGCTCGACGGGCTCCGGCAGGACGGGCTCGGGCTGCTCCGCTGGCCGCCGCAGGCGGAGCTGCTGCGGCAACGGCTGGCGTTCCTGCGGGCGCACCTGGGAGAGCCGTGGCCGGACGTGTCCGACGCCGCGCTCCACGCGCGCGTGGACGAGTGGCTGGAACCCGAGCTGAGCCGGGCCCGGCGGCGCTCCGATCTCGCCCGGATCGACGCCGGACAGGCACTCGCGCGGCTGCTGCCCTGGGCGAGCGGTCAGGCCGCCCGGCTCGACGAGCTCGCACCCGAGCGGATCGCCGTACCGAGCGGGTCCCGGGTCCGGATCGACTACCGGGATCCCGAACGCCCGGTCCTCGCCGTCAAGCTCCAGGAGATGTTCGGGCTGCGGGAGACGCCGGCGGTCGCGGGCGTGCCGCTGCTCGTGCACCTGCTCTCGCCCGCCGGGCGGCCCGCCGCCGTGACGGCCGACCTCGCCTCCTTCTGGGCGGACGGCTACCGGGCCGTCCGCGCGGAGCTGCGCGGGCGGTACCCCAAGCACCCGTGGCCGGAGGACCCCGCGACCGCCGAGCCCACACGGCACACGACCGCGCGGCTCAGGCGCTGACCGCTGTTCCCGTCTCGCCCGCCCGTCGCCACGGTGCCGGACGACCTGACGACCCATCAAAAACCGGTGGTGGCCCGTCGGGAACTGGTGGGGCCCGTCGGGAACCGACCGTCCGCCGGGGGACCCGCATGCGCGCCCTGACCGTCGCCGCGACCGGTCCCGCCTGCGCGCACGAAGGAGGGCGCCCGCCCGCCGGAGCGGGACGGGCGCCCTGCACGGCGCCGCGCGTCAGGAGGCGGACGCGCTCGGGTCCGGGCTCGCCGGGGAGCCGGCGGCGGCGACCTTCAGTTCGACCGTGAGCGTGGCGCCGCCCGTGGTGGTGATGCGGAGCAGGAACGTGCCGGCGGTGTCGTCGGCGTACAGCTTCGGCAGGGTGAGCAGGCCCTTGGCGTCGGTCAGGAGGCCGGTGAGGGTGCGTACGGGCTTGCCGTCGGCGTCCTTGAAGTAGGGGCCCTTGTCGTTCTCCGTGGCGTCGTCCGCCGACGTGACCAGCGTGGCGGTGGCCGCGATCTTGTCCGCGACGGCGCCCTTGTACGTCGCCTTCACCTGGACCTGGTCGGCGAACTCGCCGCCCGGCGTGCAGCTCAGCGGGGTGTCGTCGGTGCGGGCCAGGGCGTCGGCGGCGCGCGCGGTGACGGTCGCCGCGAAGTCGACGCCCTTGACGGAACGGCCCACGACGGCGGCGGTGACCTTGAAGTCACCGGTCTTCTCGCCGGCCTGGAGCGCCGGCGCGAGCGCGATGCCCTTGGCGTCGGTGGCGACCGTGGCCACGGTCTCGCCGCCGGCGAAGGTGGCGTCCGTGTCACCGGTGATGGTGAACCGGATCCTGATCTTGGCGACGGACTTGGCGCCCTTGGTCTCGGCACGGACGCTGACCGGCTCGGCGAAGGCGTCACCGGCCATGGCGCTGAGCTTTCCGGTGCCCACGCCCACCAGGTGGTCCACCAGATCGGTGGGCGTCTGCGGGTCCGTCGGCGGAGCGGGCGGTGTCGGCGGGGCCGGCGGGGCCGGCGGGGTGGGCGGAGCGGGCGGCGTCGGCGACCCGGGGTCGGGGCTCCCGCTCCCGCCGTGGTCGCTGCCGCCGTGGTCGCTGCCGCCGTCGCCGCCGGGCTTGTGGGGCTTCGTGTCCGGCTTGGTCCTCGGCGGGTCCGAGGGCTTCGGGGAGTGCGTACCACCGGAGTTGTCGTCGCTGCGGTGCTCGGGGATGCCGCCGGTGCCGTCGGGGACGGAGTGGCTGCCCTTGCGGTAGTACTCCAGCCAGTTCAGGACCAGGCCGAGGTAGTCCTGCGAGTTGTTGTAGCTGAGGATCGCGCTGTGCAGGCCGCTCTCGGTCGACATGTCCCAGTCGTTGCGGCACAGGTAGTGGCCCGCGGCGAGCGCGGCGTCGTAGACGTTGTTGGGGTCCTTCTTGCCGTCCCCGTTGCCGTCGCGGCCCGCCCAGGCCCAGGTGGACGGGATGAACTGCATGGGCCCGACGGCCTGGTCGTAGGCGCTGTTGCCGTCGTACGCGCCGCCGTCGGTGTCCGGGATGAGCGCGAAGCCGTTGCCGTCGAGCTGCGGGCCCAGGATCCGGCCCACGGTGGTGCCGTCGGCGTCGACCCGGCCGCCGCGGGCGTGCCCGGACTCCACCTTGCCGATGGCGGCGAGCAGTTGCCAGGGAAGGTTGCAGCCGGGCTTGGCGGAGCGCAGTTCCGCCTCGGCCTTCTTGTAGGCGTCGAGGACCGTCGCCGGGATGCCCGCCTCGGCCGCGCCGCGGGACACGGGGGTGCCGGCGCTCGACGAGGGACTGGGGTTGGGGCTCTTCAGGGGCGGCAGGTCCGTGTAGTACGGCGAGTTGCCGGTGGCGTCGCCGACTGCGGCCCCGTCCGTGGCGGGGGCGCTGGCCCCGGCCGCCGTCTGTCTGCCCTCGTCCTCGTGAGCCACTCCCGGAGCCTGGGACGCGGAGAGAGCCGCGACCGCCGCCGCGGCCACGGCGGTGGTCGCCGCTCCCTTGCGCAGCCGCCTGCCGAAATGCGCCGCCATAGAGTGAACCCCTCCCCTTGGACGCCCGTGCGTCCGTCTCCTTCTGTCTGCCTCGCTCTGGTCTGACGGTTGACCCGGTGCTGTGGTTGCGCCTGTTCCGCCCTTCCCTCCGTGCGACGGGTGTACGGCCGTGCGCCCGCACGGCGACGCAGGTGACCCTACGACAAGTTGCTTGGAACCTGCACCGGTTCACGCCCGGATTTCACCGGTTGGCCAACTGTCGTTGCCCGCCCCGCCCCGGGCGGCGGTCACGCATACTGGGCTGACCTGATCACCGGCGCCTGGTTCCGGGGCGCCGACCGCTCCAGGGGGCTCCGGTGCCGTTCACGCTCAGTCACGCGGCGGCCGTGCTGCCCGCGATCCGCCGGGACGGCAGCGGCCGTGGCCCACTGGTGCCGGCGGTGCTCGTCGCCGGCTCCTTCGCGCCCGACATGCCCTACTACGCGGCCGGTGTGCTGCCGGGCGGCATGCAGTTCGGCGCGGTCACGCACGCGTTCGCAGGCGTCCTCACCGTCGACGTGCTCATCGCCTGGGCCCTGGCGGGGCTGTGGCTGCTGGTGCGGGAGCCGCTGCCCGCGCTGCTGCCACGGGCCCGGCAGGGCCGGCCGGCCGCCCTGCTGCGCTGCGGTGCCCCCCGCGCGCGGGTACGGGCCGGGTCGACGGGGTGGTGGTACGCCTCCGCGGTGCTCGGCGCGCTCACCCATGTGGTGTGGGACGCGTTCACGCATCACGACCGGTGGGGCACACGGCTGGTTCCGGCCATCGGGCGGGACCGTCCGGCGGGCGTGCCGCTGTTCACGTGGCTCCAGTACGGCTCGTCGGCGGCGGCTGCCGTGGTGATCACCGTGTTCGTGGTACGCGCGCTGCGGCGGGCGCCGGACGGGGTGCCGGCGGGGGTGCCGGTGCTGTCCGTGCGGGACCGGTGCCGGGCGCTCACGCTGATCGGCGGCTGCGCGCTGGCCGGGGCGGTGCAGCGCTCGGCGGGATGGTGGGAGCGACGGGGTACGGCCGCGGGACCGTGGGAGCTGGTGCCCACCCTGTGCTTCGGGGTGGGCGCCGGGCTGGTCGTGGGGTTGCTGCTGTACGCCGTCGGCGTCAGGGTCTGGCGTCCGGCCGACGGTCCCGGGGGTCCAGGGGGTCCCGGTGAGGTGGTCGGTGCGGGCCGGGGGCGGCCGGTCGCTCGGTGACGGAGGCGACGAAGACCGTGAGCGTCGGCCGGGGGCGTGATCTCGGGATCAGGGTGAGGACCAGGGCGGCATAGCCGCGGGCCAGGTAGGCCCACTGACGCCAGTCGGTGGTGCGGGCCGCGCGGCCGGCGATCCTGCGCCGGAGGTCCTTGGGGACGTTGCGGACGGTCGTGGCCAGGTCGGCCGGGATGCGGGCGGTGCTTGCGTCGGCCGCGAGGGCCGGCACCGGCGCGGCGGGCACGGCCTGCGTCGAGGCGGTGTCCGCCCAGACCCCGGCTGATGCCTCGGGCGTCCGGCGGTGAAGCATGCGTATACCCATGCCCGCAGTGTTGCGGCTGCGGAGGGTGGGAGGCGTTCTGGCGGGGTCCGTTCGGGTTGTGACGAACCCCTCTGGGGGATCGGCCGGGTGTTCGAGCCCGGGTGGGTCGGTGAGGGCGGGGGCGAGGCGGCCGGGACGGTGGGGGTGGCGCCGTCGGGGCGCGTGGTGGGGGGCGCCGGGCTGCGCGGTGAGGGGCCGCTGCGTTGTGGGTGGCCGCCAGGCTGCGTTGTGGGGGCCGCTGGACTGCCTCGCGGGGGCGGCAACGCCGGGGCGCGATGTGGGGCCGCCGGACTGCCTCGTGGACGCGACGCCGGCCGCGACGTGGGGACCGCCGAGGCTGCCTCGTGGAAGCGGCAACGCAGGGCCGCATCGTGGAGGCAGCCGGACTGCCTCGCAGGGGCGGCAACGCCGAGCCGCGACGTGGGGGCGGCGACGCCGGGCCGCGTAGAGGAGGGACCGCCGGCCGCGTATAGGTCGCTGAGCCGCGTCGTGGGGGCGCCGCCGGGCCACGTGGAGGGGAGACCGCCAGGCCGCATAGAGGGGACGCCGCCGAGCCGCGTCGAGGGGGGTGATCGCCGTCGTGGCGGAGCTGTCGGGTCGGTCTTGGCCGCGACGCCCGCCTCGCTTCGGTCACCCCCCACGCGCCGTCGGCTAGTGGGCCGCCGACTCCCAGTCCGGGCCGACGCCCACGGAGACGTCCAGCGGAGCCCTGAGCTGGACGGCGCCCGCCATCTCACGGCGGACGATCTCCTCCGCCGCCGCCCGCTCGCCGGGGGCGATCTCCAGCACGATCTCGTCGTGGACCTGGAGGAGCATGCGGGACCTGAGGTCCGCCTCCCTCAGCGCGTTGTCCACCTTGAGCATGGCGATCTTCACGATGTCCGCCGCCGTGCCCTGGATCGGCGCGTTGAGGGCCATCCGCTCGGCCGCCTCGCGGCGCTGGCGGTTGTCGCTGTTGAGGTCGGGGAGGTAGCGGCGGCGGCCGAAGAGCGTGGCCGTGTAGCCGGTCGCCCGGGCCTCGTCGACCGCCCGGCGCAGATAGTCCCGCACGCCCCCGAAGCGCTCGAAGTACGCGTCCATCAGGGCGCGGGCCTCGGCCGCCTCGATGTTCAGCTGCTGGGAGAGGCCGAACGCGGACAGGCCGTAGGCCAGGCCGTACGACATCGCCTTGATCTTGCGGCGCATCTCCGCGTCGACCGCGCCCGGCTCGACGCCGAACACCTGGGAGGCGGCCGTGGTGTGCAGGTCCTCACCGGAGGTGAACGCCTGGATCAGGCCCGCGTCCTCGGAGAGGTGGGCCATGACGCGCAGCTCGATCTGGCTGTAGTCGGCGGTCATCAGGGACTCGAAGCCCTCGCCGACCACGAAGCCCCGGCGGATCGCCCGGCCCTCGTCCGTGCGGACGGGGATGTTCTGGAGGTTGGGGTCGGTGGAGGAGAGACGCCCGGTCGCGGCCACCGTCTGGTTGAACGTGGTGTGGATGCGGCCGTCACCCGCGATGGTCTTGATCAGGCCCTCGACGGTGACCCGCAGCTTGGCCTGCTCGCGGTGCCGGAGCATGATCACGGGCAGTTCGTTGTCGGTCTGGCCGGCGAGCCAGGCCAGGGCGTCGGCGTCCGTGGTGTAGCCGGTCTTGGTCTTCTTCGTCTTGGGCAGCGCCAGCTCGCCGAAGAGGACCTCCTGGAGCTGTTTGGGCGAGCCCAGGTTGAACTCGTGGCCGGCGGCCGCGTGCGCCTCCTTCACGGCCTGCTGCACGGCGCCCGCGAACATCTGCTCCATCGCCTCGAGGTGCGGCCGGTCCGCCGCGATGCCGTGGCGCTCCATGCGGGCGAGCAGCGCGGAGGTGGGCAGCTCCATGTCGCGGAGCAGGTCGGCGGCGCCGACCTCCTCCAGGCGGTCCTCGAAGGCCGTGCCGAGGTCCAGGACGGCGCGGGCCTGGACCATCAGGGCCTCGGCCTCGGCGCTCTCGTCCGCGCCGAAGGCGAGCTGGCCGTCGGCCGCCGCGGCGGGGGCCAGCTCGCGGTGCAGGTACTCCAGCGACAGCGCGTCCAGGTCGAAGGAGCGGCGGCCGGGCTTGACCAGGTAGGCGGCGAGCGCGGTGTCCATGCGCACGCCCTCGACGCTCCAGCCGTGCTCGGCGAAGACGCGCATGGCGCCCTTGGCGTTGTGGAACACCTTGGGGCGGGCCGCGTCGGCCAGCCAGGCGGCGAAGGCGTTCTCGTCGGCCTCGTCCAGCTCCGACGGGTCGAACCAGGCCGCCGCTCCCCCGGCCGCGGCCAAGGCGACCTCGGCGACCGAGCCGGCGCCCAGCGCCCAGGTGTCGACGGTGGCGACGCCCAGGAGCCCGGCGCCGTGCTCGGCGAGCCAGGGGGCCAGCTCGCCGGTGCGCAGGATCGCACCGTCGATCTCGACGCCGTCGGCGACGACCGGGGCGGCCTCGGCCTCCTCCGTGCCGGGGTCGACGGCGAAGAGCCGCTCGCGCAGCGACGGGTTGCGGATCTCCAGGGTGTCCAGGACCATCGCGACGGCCTTGCGGTCGTACGGGGCCCGCTCCAGGTCGGCGACCGTCTTCTCCAGCTCGACCTGGCGTTCCAGCTCGGTGAGCAGGCGGTTGAGCTTGACGGACTCCAGGTGGTCGCGGAGGTTCTGCCCGGCCTTGCCCTTGACCTCCTCGACGCGCTCGACGAGCTCGGCGAAGGAGCCGAACTGGTTGATCCACTTCGCGGCGGTCTTCTCGCCGACGCCGGGGATGCCGGGGAGGTTGTCGGACGGGTCGCCGCGCAGTGCCGCGAAGTCCGGGTACTGGGCGGGCGTCAATCCGTACTTCTCGAAAACCTTCTCCGGAGTGAACCGGGTCAGCTCCGAGACGCCCTTGGTCGGGTAGAGCACGGTGGTGTTCTCGGTGACCAGCTGGAAGGAGTCGCGGTCGCCGGTGACGATCAGCACCTCGAAGCCCTCGGCCTCGGCCTGGGTGGCGAGGGTGGCGATGATGTCGTCCGCCTCGTAGCCCTCGACGGCGAAGCGGTGCGCGTGCATCGCGTCGAGCAGCTCGCCGATCAGCTCGACCTGGCCCTTGAACTCGTCCGGGGTCTTGGAGCGGTTCGCCTTGTACTCGGTGAACCGCTCGGAGCGCCAGGTCTTGCGGGAGACGTCGAAGGCCACCGCGAAGTGCGTGGGCGCCTCGTCACGCAGGGTGTTGGCCAGCATCGACGCGAAACCGTAGATCGCGTTCGTCGGCTGGCCGGTCGCGGTCGTGAAGTTCTCCGCGGGCAGCGCGAAGAACGCGCGGTAGGCCAGCGAGTGCCCGTCCATGAGCATCAGCCGGGGACGTGAGCCGCCGGGGGTCTTGTCGGTCTGCTTCGATGCTGTCTCTGCCACGTCCCCGATCCTGCCACGACCCACTGACAGCGCGGGCCGCCCGGTTCCCGCGGGCCACAGCCGGTCGCCTCCCGGTCGCTCACGGCGACGAGGACCGCGCGCAGACGAACGCGACGGGGCGTGCGAGCAGACGGGCGCGGTGGGGGGGCGGGTCAGCGAGCGGGCGCGTCGGGGCTCGCCGGGGCAGGCGCGAGCGGGCGCAGCGGGGCGGGAGCAAGGGCGCGCGGCGGGGCCGAGTGAGGGCGCGCGGCGGGGCAGACGCAAGCGGGTGCCGTCGCCCCGCGCAAACGACGCCGTAGAGCCGGCGCGAGCGGGTGCCGTGGAGCCCGCGCAGGAGCGCACCTCGACTCGTGCAACGGGCGCTGCGACGCGAACCGATGCCGTACGACCCGGCCAACGGGAGCCGCCAGCCCACGCGAACACCCCGTGGAACCGCCGCCAGCCAACGCCACAGGACCCGCGCACACCCCCCGCAGAGCCCGCCCGAGCCAACGCGGCACCGCCCGTGCAAGAGCGCACCTCGGCCTGCGCGGAAAACGCCGTAGGCCCCCCGCAAGCGATGCCGCCGCCTCCCGTCCGGTCCGTCCGGTCCGTCCGGCGGCGTTGTCGGCGGGGCGTGGGAGGATCGTCGGCGTACTTGTCACGCGCAGTCGAAGGGGAGCGTGCGATGGCGACGAAGCCGCCCAAGGGTGATCCGGTCCAGGACGCGCCGCAGGTCGCGGAGCCCCGGCACGCGGCGGCGGGGCTGCCGGCCATCGGGCACACGCTGCGCATCGCCCAGCAGCAGATGGGCGTGAAGCGCACCGCGCTGACGCTGCTGCGCGTGAACCAGAAGGACGGCTTCGACTGCCCGGGCTGCGCCTGGCCGGAGCCGGACCACCGGCACACGGCGGAGTTCTGCGAGAACGGCGCGAAAGCGGTGGCCGAGGAGGCCACCCTGCGCCGGGTCACGCCCGAGTTCTTCGCCGCGCACTCCGTGGCGGACCTGTCCGGCCGCAGCGGCTACTGGCTGGGCCAGCAGGGCCGGCTCACGCACCCCATGTACCTCCCCGAGGGCGGCACGCACTACGAGCCGGTCTCCTGGGAGCGGGCCTTCGACATCGTCGCCGAGGAGATCGCCGCCCTCGGCTCCCCGGACGAGGCCGTCTTCTACACCTCGGGCCGCACCAGCAACGAGGCCGCGTTCCTGTACCAGCTCTTCGCGCGCGAGCTGGGCACGAACAACCTGCCGGACTGCTCGAACATGTGCCACGAGTCGTCCGGGTCGGCGCTCGCCGAGACCATCGGGATCGGCAAGGGCAGCGTCCTGCTGGAGGACCTGTACAAGGCCGACCTGATCATCGTCGCGGGCCAGAACCCGGGCACGAACCACCCGCGGATGCTGTCGGCGCTGGAGAAGGCCAAGGCGAACGGCGCGAAGGTCATCAGCGTCAACCCGCTGCCCGAGGCGGGCCTGGAGCGCTTCAAGAACCCCCAGACCCCGCAGGGCCTGATCAGGGGCGCCGCCCTCACCGACCTGTTCCTGCAGATCCGCATCGGCGGTGACCAGGCCCTCTTCCGGCTGCTCAACAAGCTGATCCTGGAGACCGAGGGCGCGGTCGACGAGGAGTTCGTCCGCGAGCACACCCACGGCTTCGAGGAGTTCGCGCGGGCCGCGCGGGCCGCCGACTGGGAGGAGACGCTGACCGCGACCGGCCTCACGCGCGCGGAGATCGAGCGGGCCCTCGGCATGGTCCTCGCCTCGCGGCGGACCATCGTCTGCTGGGCCATGGGCCTCACCCAGCACAAGCACTCCGTCGCGACCATCCGCGAGGTGGTCAACTTCCTGCTGCTGCGCGGCGACATCGGCCGCCCGGGGGCGGGCGTGTGCCCGGTGCGCGGGCACAGCAACGTGCAGGGCGACCGCACCATGGGCATCTTCGAACGGCCCGCGCCGGCGTTCCTGGACGCCCTGGAGAAGGAGTTCGGGTTCGCGCCGCCGCGCGCGCACGGCTTCGACGTCGTACGGGCCATCCGCGCGCTGCGCGACGGCGAGGCGAAGGTCTTCTTCGCCATGGGCGGCAACTTCGTCTCCGCCTCGCCCGACACGGAGGTCACCGAGGCCGCGATGCGCCGCGCGCGGCTGACCGTGCACGTGTCGACGAAGCTGAACCGCTCGCACGTGGTCACGGGCGCGCGGGCGCTGATCCTGCCCACGCTGGGCCGGACCGAACGCGACGTCCGGGACGGCGGCGAGCAGTTCGTGACGGTCGAGGACTCCATGGGCATGGTGCACGCCTCGCGCGGGCGTCTGCGGCCCGCGAGCCCGCACCTGCGCTCCGAGCCGGCCATCGTCTGCGGTCTCGCGCGCCGGGTGCTCGGCGAGCGAAGCGTCGTGCCGTGGGAGGAGTTCGCCAAGGACTACGCGACCGTCCGTGACCGCATCGCGCGCGTGATCCCCGGCTTCGAGGACTTCAACGCGCGCGTGTCCCGGCCCGGCGGCTTCGCGCTGCCGCACGCCCCGCGCGACGAGCGGCGCTTCCCGACCGCCACGGGCAAGGCGAACTTCACGGCGGCGCCGGTGGAGTACCCGGCGCTGCCCGAGGGCCGGCTGCTGCTGCAGACCCTGCGCTCGCACGACCAGTACAACACCACGATCTACGGCCTGGACGACCGGTACCGGGGCATCACGGGCGGGCGCCGGGTGGTGCTGGTGCACCCCGAGGACGCCCGGTCGCTCGGGGTCGCCGAGGGGTCGTACGTCGATCTGGTGAGCGAGTGGCGGGACGGGGTGGAGCGGCGGGCGCCCGGTTTCCGGGTCGTGCTGTATCCGACGGCCCGGGGGTGCGCGGCCGCGTACTACCCCGAGACGAACGTGCTGGTGCCGTTGGACGCCACCGCCGACACCAGCAACACCCCGGCCAGCAAGTCCGTCGTCGTACGGCTGGAGGAGCACACCGGTACCGCCGGGAGCCGTCTGGAACAATCGGCGACCGACTGAGCGTTTGCTCAGTGAGCAGAAGGTGGACGACGAACGGAGCCGGCCCATGGGCGAGCAGCAGCACGTGAAGTTCCCGCAGGAGGTCCTCGACGAGTACACGGCGCTCGGCGTGGACCTGCCCGCCCTGTTCTCGGCCGGGCATCTGGGCACGCGGATGGGCGTGCAGATCCTGGAGGCCTCGGCGGACAAGGTCGTCGGGACCATGCCGGTGGAGGGCAACACCCAGCCGTACGGCCTGCTGCACGGCGGCGCCTCCGCGGTGCTGGCGGAGACCCTGGGCTCGGTCGGCTCCATGCTGCACGGCGGTGTCTCGAAGATCGCGGTCGGGGTGGACCTGAACTGCACGCACCACCGCGGGGTCCGCTCCGGCCTGGTGACGGGCGTGGCCACGCCGGTGCACCGGGGCCGGTCGACGGCGACGTACGAGATCGTGATCAGCGACGAGGAGGGCCGCCGCGTCTGCACCGCCCGGCTGACCTGCCTGCTGCGCGACGTCCGGCCGGGCGACGCGGCGCCCGCCGAACCCACCGCGAGCTGAGCCGGGTTGCTCCTCTCCGGCCCCCGCCGGACCGTTGCCCCTCGCCCTCCCTCCCTCTAGCTTCGGGACATGGGACGGCGAGGAGGCCCCCGGCCGGGGGTGGTGGGGTTCCTGGTGTTCGGGCTGGCACTGCCGGCGCTGCTGTGCACGACGGGCTGCACGGGACCGGACGGCTCCGCTCCCTCCCCCACCCCGGCCACGGCCACGGATTCGGCCACGGATTCGGCCACGGCACGGCCGGCCTCGGACGCCGACCTGTGCACCAGGCTCGTCACCTACTGGGCCCGCAGGATGCTCGCCGACGACACCTACGGCGACTACCAGTCGATGGGCCTGTCCCACGGGCAGTACCAGATCCTCGTGGACGTCGTGACGGCGGGACGCTCCGCGCGGCAGCATCAAGGCACGGACGCCGCAGAGCGTTTGATGAACCGTCAGGCCCGCGCGGCCTGTACCGCGCGCTACCGCCACGGGACCCCGAGCGGAGGCCCCTGGACATGAGCGGTATCGGCCCGCCGGAGCCCGGCGAGGGCACGCGCGCGTGGGACGGCCGCCGGCCGCGGAACTCCCGTCCGCCCGGCCGGACACGCGCCGCCCTGACCGCCTGGTACGCCCGCCGGCGGCGGATCGTCGTCGCCCTCGCCGCCGCGGCCGTCGCCCTGGCGGGCGGCGGTTATCTGTACGCCACCAGGCCGCATCGGCCACCCCCGCGCGAGGACCGCGCGCACGCCCAAGTCCCCTACCCCGCGCAGGTGGTGGACATGACCTACCTGGACGCCCGGACCACTCCCGCGGGCGCCCCGCCGCGCAGTTTCAGCTTCGCCGTACTGCTGAGCGTGGCCTCGGGGCCGCCGGTCACCTTGGTCCGGGTGAGCCAGCCGTACGCGGGGCTGTCCCTGGATACGGAGCCACCTGCTCCGTTTCGGACGAAGTCCGGTTCCGCCCGCAAGGTCGCGATCACGATGCACGTCACGGAATGCGAGAAAGTCCCCAAGAACGCCGGACTTCCTTTCCTGGACGTAACTCTGCGTAATACGCGCGCAATACAGGCACAGAGCTTCATCCTGGGCCCCCGTTACGCACAGGACCTCTCACACGCCCTGCACGTAGCCTGCGGCAACAAAATTAGGTAATCACCAAAACGGCTGAGACGCCTGGATCGATCAAGGCGGGTCCTGCGGGTTCTCACAATGCGGACGGTGCGAATCCACCTGAATTCCACCTTCCACCCCACCGCGTACCGCTCTGCATTACGTCGTGTCATAACAAGAGCGTCACAGCCTCGGTCAGACACTCCTCCACGTTCCCCACACACGCTTAGAGTCACGGCCAGTCACCGCGCCTTCGGATTGTCCAATTCAGCGCGGCGCGCGACTCGGCCGCTTCCACGGGGAGGCGGTTGTGCCTGGGGAAAGGACTGATCGTGCGTCAACGTTCGCTTATCGCCATCACCGCCGCGCTGGCGGCGGGAGCGCTCACCCTCACCGCCTGCGGCTCGCGCGACAGCGGCGACAAGGGATCCGACTCCGGCAACGGCGGCAGCACCGTCGTCATCGGCGTCGACGCCCCCCTGACCGGCGACCTGTCCGCCATGGGCCTCGGTATCAAGAACTCCGCGGACCTCGCCGTCCGCAACGCCAACAAGCAGAAGCTCGTCAAGGGCGTCACCTTCAAGATCGAATCCCTCGACGACCAGGCGCAGCCGTCCGCCGGCCAGCAGAACGCCTCGAAGTTCGTCTCCGAGCAGGACGTCCTCGGCGTCGTCGGCCCCCTGAACTCCTCGGTCGCCGAGTCGATGCAGAAGGTCTTCGACGACGCCAAGCTCGTCCAGGTCTCCCCCGCCAACACCGGCCCCGCCCTGACCCAGGGCCCGGACTGGCAGAACAAGAAGGTCCGCCCCTACAAGGCGTACTTCCGCACCGCGACCACGGACGCCATCCAGGGCCCGTTCGCCGCCCAGTACGTCTTCAACACCGCCAAGAAGAAGAAGGTCTTCGTCATCGACGACAAGAAGACCTACGGCTCCGGCCTCGCCGCCACCTTCACCACGGAGTTCAAGAAGCTCGGCGGCAAGGTGGTCGGCACCGAGCACATCAACCCCGACGCCAAGGACTTCTCCGCGATCGCCACCAAGGTGAAGAACTCCGGCGCCGAAGTCGTCTACTACGGCGGCGAGTACCCGCAGGCCGGCCCGCTCAGCAAGCAGATCAAGGCCGCCGGCGCCAAGATCCCGCTGGTCGGCGGTGACGGCATCAAGGACGACACCTTCATGAAGCTGGCGGGCTCCGAGGCCACCGGCGACCTCGCCACCTCCGTCGGCGCCCCGGTCGAGGACCTGCCCTCCGCCAAGCAGTTCGTCGCCGACTACAAGGACGCCGGCTACAAGGAGGAGTACTCGGCGTACGGCGGCTACGCCTACGACTCCGCCTGGGCGATCATCGAGGCCGTGAAGAAGGTCGTCGACGCCAACGGCGGCAAGCTGCCCTCCGACGCCCGCGCCAAGGTCACCGAGGCCATGCAGGGCGTGGCCTTCGACGGCGTGACCGGCAAGGTCTCCTTCGACGAGTACGGTGACGCCACCAACAAGCAGCTCACCGTGTACGCCGTGAAGAACGGTGCCTGGGCCCCCGTCAAGTCCGGTACCTACACCGGCTGATCCCGCCCGAACCCCCCACGAGCCGCGCGGGGCGCTGTTCCACTGGCGCCCCGCGCGGACTCGCATCCGGCCACATCCCTCGCACTTTCCGAACGCTCGGAGGACATGCGGTGAACGAACTGCCGCAGCAGCTGGTCAACGGCCTGCTACTAGGATCCATGTACGGGCTGGTCGCCATCGGCTACACAATGGTCTACGGCATCGTCCAGCTCATCAACTTCGCCCACGGCGAGATATTCATGACGGGAGCGTTCGGCGCTCTCACCGTCTGGCTCTGGCTCCCCGGCGGCACCACCATGTGGATCGCACTGCCGCTCATGATCATCGGCGCCGTCCTCGTCGCCGTCGCCATCGCCGTCGGAGCGGAACGATTCGCCTACCGGCCACTCCGCAACGCCCCGCGTCTCGCCCCCCTGATCACCGCCATCGGCCTCTCCCTGGCACTCCAGCAGGCCGTATGGGCCTGGTACCCCGAGGCGAAGTCCGCGCGCACCTTCCCGCAGATCTCCGGCGGCCCCTTCGACATCGGCAGCGTCACCATCCAGACCGGCGACATCTTCCTCGTCGTCGCCGCCCCGATCAGCATGGCCGTCCTCGCCTACTTCGTGATGAAGACCCGCACCGGCCGCGGCATGCAGGCCACCGCGCAGGACCCGGACACCGCCAAGCTGATGGGCGTCAACACCGACCGCATCATCGTCATCGCCTTCGCGCTCGGCGCCGCCTTCGCCGCCGTCGGAGCCGTCGCCTACGGCCTGAAGTACGGCGAGATCAACTTCCGGATGGGCTTCATCCTCGGCCTGAAGGCCTTCACCGCGGCCGTCCTCGGCGGCATCGGCAACATCTACGGCGCCATGATCGGCGGCGTGGTCCTCGGCGTCGCCGAAACCCTGGCCACCGCCTACATCGCCGACATCCCCGGCATGGACAAGTTCGGCAGCCAGTCCTGGGCCGACGTCTGGGCCTTCGTACTCCTCATCCTCGTACTGCTGTTCAGGCCACAGGGCCTGCTCGGCGAGCGCGTCGCGGACAGGGCGTGAGACCGATGACCACACAGACCACCGCACCCGACACACCCAGCGCCCGCAAGACCGACGCCCCGGCCGGTCTGCTCCCCCTGCCCGAGAAGGCCGCCCGCGCCCTCGCCCTCGGCGGCAGCGCGCTGACGATCGTCTCCACCTTCTGCGCCTGGACCTGGACCGCCGACTTCCCCGGCGACCTCACCGTCTACGGCTACCCGGGCGGCCTCCAGGTCCTCGTCCTCATCGGCGCCCTCCTCGCCACCCTCTACGCCCTCGCCTCCTACGGCGTCCGCGGCCTGGCATGGCTGGCCCCCGCCGGCCCCGACGCCGCCCTGCGGTTCGCCACCCTCGCCACCTTCGCCACCAGCTGGTACACGGTCCTCGCGATCAGCACCGAGCTCGGCGGACTCGTCAACCTCGAACCCGGCGGCTTCCTCGTCGCCCTCGGCAGCCTCGCCGCCTTCGCCGGCGCCCTCGCCCTGCCCTTCCAGCGACCCGAACCCGAACCGATCGACCCCGACGACACCGGCTGGGAGAAGTTCAAGCACGGCGCCGCCCACACGTGGGAGACCACCAAGGCGGTCTTCGCCGCCGGCACCCCCCGGCCCGTCCCCACCCTGCCCTCGTACGCCGAGATCCTCGTCATCGTCGCGATGCTCACCCTCGGCCTCGTCGTCTTCACCTACGGCATCGGCACCGAGTACGACGAACTGTTCATCGGCTTCCTGATCACCGCGGGCTTCGGCTTCGCCGCCCTCAACAAGGCCGGCCTCATCGCCCACGCCTCGCAGATCGCCTCCCGGCACACCAACATCACCACCTGCGGCGCCTTCGTCGCAGCCGCGCTGTTCCCCTTCACCCAGACCAACGACCAGTACGCCACCCTCGGCGTCTACATCCTCATCTTCGCCACCGTCGCCCTCGGCCTGAACATCGTCGTCGGCCTCGCCGGCCTCCTCGACCTCGGATACGTCGCCTTCCTCGGCGTCGGCGCCTACGCCGCGGCCCTGGTCTCCGGCTCCCCCAGCTCACCCTTCGACGTGCACTTCCCGTTCTGGGCCGCCGTACTCGTCGGCGCCGCCGCCTCCCTCGTCTTCGGCGTGCTCATCGGCGCCCCGACCCTCCGGCTGCGCGGCGACTACCTCGCCATCGTCACCCTCGGCTTCGGTGAGATCTTCCGCATCACCGCCAACAACCTCGACGGCACCTCAGGACCCGACCTCACCAACGGCTCCAACGGCATCTCCTCCATCCCCAACCTCGACGTCCTCGGCTTCGACTTCGGCGCCCAGCACGACATGGCCGGCTTCACCATCGGCCGCTTCGCCAACTACTTCTTCCTGATGCTCATCATCACCGCCGTCGTGGTCCTGGTCTTCCGCCGCAGCGGCAACTCCCGCATCGGACGCGCCTGGGTCGCCATCCGCGAGGACGAGACGGCCGCCCTCGCCATGGGCATCAACGGCTTCCGCGTCAAGCTCATCGCCTTCGCCGTCGGCGCCTCCCTCGCCGGACTCGCCGGCACCGTCCAGGCCCACGTCACCTACACCGTGACCCCCGAGCAATACCTGTTCGCCGGCCCCATCCCGCCCAACTCCGCCTTCCTGCTCGCCGCGGTCGTCCTCGGCGGCATGGGCACCATCAGCGGCCCCCTGATCGGCGCCGCCCTGCTCTTCCTCATCCCCAACAAACTCCAGTTCCTCGGCAACTACCAGCTCTTCGCCTTCGGCGTCGCACTCATCCTGCTGATGCGGTTCCGCCCCGAGGGCCTCATCCCCAACCGGCGCCGCCAGCTCGAATTCCACGAAGAGGCGGAAGCACCCACCCTCCTGACGAAGGCGGGGGCCTGACCACCATGACCACCGACACCACCACCAAGGACACCACCCCCGGCGCCCCCACGCCCGGCGAGACCGTCCTCGACGCCCGCGGCGTCACCATGCGCTTCGGCGGCCTCACCGCCGTACGCGGCGTCGACCTCACCGTCGGCGCCGGCGAGATCGTCGGCCTCATCGGCCCCAACGGCGCAGGCAAAACCACCTTCTTCAACTGCCTCACCGGCCTGTACGTCCCCACCGAGGGCGAAGTCCGCTACAAAGGCAACGTCCTGCCGCCCAAATCCTTCAAGGTCACCGCGGCCGGCATCGCCCGCACCTTCCAGAACATCCGCCTGTTCGCCAACATGACGGTCCTGGAGAACGTGCTCGTCGGCCGGCACACCCGCACCAAAGAAGGCTTCTGGTCCGCCGTACTGCGCGGCCCCGGCTTCCACAAGGCCGAAAAGGCATCCAAGGACCGGGCCATGGAACTGCTCCGGTTCGTCGGCCTCGACCACAAGGCCGACCACCTCGCCCGCAACCTCCCCTACGGCGAACAGCGCAAACTCGAGATCGCCCGCGCCCTCGCCAGCGAACCCGGACTGCTCCTCCTCGACGAACCCACCGCCGGCATGAACCCGCAGGAGACCCGGACCACCGAGGAACTCGTCTTCGCCATCCGCGACATGGGCATCGCCGTCCTCGTCATCGAGCACGACATGCGCTTCATCTTCAACCTCTGCGACCGCGTCGCCGTACTCGTCCAGGGCGAGAAGCTCATCGAAGGCGACAGCGCCACCGTCCAGGGCGACGAACGCGTCGTCGCGGCCTACCTCGGCGAACCCTTCGAGGACGCACCCGGCGCCGACGAAGTGGCCGAGGTCGAAGCCGCCGAAGCACACGCCGAGGCACACGCCGGAACCACGGACGAGGCCACCGGCGCACGCGCCGACACCACGACCGACGCCGCGCCCGGCAAGGAGAACGACCGATGACCGCACTGCTCGAAGTCGAGGACCTCAGGGTCGCCTACGGCAAGATCGAAGCCGTCAAGGGCATCTCCTTCAAGGTCGAAGCCGGTCAGGTCGTCACCCTCATCGGCACCAACGGCGCCGGCAAGACCACCACCCTGCGCACCCTCTCCGGACTGCTCAAGCCCGTCGGCGGACAGATCAAGTTCAACGGCAGGTCACTGAAGAAGGTCCCCGCCCACCAGGTGGTCTCCCTCGGCCTCGCCCACTCCCCCGAGGGCCGGCACATCTTCCCCCGCATGAGCATCGAGGACAACCTCCGCCTCGGCGCCTTCCTGCGCAACGACAAACCCGGCATCGAGAAGGACATCCAGCGCGCCTACGACCTCTTCCCCATCCTCGGGGAGCGGCGCAAGCAGGCCGCGGGCACCCTCTCCGGCGGTGAACAGCAGATGCTCGCCATGGGCAGGGCACTGATGTCCCAGCCCAAGCTGCTGATGCTGGACGAGCCGTCCATGGGCCTGTCGCCGATCATGATGCAGAAGATCATGGCGACCATCGCCGAGCTGAAGGCCCAGGGCACGACCATCCTGCTCGTCGAACAGAACGCCCAGGCCGCGCTCTCCCTCGCCGACCAGGGACACGTCATGGAGGTCGGCAACATCGTCCTGTCCGGCACAGGACAGGACCTCCTGCACGACGAATCCGTCCGCAAGGCCTACCTCGGCGAGGACTGACCGCTCGGACACGGCGAAGGCCCGCGCCCCCTTCTCCGGGGCGCGGGCCTTCGCCGTACGAGACGGGCTCAGTCCTTCTTGGACGCCTTCTTCTCCTCGCTGTCCGCGATGACCGCCTCCGCGACCTGCTGCATCGACATACGGCGGTCCATGGACGTCTTCTGGATCCAGCGGAACGCGGCCGGCTCGGTCAGCCCGTACTCCGTCTGGAGGATGGACTTCGCGCGGTCCACCAGCTTGCGGGTCTCCAGCCGCTGGGTGAGGTCGGCGACCTCCTTCTCCAGCTGCTTCAGCTCGGTGAACCGGGAGACGGCCATCTCGATCGCCGGGACGACGTCGCTCTTGCTGAACGGCTTGACCAGGTAGGCCATGGCACCGGCGTCCCGGGCGCGCTCGACGAGGTCGCGCTGCGAGAAGGCGGTGAGCATCAGGACCGGCGCGATGGACTCACCGGCGATCTTCTCGGCCGCGGAGATGCCGTCCAGCTTGGGCATCTTCACGTCCAGGATGACCAGGTCCGGCTTGTGCTCGCGGGCCAGCTCGACGGCCTGCTCACCGTCCCCGGCCTCGCCGACGACGGTGTACCCCTCCTGCTCCAGCATCTCTTTGAGGTCGAGCCGGATCAGGGCCTCGTCCTCGGCGATGACGACACGGGTCGTCAGCGGAGGCACGTGCGACTTGTCGTCGTCGGGCACGTCTACGGGCTGGGGCGACTCGGGGGCGGTCACTGAGGCTCCTCGGTACGGGGCAGGCCGGTACTGCTGACAAGAGCCTACCTAGCTACGGTATGGTGGACTGGCAGCGGGTCGGCATAATCTTCGATTCGCAGGAGCTCCGGTAGTCCAATCGGCAGAGACGATACCCTCAAAAGGTATTCAGTGTGGGTTCGAGTCCCACCCGGGGCACTTTTCCTTCGATTCTGAGGCTGACAAGGCAAGCGGAGGATCACGTTCGCGTGGTCTTCCGCTTTTTACTGCGTGGCGCCGTGATCACTCTCGCATGGTGTCCGCATGTACGACATCAGCACACGCGAGCGAGCGGTGGCGCTGGCAGCGCAAGGGCGAAGTCTCAGCTCCGTCAGCCGGGAGACGGGGATATCCCGATACGCGATCCGCTCCTGGCAGGCACGCATCGAGCCGGTCCAACGCGTGGGCAAGCCCTGCCCTCGCTGCCGGGAGGTCCCCGGTCCTCCTGAGAACCCCGCTGCCTACGCCTACCTTCTCGGCCTCTACCTCGGCGACGGCTGCATCAACGCTCACCGCAGAGGCGTCTACACCATGCGGGTGGTGCTGGACAATGCCTGGCCAGGCATCATCGACGCGTGCGAGGCGGCACTCCGCGCCGTGCGCCCGGACAACAGCGTCTTCCGTGTGCGGAAACAAGGCTGTGCAGCGGTCACCAGCACCAGCAAGCACTGGCCCTGCCTCTTCCCCCAGCACGGCCCCGGCAAGAAGCACGAGCGCCCCATCGTCCTGGAACCCTGGCAGCGGGCCATCGTCGACGCCTGCCCGTGGGAGTTCATCCGGGGCCTCATCCATTCCGACGGCTGCCGCATCACCAACTGGACGACCCGGCTCGTCGGCGGTGAGCGCAAGCGGTACGAGTATCCGCGCTACTTCTTCACCAACACCTCGGTCGACATCGTCCGCCTCTTCACCGACACCCTCGACGAAGTCGGTGTCGAGTGGAAGACGCTCAACCAGAGCCGCGCGGCGGTGACCGTCTCCATAGCGCGCAAGGCCTCCGTCACCCTCATGGACACCCACGTCGGCCCCAAGCACTGAACAGGCCCCCCGAGAGGCGCCCGGTCGTCACTTCGGGCTGTCGTCCTCGCCGATGTGGTGGACGCGGACCATGTTGGTGGAGCCGGAGACGCCGGGCGGGGAGCCGGCCGTGATGACCACGACGTCACCCTTCTGGCAGCGGCCGTACTTCAGGAGCAGTTCGTCCACCTGATCGACCATCGCGTCGGTGGAGTCCACGTGCGGACCGAGGAAGGTCTCCGCGCCCCAGGTGAGGCTGAGCTGGGAGCGGGTGGCCGGCTCCGGGGTGAAGGCCAGGAGGGGGATCGGGGAGCGGTAGCGGGAGAGGCGGCGGGCGGTGTCCCCGGACTGGGTGAACGCGACGAGGAACTTCGCGCCGAGGAAGTCGCCCATTTCGGCGGCGGCCCGGGCGACGGCGCCGCCCTGGGTGCGCGGTTTGTTCCGCTCGGTGAGCGGCGGCAGGCCCGCCGCCAGCATGTCCTCCTCGGCCGCCTCGACGATCTTCGCCATGGTGCGTACGGTCTCGACGGGGTATTTGCCGACGCTGGTCTCGCCGGAGAGCATGACCGCGTCCGTGCCGTCGAGGACGGCGTTGGCGACGTCGGAGGCCTCGGCGCGGGTGGGCCGGGAGTTCTCGATCATCGAGTCGAGCATCTGGGTGGCGACGATCACCGGTTTGGCGTTGCGTTTGGCGAGCTTGATGGCGCGCTTCTGGACGATCGGCACCTGTTCCAGCGGCATCTCCACGCCGAGGTCGCCGCGTGCGACCATCAGCCCGTCGAAGGCGGCCACGATGCCGTCGAGGTCGGCCACGGCCTGCGGCTTCTCGATCTTGGCGATCACGGGGAGGCGGCGGCCCTCGTCGGCCATGATCCGGTGCACGTCCACGACGTCGTCGCCGTTGCGGACGAAGGAGAGGGCGATGACGTCGAAGCCGGTGCGCAGCGCCCAGCGCAGGTCGTCCTCGTCCTTCTTGGAGAGGGCGGGGACGGAGACGGCCACGCCGGGGAGGTTCAGGCCCTTGTGGTCGGAGATGACGCCGCCCTCGACCACGCGGGTGTGTACGCGGGGGCCGTCGACGTCGGTGACCTCCAGGGAGACCTTGCCGTCGTCCACGAGGATGCGTTCGCCGGGGGTGACGTCGGTGGCGAGGCCGGCGTGGGTGGTGCCGCAGCGGTGGCGGTCGCCGTCGGCGCCTTCTTCCACGGTGATGGTGAAGGTGTCGCCGCGTTCAAGGAGTACGGGTCCTTCGGTGAAGCGGCCGAGCCGGATCTTCGGGCCCTGAAGGTCGGCGAGGATTCCGACGCTGCGGCCGGTCTCGTCGGCCGCCTTTCGCACGCGCTGGTACCGCTCCTCGTGTTCGGCGTGGGTGCCGTGGCTGAGGTTGAACCGGGCGACGTCCATTCCGGCCTCGACCAGTGCCTTGATCTGGTCGTACGAGTCGGTGGCGGGCCCCAGGGTGCAAACGATTTTTGCTCGGCGCATGGGTCGAGCCTATGGCTTACCGGCGGGTAGGGAATTGGCGCCGTATGACTACTCAACGGACTTTCGGCGAAGGGTTATTGACAAGTGTTGAATTGTGCGGCGGTTCGCTCTTATGAGCGATGGTCACCAGATCGCAACCTTCCGGACCTGTTGCCGCAAGTCATGCCCAGGTCAGAATCTACGCGCGTTGTTGTTCCACCGCCAAGGAGACCGAGACATGCCGTTGAACCGCCGGAAGTTCCTGAAGAAGTCCGCCGCCACCGGAGCGGGAGTGGCGATCGCCGGCGCGGCGGCGGCTCCGGCGGCCGAGGCGGCGGAGAAGGGGAAGCCCGGGCATCCCGAGAAGCGGTACTCGCTGACCGTCATGGGCACCACCGACCTGCACGGGCACGTCTTCAACTGGGACTACTTCAAGGACGCCGAGTACGCCGACAAGGCGGGGAACGCGATGGGCCTGGCCCGGATCTCCACCCTGGTCGAGCAGGTGCGCAAGGAGAAGGGCCGCTGCAACACCCTGCTCCTGGACGCCGGCGACACCATCCAGGGCACCCCGCTCACCTACTACTACGCCAAGGTGGACCCGATCACCGCCAAGGGCGGCCCGGTGCACCCGATGGCGCAGGCGATGAACGCGATCGGGTACGACGCGGCGGCGCTCGGCAACCACGAGTTCAACTACGGCATCGAGACGCTGCGGAAGTTCGAGGACCAGCTCGACTTCCCGCTGCTCGGCGCCAACGCGGTGGACGCGAAGACGCTGAAGCCCGCCTTCCCGCCGTACTTCATGAAGACCTTCCACGTGCCGGGCGCCAAGCCGGTCAAGGTCGCCGTCCTCGGCCTGACCAACCCGGGCATCGCGATCTGGGACAAGGCGTACGTCCAGGGCAAGCTGGCGTTCCCGGGCCTGGAGGAGCAGGCGGCCAAGTGGGTGCCGAAGCTGAGGTCGATGGGTGCCGACGTGGTCGTCGTCTCGGCGCACTCGGGCACCTCGGGCACGTCGTCGTACGGCGACCAGGTGCCGTACGTGGAGGACGCGGCGGCCAATGTGGCCAAGCAGGTGCCGGGCATCGACGCGATCCTGGTCGGGCACGCGCACCTGGAGATCCCGGAGCTGAAGGTCGTCAACGAGCAGACCGGGAAGACGGTCGTGCTGTCCGAGCCGCTGTGCTTCGCCGAGCGGCTGAGCCTCTTCGACATCGAGCTGGTGTTCAGCAAGGGCCGCTGGGAGGTCGAGTCGGTCTCGGCCTCGCTGCGCAACTCCAACACGGTCGCCGACGACCCGAAGATCACGAAGCTGCTCACCGACGAGCACGAGAAGGTCGTGGCGTACGTCAACCAGGTCGTGGGCCGGGCGACCGAGACCCTGACGACCGTGGAGGCCCGCTACAAGGACGCGCCGATCATCGACCTGATCACCAAGGTCCAGGAGGACGTGGTCAAGGCGGCGCTCGCGGGTACGGCGTACGCCTCGCTGCCGGTGATCGCCCAGGCGTCGCCGTTCTCCCGGACCTCGCAGATCCCGGCCGGTGACGTCACCATCCGGGACCTGTCGAGCCTGTACGTGTACGACAACACGCTGGTCGCCAAGCTGCTGACGGGCGCCCAGGTCCGCGCCTACCTGGAGTACTCGGCGGAGTACTACGTCCGGACGGCCGCCGACGCCACGGTGGACGTGGAGAAGCTGACGAACGCCGGTGGCCGCCCGGACTACAACTACGACTACGTCTCGGGTCTGTCGTACGACATCGACATCGCCCAGCCGGCCGGGTCCCGGATCAGGAACCTGACCTTCGGCGGGGCCGCGCTGGACGACGCCCAGCAGTTCGTGCTGGCGGTGAACAACTACCGGGCCAACGGCGGCGGTGCCTTCCCGCACGTCGCCACCGCCAAGGAGCTGTGGTCGGAGTCGACGGAGATCCGCACCCGGATCGCCGAGTGGGTGACCGCGAAGGGTGTCCTGGACCCGAAGGACTTCGCGTCGGTGGACTGGAAGCTGGTGCGCGACGGCAAGCCGGTGTTCTAGGGGTCACCCTTCCGGGGCGGCGCTCACCTGCCCTCGACGAGCGGGGTGAGCCGCTGCGGTTGCCTGCCCTGCGGTACCCGGGCCGCCGGCTCCTGGAGTCCGAAGGAGGTGAAGGCGGTCCGGGCCGGCAGCGGGTACGGCTCCTTCCCGGTGAGCGCGTTGAGGATGGTGGCGCTGCGCCAGGCGGTGAGGCCGAGGTCGGGGGCGCCGACGCCGTGGGTGTGCAGTTCGGCGTTCTGGACGTAGACCGAGCCGGTGACCGAGGGGTCGAGCACGAGGCGGTACTCCTCGTCGATGCGCGGGCGTTCGCCGCTGTCGCGGCGGATGTAGGGGTCGAGTCCGGCGAGGATGCGGTCGAGGGGGCGTTCCCGGTAGCCGGTGGCGAGGACGACGGCGTCGGTGGTGAGCCGGGAGCGGCTGTCCTGCTGGACGTGCTCCAGGTGCAGCTCGATCTTGCTGGTGGCGATCCGGCCGGCGGTGCGGACGCGGACGCCGGGGGTGAGGACGGCGTCGGGCCAGCCGCCGTGCAGGGTGCGCCGGTAGAGCTCGTCGTGGATGGCGGCGAGGGTGCCGGCGTCGATGCCTTTGTACAGCTGCCACTGGGCGGCGACCAGCCGGTCGCGGACGGGCTCGGCGAGGGCGTGGAAGTAGCGCGTGTAGTCGGGTGTGAAGTGTTCCAGGCCGAGCTTGGAGTACTCCATGGGCGCGAACGCCTCGGTCCGGCCGATCCAGTGCAGTTTCTCCTGGCCGGCCGGGCGGTGCCGGAGCAGGTCCAGGAAGACCTCGGCGCCGGACTGCCCGGAGCCGACGACGGTGACGTGTCCGGCGGCGAGGATGCCGTCGCGGTGTTCGAGGTAGTCGGCGGCGTGGACGACGGGCACGCCGGGGGCGTCCACCAGGGGTTTGAGGGGGTCGGGCACGTAGGGGGCGGTGCCGATGCCGAGGACGACGTTGCGGGCGTAGGTGCGGCCGAGGGCCTCGGCCTCGCCGTCGGTGCCGAGCTGGGTGAAGTCGACTTCGAAGACGTCCTGTTCGGGGTTCCAGCGGACGCCGTCGACCTGGTGGCGGAAGCGCAGTCCGGGCAGGTGCCCGGCGACCCAGCGGCCGTAGGCGTCGTACTCGGCGCGCTGGATGTGGAGGTGCTCGGAGAAGTAGAAGGGGAAGAGCCGTTCGCGGGTCTTGAGGTAGTTGAGGAAGCTCCAGGGGCTGGTGGGGTCGGCGAGGGTCACCAGGTCGGCGAGGAACGGGACTTGCACGGTGGCGCCGTCGACGAGCAGGCCGGGGTGCCAGTCGAAGTCGGGGCGTTGTTCGTAGAAGACGGCGTCGAGTTCGGCGAGCGGCTGGGCGAGCGCGGCGAGGGAGAGGTTGCTGGGGCCGATGCCGACGCCGACCAGGTCGCGTGGGGAGGTGGGTTCGGGGTGTGGGGGGTGGGTCATCCGGGGAGGCTTCTTTCGGCGATTTCGACAAGTTTGAGCAGGTGGGTGAGGTCGTCCGGCCGGGTGTGGGGGTTGAGGACGGTGGCCTTGAGCCAGAGCCGGCCGTCGAGCCGGGCGCGGCCGAGGACGGCCCGGCCCTCGTGGAGCAGGCGTCGGCGTACGGCGGCCACGGTGTCGTCGTCGGCCTCGGCGGGCCGGAACAGGACGGTGCTGATGGCGGGGCGGTCGTAGAGGTCGAAGCCGGGGTGTTCGCGGATCAGTGCGGCGAACTCGCGGGCTCGGGCGCAGACCTGGTCGGCCAGGGCGCCGAGTCCGCTGCGGCCCAGTGCCTTCAGGGTGACGGCGATCTTCAGGATGTCGGGGCGGCGGCTGGTGCGCGGTGAGCGGCCGAGCAGGTCGGGGAGTCCGGCGTCGGTGTCGTCGTCGGCGTTGAGGTAGTCGGCGCGCTGGTGGAGTGCGGTGAGTTCGTGGGGGCGGGCGACGGCGAGGAGTCCGGCGGCGATGGGCTGCCAGCCGAGTTTGTGCAGGTCGAGGGTGACGGTGTGGGCGGCTTCGAGTCCGGCGAGTCTGTCGCGGTGCCGGTCGCTGAAGACCAGGCCGCCGCCGTAGGCCGCGTCGATGTGCAGCCGGGCGCCGTGGGCGGTGCACAGGCCGGCGATCTCGGGCAGCGGGTCGATGAGGCCGGCGTCGGTGGTGCCGGCGGTGGCGGCGACGAGCAGGGGGCCGGGGAGCGCGGTGAGGGTCTGGTGGAGGGCGGCCGGGTCGAGGGTGCCGCCCGGTGCGGGGATGACGACCGGGTCGGGCAGGCCGAGCAGCCAGGCGGCGCGGGGCAGCGAGTGGTGGGCGTTCGTGCCGCACACGAGGCGTACGCCGCCGTGTGCTTCGCGGGCGAGCAGCAGGGCGAGCTGGTTGGACTCGGTGCCGCCGGTGGTGACGAGGGCGTCGGCGAGCCCGGCCGTGCGGGCGAGGGTGCGGGTGACGGCGGCTTCGAGGGCGGAGGCGGCCGGGGCCTGGTCCCAGGAGTCCAGGGAGGGGTTGAGGGCGCTGGCGGCGAGGTCGGCGGCGGCGGCCACGGCGAGCGGCGGGCAGTGCAGGTGGGCCGCGCACAGCGGGTCGGCGGGGTCGGCGGAGCCCGCGGCGAGCGCGTGCACGAGGGTGCGCAGGGCGTCCGGGTCGCCGGTGTCGGGCAGGACGTCGCCGAGGGCGTCGGCGACGCGGGTGGCGACGGCGTCGGGTCCGCCGGGGGGCAGCGGTCCGCCGCGTTCGTCGTGGCCGGCGGCGAGGGCGTCGAGCACGGTGTCGAGGAGGGGCCGCAGGGCGTCGGGGCCGGTGGGGCCGGAGGCGAGGGGCGGCAGGCTCGTGGGCTCTCCTGCGCTCATGGGCTCTCCTCCGGGCAGGGGGACGTCCGGCGGGCGTCCAGGGCCCGGGGCTTCCGGCGTGCGGGTGGAGTTCCAGCTTGTACCGGAAGGGGGCCTTGTGTCCCGGAAGCCGGGCGAACGGAACCCGAAAGTGTGTACTGCCGTGCCCCTGCGAGGGGTTGGGGGCCGGGTTTCCCGGGTTCGCGCCCGGTGGCCGGCGGCGTGTGCGGTGGCACTTGCGGGCCGCCGCACGGGAACAGCACTCACCCCGAAGGACAGCGCCACGAAGGCGCCGCGCACCGGCCGAGCGCGCCACGTCGGCCGGCTCGGGCAGCCGGTCGTGCCGGCCGCCACGAACGCGGTGCCGTCGGCGCGGGCTTCGCCGGTCCCCGGCCGTGCGGGCCGGGGGGCGGCGGCCGGTCCGCCGCGTCGTCGGCGGGGACCGGCCGGTCCCGGGTCGCAGGGGCTGTGCCGGCCCGGGCCGGCCGGCTGCTACTTTGCCCGGTCCTCGCCGCGCACCTTCAGGGCGCGGGACAGGTCGTCCAGGCGGTCGGCGAGGGTGCGGCGCAGGGCCGGGATGAGGTCGGCGTCGCGCAGGCAGGCCTCGCCGAGGCGGACGTTCTCCGTGTCGACGGCGTGGGCCGGGAAGCACCAGCGGCCGGCGGCGACGGCGATGGCGGGGCCGCGGCGGGCGGCGACGGCGACCGCGTCCGTGTAGAAGCGCGGTACGTACTCCCGTACCAGTTCGGCCTGTTCGGGCTGCCAGAAGCCCCGGGCGGTGGCCGTGAAGAGGTAGTTGGACAGGTCGTCGCCGGCGAACATCGCCTCCCAGGCGGCGCGTTTGGCCTCCGGGTCGGGCAGGGCGGCGCGGCAGCGGGCGGCGCCTTCCTGGCCGGTGGCGCTCGGGTCGCGGGCCAGCTCGGTGGCGAGGGCGTCCTCGTCGGTGGCGCCGAGGACGGCGAGCCGGGCGAGGATGCGCCAGCGCAGTTCGGGGTCGAGTTCGGGTCCGCCGGGGACCGTGCCGTCGGCGAGCCAGGCGGCGATGGTCTCCGGGTGGGCGGCGACGTCGATCAGGTGCCGTACGGCGATCAGCCGCAGGCCGGGGTGGTCGCCGTCCTCGGTGCGCCGCAGCAGGTCGCGGCAGAGCGAGGTGAGGGTGGCCAGGGCGGCCGGGCGGTCCTGGGGTGTCAGGTACTGGTCGGCGAGCTGGCCGGCGGCGAAGGCGAGGACGCCCTCGGCGACGGCCAGGTCGGTCTCGCGGGGCAGGTGGGCGCGGGCCGTCTCCAGGTAGGCGGCGGGCGCGAGTTCTCCGTCGCGGACGGCGTCCCTGAGGGCGTTCCAGACGACCGCGCGGGTGAGCGGGTCGGGCAGGCCGGACAGGCTGGTGCGCAGGGTGTCGAAGGAGGCGGTGTCGAAGCGGATCTTGGCGTAGGTGAGGTCGCCGTCGTTGAGGAGGACGAGGGCGGGGCGCTTGCCGATGGGCTGCGGCGTGCTCTGCGGGACGTCGAGGGCGACGCGCTCGCGCAGCAGCAGCCGGCCCTCCTCGGCGACGTCGTAGTCGTACAGGCCGGCGCTGAGGCGGTGCGGGCGGCTGCCCGCGCGGTCGGCGGTCAGCGCGCAGGTGCCGCCGGTGGGGGCGATCCGCGGGGTGAGGGTGTCGACGCCGGTGGTGCGCAGCCAGCTGTCGGCCCAGGCGTGCACGTCGCGGTCGGTGGCGGAGGCGAGGGAGTCGATGAAGTCGGCGAGGGTGGCGTTGCCGAACTTGTGCCGGGCGAAGTGGGTGTTGATGCCGGCGAGGAAGTCCTTCTCGCCGAGCCAGGCGGCCAGCTGGCGCAGCGCGGAGGCGCCCTTGGCGTAGGAGATGCCGTCGAAGTTGAGCAGGGCGGAGGCCGTGTCGTCGACGTTCTCGGGGGCGACCGGGTGGGTGGTGGGCCGCTGGTCGGCGTCGTAGCCCCAGGACTTGCGGGTGACGCCGAACTCGGTCCAGGGGTCGGTGAAGCGGGTGGCCTCGGCGGTGGTCTGGTAGCCCATGTACTCGGCGAAGGACTCGTTCAGCCAGATGTCGTCCCACCACTTGAGGGTGACGAGGTCGCCGAACCACATGTGGGCCATCTCGTGGGCGATGACCATGGCGCGGGTCTGCCGCTCGGTGTCGGTGACGGCGGAGCGGTAGACGAATTCGTCGCGGAAGGTGACCAGGCCCGGGTTCTCCATGGCGCCCGCGTTGAACTCGGGGACGAACGCCTGGTCGTAGGAGTCGAAGGGGTAGGGCTCCTCGAACTTCTCGTGGTAGCGGTCGAAGCACGCGCGCGTGATGTCGAGGATCTCGTCGGCGTCGGTGTCGAGGTGGGGGGCGAGGGAGCGGCGGCAGTGGATGCCGAAGGGCAGTCCGCGGTGTTCGGTGCGCACGGAGTGCCAGGGGCCGGCGGCGACGGCGACGAGGTAGGTGGAGATCAGGGGGGTGGGCGCGGCCTGCCAGAGGCCGTCGCCGCGGTGTTCGGTGACGCCGTTGGCGAGGACGCTCCAGCCTTCGGGTGCCTTGACGGAGACCTCGAAGACGGCCTTCAGGTCGGGCTGGTCGAAAACGGCGAAGATGCGCTGGACGTCGTCCAGGAACATCTGGGTGTAGACGTAGGTCTCGCCGTCGCTGGGGTCGGTGAAGCGGTGC
Organism: Streptomyces sp. NPDC047841; assembly: GCF_040704085.1. Lineage (NCBI taxonomy): Bacteria > Bacillati > Actinomycetota > Actinomycetes > Kitasatosporales > Streptomycetaceae > Streptomyces > Streptomyces sp. NPDC047841. The sequence goes on from NZ_JBEYRP010000010.1 coordinate 207,792, forward strand.
ATGCCCTCGCCGGTGCGGGAGTAGCGCATGACCGCGTCGACGCGCAGCTCGTGCTCGCCGGCGGTGAGGTTCTTCAGCGGCAGCCGGTCCTCGCTCAGGGACTCGGGGTCGAGGGGCTGTCCGTCGAGCGTGACGCCGCGCAGCTCGGCGGGCTTCAGCTCGACGAACGTGTCCCCGTCGGACCGCGCCGTGAAGCGGATCGCGGTGCGCGATGCGAAGGTCTCGTCACCGGTCGTGAGGTCGAGTTCGACGGTGTACCGGTGGACGTCGAGGAACTGTGCTCGGAGCTGCGCTTCGTCGCGCGTGAGTACGGACATGCAGGCCATGCTGCCTGATGGGGCCGACAGCGCACAGGGGCGGATCGGTACACGGCTTTTGTCCCCTGCGCGCCCCCGTTGGTCACTCACCCGGTCGGCCCCCTCCGGTGTCCCGGCCGGGGTCCTGTTCAGTCCTCGTGCGCCGGCTGTCCGTTGTGGGTGTCCTCGGCGATGCGTTCGTGGTGCCGGATGACCTCGGCGATGATGAAGTTCAGAAACTTCTCGGCGAAGGCCGGGTCGAGTTTGGCGTTCTCGGCGAGGCGGCGCAGCCGTTCGATCTGCCGGGCCTCGCGGGCCGGGTCGGCGGGCGGCAGCTGGTGCAGCGCCTTGAGCCGGCCGACCTGCTGGGTGCATTTGAAGCGCTCGGCGAGCATGTGGACGACGGCCGCGTCGATGTTGTCGATGCTGTCGCGCAGCCGCTCCAGTTCCTGGCGGACCTGGGGGTCGCCGGCACCGGTGCCGGTGTTGCTGGTGGTCATGGGGGTTCACCCTATGCGTTCCGGGGGCCGGGCCCTATGGGGTGTCCGGAGAGTGGATCACCGGCGGCCCTGGCCCGGGACGCCCGCACACCGCCGGGCGCCGCCGGCCACGCCGCCCGGCCCGGGACGACCCCCGCCGCACCGCGCGACGCGGACGGCCGCCGCCCGTGCCGGTCGCCACGGCGGCGTGTGGCCGAGGGTGCGCGGGCCGACGGCGGCCGGCGTGCCCCGCGGTCCTCGGTCCGTCCGGGCAGGGGGATCTCGGCCATGGCGCCGGCCGCCGGTGAGGGGTGAGGCTGGGGACATGGACGGGATCAGGGTGGGGGACGTCGTATGAGCGGGTTCACGGTCGGGGAGTCCGGGTTCCTGCTGGACGGGCGGCCGGTGCGGCTGCTGTCCGGGGCGCTGCACTACTTCCGGGTGCACGAGGCCCAGTGGGGGCACCGGCTGGCGATGCTGCGGGCGATGGGCCTGAACTGCGTGGAGACGTACGTCCCGTGGAACCTGCACGAGCCGCGTCCGGGTGTCTTCCGGGACGTGGGGGCGGTCGGCCGGTTCCTGGACGCGGTCGGCGAGGCGGGCCTGTGGGCGATCGTGCGGCCGGGGCCCTACGTCTGCGCCGAGTGGGAGAACGGCGGGCTGCCGGCGTGGCTGACGGGCGAGCCGGGCACGCGCGCGCGTACGCGTGAGGAGCGGTACTCGGCCCACGTCCGGAACTGGTTCCGCCGGCTGCTGCCCGAGATCGTGCCCCGCCAGAGCGACCGCGGCGGCCCGGTGGTCATGGTCCAGGTGGAGAACGAGTACGGCAGCTACGGCAGTGACACCGGCCATCTGCGGGAGCTGGCCGGCGTGCTGCGCGCCGAGGGGGTCACCGCCGTGCTGTGCACCTCGGACGGTCCCGAGGACCACATGCTGACCGGGGGTTCGCTGCCCGGGGTGCTCGCCACGGTGAACTTCGGCTCCCACGCGCGCGAGGCGTTCGGGGCGCTGCGCCGTCACCGCCCCGGGGGCCCGCTGATGTGCATGGAGTTCTGGTGCGGCTGGTTCGACCACTGGTCCGGTGAGCACGTCGTACGGGATCCGGCCGAGGCCGCCGGCGTACTGCGGGAGATCCTGGAGTGCGGGGCGTCGGTGAACCTCTACATGGCGCACGGCGGCACGAGCTTCGGGGGCTGGGCGGGCGCCAACCGGGGCGGCGGCGAGCTGCACGAGGGGCCGCTGGAGCCGGACGTGACCTCGTACGACTACGACGCTCCGGTGGACGAGTACGGGCGTCCCACGGAGAAGTTCTGGCGTTTCCGCGAGGTGCTGGCCGCGTACCGGCCCGGCCCGCTGCCCGAGCCGCCCCCGCCGCCCGCCGCGCTGGCGGCCCCGGCCGAGGCGGTGCTCACCGGCTGGGCGTCCCTGGCCGGTGTCCTGGAGGCGCTGGGCGGCCCGGAGACGTCCGGGCCCGTGCCGCCCACGTTCGAGGAGCTGGGGATCACCCGGGGCCTCGTGCGCTACACGGTGGACGTGCCCGGCCCCCGGCGGCCGTACCCGCTGACCGTGCGCGGGCTGCGGGATCTCGCAGTGGTGTACGTCGACGGGGAGCGGGCCGGGGTGCTCACGGAGGAGGAGCCGCGGCTGGCGGAACCGGTCGCGGGCCCCGCACGCGTGGAACTGTGGGTGGAGTCGCTGGGGCGGGTGAACTACGGCCCCCGGCTCGGTGAGGCGAAGGGCGTCACGGGCGGCGTCCTGCACGAGCGGCAGTATCTGCACGGGGTGCGCGCGCGTGGACTGGACCTGGACGCGTTCGCCGACGGGGTGGACGCGGTGCCGTTCGGCGCGGTCCCCGGGGAGGGGGCGCCGGGTCTGTACCGGGGCACGGTCACCGTCCGCGGGGCCGGGGACGCCCGGCTGGAGCTGCCGGGCCGGACGCGGGGCTTCGTCTGGGTCAACGGTTTCAACCTGGGACGTTACTGGTCGGTGGGCCCGCAGCGGTCGCTGTACGTGCCCGGGCCGGTGCTGCGGGAGGGCGAGAACGAGGTGTGGCTGCTGGAACTGGACGGCGGCGCGCCGTCCGGACCGGGCCCGCGGCTGGAGCCGGTGTGACGGCACCGGGCGGGCACCGCTCCCGCCCGCCGGCGGGGGTACGGCCGCCGGACGGGGCCCTTCCCGTGCTGCCGTCCCGCCCTACAGTGGTAGGGAGTTCCGGCGGCTTCAGGGGGTGCCGACGTGGCGAACGGCGGTCCGGTCCAGCACGGCTACCCGCATCTGGAGACGGTGCGGGCCGCCGTCACGGCGCTGTACCGGCGCCTGTCCCGCGACACCATCGAGACGTTCTCGGCCAGCGTGGCCCCGGCCGACGTGGCCTTCTGCGACACCGACGACCTGCATCTGGGCGCGCAGCGCGTGGCCCGGGAGATGGTGCGGCACTTCCGGCTGCCGGACGCGCGGCTGATCGTCGGCTTCCGGGAGATGACCCACGCGGCGAACGTCGAACTCGCGGCGGGTCCCGAGTACTTCGTGGAGCTGAACGACCGGTTCCGCACCCATCGCAGGGACATCGGTGCCGCGCTCGCCCACGAGGTGGCGCACGTCTACCTGCACCGTCTGGGTCTCGCCTTCCCCGGCACGGCGGAGAACGAGATCCTCACGGACACGGCGACGACCTATCTGGGCGCGGGCTGGCTGCTGCTGGACGCCTACCGGGAGGACGGGGTCTCGTCGCAGAAACTCGGCTATCTCACCCCGGAGGAGTTCGGTTACGTCCTGGCCAAGCGGGCCCTGCTGTTCCAGGAGGACCCCTCGGTGTGGTTCACCAGCCCGCAGGCCTACACCGCCTACGTCAAGGGGATGGCCCGGGCCCGCCAGGACGGGCAGCAGCCGCCGCTGACCGGGGCCGGGTGGGCGGGCCGCCGCCGCTACGCCCACGACCGCCGGCACGCCTCTACCGCCCCGCCGGCCGCCCCGTACGCCTTCGCCCCCGACAGCGGCGGCCGCCTCGGGGTGACCTTCCCGTGCCCGACCTGCCACCAGCGGATCAGGGTGCCGGTGCGGGGGCGGGTACGGGCGCGGTGCGGGTTGTGCCGGACGGTGCTGGAGTGCGACACGTAGCCGTCGCCGAGCCGTCCCGGGCGCTAGGCGGGGGCGGACCGGCTCGGGGTCGCGTGCCGGTCCGGCAGTACGACGCCCGCCGCGCGGGCGGCCGCGAGCCACCTGGGGAACTCGCCGACGAGACGGTCGTACAGTTCGGCGTCGGAGACCCGGCTGGGCTCCCGGCCGGCGTGGAAGAAGCCGGCGTTGTCCACGATCCGTTTGCCGGGGACGGGGAGTTCGTCCAGCTTGCGCAGGAAGTCGAACTGCCGGCTGTCCGGGTCTCCGAAGCCGACGAACTGCCAGAACAGCGGGAGCCGTGCGGCCTTGCAGAGGTAGCGTTCGGCGGCGGGCTTGCTGATCGGGCCGCCGTCGGTCTGGAAGACGACGAGGGCGGGGGCGGTGGCGCCGCTGTCCAGGTAGTGGTCGATGACGGCGTCCATCGCCAGGTGGTAGCTGGTCCTGCCCATGTGGCCGAGTCCGGCCACGATCCGCTCGATCCGGCCCTGGTGTCCGGCGAGGGTGATGTCGGTGACCGCGTCGATGTCCGTGGAGAAGAGCACGACGGGCACGCGGCCGTCGTCGTCCAGGTGCGCGGACAGCCCCAGCACCCGGTCGGCGAGCGCCTGCACGCTGCCGTCCTGGTAGTACGGCCGCATCGAGCCGGAGTGGTCGAGGACGAGGTAGACGGCGGCCCGCAGCCCGTCCAGGCCGTGCTTGCGCAGCGACACCCCCGCCGACCGGTAGGCGCCGGCCAGCGCGGGCGCGGTCTCCTCCACCTTGCGCAGGCTGATCGCGGCCATGATCCCCCCTTGGCTGTTCCGGCGCCCGAGCGTACCCGTACGGCGTACATGCGACGACGCCTGCCCAGTCGTCCGGTCGGGGACAGGCGGGCAGGCGCCGTTCATGTTCCGTACGCCTTTGTACGGGACGTCTGTGCGGGACCAGGGGTCCGTTGTGCGCGCGTCAGACCGCCAGGGCGCGGTCCGTCGGGCGGATCGGGGCCGGCAGGTCGCTGGCTCCGGTCAGGAAGCGGTCGACTCCGCGGGCGGCCGAGCGGCCCTCCGCGATCGCCCACACGATGAGGGACTGGCCGCGGCCGGCGTCACCGGCGACGAACACACCCGGCACGTTGGTCTGGAAGTCGGCGTCGCGGGCGATGTTACCGCGTTCGTCGAGGTCCAGGCCGAACTGCTCCACCAGGCCGTTGTCCCGGTCGGTGCCGGTGAAGCCCATGGCGAGGGTCACCAGCTGGGCCGGGATCTTGCGCTCGGTTCCCGGCTTCGGGGTGAGCCTGCCGTCGATGAACTCCACCTCGGTGAGGTGCAGCCACTGCACGTTGCCGTCCTCGTCGCCCTCGAAGTGGGTGGTGGAGACGGAGTAGACCCGCTCGCCGCCCTCCTCGTGGGCGCTGGTGACCTTGTAGAGCATCGGGAAGGTCGGCCAGGGCTGGTTCGTCGGGTGCCGCTCGTCGCTCGGGCGGGGCATGATCTCCAGCTGGGTGACGGAGGCCGCGCCCTGCCGGTGGGCGGTGCCCACGCAGTCCGCGCCGGTGTCGCCGCCGCCGATGACGACGACGTGCTTGCCCTCGGCCGAGACCGGCGGGGTGACGAAGTCGCCCTCCTGGACCTTGTTGGCCAGCGGCAGGTACTCCATGGCCTGGTAGACGCCCTTGAGTTCGCGGCCGGGCACCGGCAGGTCGCGGGCGGTCGTGGCGCCGACGGCCAGGACGACCGCGTCGTACCGCTTCTTCAGGTCGCGGGCGTTGATGTCGCGGCCGATCTCCACGCCGGTGCGGAAGCGGGTGCCCTCCGCGCGCATCTGCTCGATACGGCGGTTGATGTGCCGCTTCTCCATCTTGAACTCGGGGATGCCGTACCGGAGGAGGCCTCCGACGCGGTCCGCGCGCTCGTAGACGGCGACCGTGTGGCCGGCCCGGGTCAGCTGCTGGGCTGCGGCGAGACCCGCCGGGCCGGAGCCGATGACCGCGACCGTCTTGCCGGACAGGCGCTCGGGGATCTGCGGGGCGACGTCCCCGGTCTCCCACGCCTTGTCGATGATCGAGACCTCGACGTTCTTGATGGTGACCGGCGGCTGGTTGATGCCCAGCACGCACGCCGACTCGCAGGGGGCCGGGCAGAGGCGGCCGGTGAACTCCGGGAAGTTGTTGGTCGCGTGCAGCCGCTCCTGGGCGGCGGCCCAGTCCTCGCGGTAGGCGTAGTCGTTCCACTCGGGGATCAGGTTCCCCAGCGGACAGCCGTTGTGGCAGAACGGGATGCCGCAGTCCATGCACCGGCTGGCCTGCTTGCTGATGATCGGCAGCAGCGAGCCGGGGACGTAGACCTCGTTCCAGTCCTTCTTGCGCTCTTCGACGGGACGGGTCTTGGCGACCTCACGGCCGTGGTTCAGGAAGCCCTTCGGGTCAGCCATTGATCGCCGCCTCCATCATCTTCTCGGTGATCTCGGTCTCGGTGAGACCGGCTCGCTCGGCGGCGTCCTTGGCGGCGAGCACTGCCTTGTACGTGCTGGGGATGATCTTGCTGAACCGCTCCACGGCCGTGTCCCAGTCGGCGAGCAGCTTCTCGGCGACCGTCGAGCCGGTCTCCTCGGCGTGGCGGCGCACCACCTCGTGCAGCCACTGCTTGTCGGTGTCGTCCAGCGCCTCGACGGAGCCGGCGTTGCCGGCGTTGACGTTGTCGCGGTCGAGGTCGACGACGTAGGCGACGCCGCCGGACATGCCCGCCGCGAAGTTGCGGCCGGTCGGGCCGAGGACGACCGCGTGACCGCCGGTCATGTACTCGCAGCCGTGGTCGCCCACGCCCTCCGAGACGACCAGCGCGCCGGAGTTGCGGACGCAGAACCGCTCACCGCTACGGCCGCGCAGGAACAGCTCGCCGCCGGTGGCGCCGTAGGCGATGGTGTTGCCCGCGATGGTCGAGTACTCGGCGAGGTGGTCGGCGGCCCGGTCCGGGCGGACGATGATCCGGCCGCCGGAGAGGCCCTTGCCGACGTAGTCGTTGGCGTCGCCCTCCAGGCGGAGCGTGACACCGCGCGGCAGGAAGGCGCCGAAGGACTGGCCGGCCGAGCCGGTGAAGGTGATGTCGATGGTGTCGTCGGGCAGGCCCGCGCCACCGAACTTCTTGGTCACCTCGTGGCCGAGCATGGTGCCGACCGTGCGGTTGATGTTGCGGATGGCGACCTGGGCGCGCACCGGCTGTGCCTCGGTGGCGTCCGACGCGCCGAGCGCGTCGGCGGCGAGCTTGATCAGCTCGTTGTCCAGGGCCTTCTCCAGGCCGTGGTCCTGGGCGACCAGCCGGTGGCGGACCGCGCCCTCGGGCAGGTCCGGCACGTGGAACAGCGGCTCCAGGTCCAGGCCCTGCGCCTTCCAGTGGTCGACCGCGCGCTCGACGTCCAGCACCTCGGCGTGGCCGACGGCCTCCTCGATGGAGCGGAAGCCCAGCTCGGCGAGGAGCTCGCGGACCTCCTCCGCGATGAACCGGAAGAAGTTCACCACGTACTCGGCCTTGCCGGCGAAGCGGTCGCGCAGCGTCGGGTTCTGGGTGGCGATGCCGACCGGGCAGGTGTCCAGGTGGCACACGCGCATCATCACGCAGCCGGAGACGACGAGCGGCGCGGTCGCGAAACCGAACTCCTCGGCGCCGAGCAGCGCGGCGATGACCACGTCGCGGCCGGTCTTCAGCTGGCCGTCGGTCTGCACGACGATGCGGTCGCGCAGGCCGTTGAGCAGCAGGGTCTGCTGGGTCTCGGCGAGGCCGAGCTCCCAGGGGCCGCCCGCGTGCTTCAGGGAGGTCAGCGGGGAGGCGCCGGTGCCGCCGTCGTGACCGGAGATGAGCACGACGTCCGCGTGCGCCTTGGACACACCGGCCGCGACCGTGCCGACGCCGACCTCGGAGACCAGCTTCACGTGGATCCGCGCCTGCGGGTTCGCGTTCTTCAGGTCGTGGATCAGCTGGGCCAGGTCTTCGATGGAGTAGATGTCGTGGTGCGGCGGCGGGGAGATCAGGCCGACGCCCGGCGTGGAGTGCCGGGTCCTGGCGACCCACGGGTAGACCTTGTGGCCGGGCAGCTGGCCGCCCTCGCCGGGCTTGGCGCCCTGGGCCATCTTGATCTGGATGTCGTCCGCGTTGACCAGGTACTCGGAGGTCACGCCGAAGCGGCCGGAGGCGACCTGCTTGATCGCCGAGCGGCGCGCCGGGTCGTACAGGCGCTCCGGGTCCTCGCCGCCCTCACCGGTGTTGGACTTGCCGCCCAGCTGGTTCATGGCGATGGCGAGGGTCTCGTGCGCCTCCTTGGAGATGGAGCCGTACGACATCGCGCCCGTCGAGAACCGCTTGACGATCTCGCTCGCCGGCTCGACCTCGTCGAGGGGGATCGGCTGCCGGCCGGACTTGAAGCCGAACAGGCCGCGCAGCGTCATCAGGCGCTCGGACTGCTCGTTCACCCGCCCGGTGTACTTCTTGAAGATGTCGTACCGGCCGGTGCGGGTGGAGTGCTGGAGGCGGAAGACCGTCTCGGGGTCGAACAGGTGCGGCTCGCCCTCGCGGCGCCACTGGTACTCGCCGCCGATCTCCAGCGCGCGGTGCGCCGGGGCGATGCCGGAGACCGGGTAGGCCTTGGCGTGGCGGGCGGCGACCTCCTGGGCGATGACGTCGATGCCGACGCCGCCGATCTTGGTGGCGGTGCCGTTGAAGTACTCCTCCACGAAGGTCTCGTCCAGGCCGACGGCCTCGAAGACCTGGGCGCCGCGGTAGGAGGCGACGGTGGAGATGCCCATCTTGGACATGACCTTCAGGACGCCCTTGCCGAGGGCGTAGATCAGGTTGCGGATGGCCTTCTCGGGCTCGATGCCGTTGATGAAGGTGCCCGCGCGCAGCAGGTCCTCCACCGACTCCATCGCCAGGTACGGGTTGACGGCGGCGGCGCCGTAGCCGATGAGCAGGGCGACGTGGTGGACCTCGCGGACGTCGCCGGCCTCGACCAGCAGGCCCACCTGGGTGCGCTGCTTGGTGCGGATGAGGTGGTGGTGGACGGCCGCGGTGAGCAGCAGCGACGGGATCGGCGCGTGCTCGGCGTCGGAGTGCCGGTCGGACAGGACGATCAGACGGGCGCCGTTCCCGATGGCCGCGTCGGCCTCGGCGCAGATCTCCTCGATGCGGGCGGCGAGGGCCTCACCGCCGCCGGAGACCCGGTACAGGCCGGACAGCGTGGCGGCCTTAAAGCCGGGCATGTCGCCGTCGGCGTTGATGTGGATGAGCTTGGCCAGCTCGTCGTTGTCGATGACCGGGAAGGGCAGCACGACGGACCGGCAGGAGGCGGCGGTCGGCTCCAGCAGGTTGCCCTGCGGGCCCAGCGACGAGCGCAGGGAGGTGACCAGCTCCTCGCGGATCGCGTCCAGCGGCGGGTTGGTGACCTGCGCGAACAGCTGGGTGAAGTAGTCGAAGAGCAGCCGCGGGCGCTCGGACAGGGCCGCGATCGGCGAGTCCGTGCCCATGGAGCCGATCGGCTCGGCGCCGGTGCGGGCCATCGGGGCGAGGATGACGCGCAGCTCCTCCTCGGTGTAGCCGAAGGTCTGCTGGCGGCGGGTGACCGAGGCGTGGGTGTGGACGATGTGCTCGCGCTCGGGCAGGTCGCCCAGCTCGATCTCGCCGGCCTCCAGCCACTCGGCGTACGGCTTGTCCGCGGCGAGGGACGCCTTGATCTCGTCGTCCTCGATGATGCGGTGCTCGGCGGTGTCGACGAGGAACATCCTGCCGGGCTGGAGGCGGCCCTTGCGGACGACCCTGGCCGGGTCGATGTCGAGGACGCCGACCTCGGAGCCGAGGACGACGAGGCCGTCGTCGGTGACCCAGTAGCGGCCGGGGCGCAGGCCGTTGCGGTCGAGCACGGCGCCGACCTGGGTGCCGTCGGTGAAGGTGACGCAGGCGGGGCCGTCCCAGGGCTCCATCAGCGTGGAGTGGAACTGGTAGAAGGCGCGCCGGGCCGGGTCCATGGAGGCGTGGTTCTCCCACGCCTCCGGGATCATCATCAGCACGGAGTGCGGCAGCGAACGGCCGCCGAGGTGCAGCAGCTCCAGGACCTCGTCGAAGGAGGCGGAGTCGGAGGCGTCCGGGGTACAGACCGGGAAGATCCGCTCGATGTTCTTCTCGTCGGAACCGAACAGGTCGGAGACGAGCTGCGACTCGCGGGCGCGCATCCAGTTGCGGTTGCCCTTGACGGTGTTGATCTCACCGTTGTGCGCGACGAAGCGGTACGGGTGCGCGAGCGGCCACGACGGGAAGGTGTTCGTGGAGAACCGGGAGTGCACGAGCGCGATCGCGGAGGCGAAGCGGCGGTCGGACAGGTCCGGGAAGAAGGGCTCCAGCTGGCCGGTGGTCAGCATGCCCTTGTAGACGATCGTCCGGGCGGACAGGGACGGGAAGTAGACCCCGGCCTCGCGTTCGGCGCGCTTGCGCAGCACGAACGCCTTGCGGTCCAGCGCGATGCCCTCGCTGGCGCCCGCGGTGACGAAGACCTGCCGGAAGACCGGCATGGTGGAGCGGGCGGTGGCGCCCAGCAGCTCGGGGGCGACCGGGACCTCGCGCCAGCCGAGGACGGTCAGTCCCTCGTCGGCGGCGATCGTCTCGATGCGTGAGACGGCGTCCTCGGTCCCGTCCTCCGGCAGGAAGGCGATGCCTACGGCATAGGAGCCGGCCGCGGGAAGGTCGAAACCGGCCACTTCGCGGAGGAAGGCGTCCGGCACCTGCGAGAGGATGCCCGCGCCGTCGCCGGAGTCGGGCTCGGAACCGGTGGCACCACGGTGTTCCAGGTTGCGCAGGACGGTGAGGGCCTGCTCGACCAGGGTGTGGGACGCCTCGCCGGTGAGGGTGGCGACGAAACCGACGCCGCACGCGTCGTGTTCGTTGCGGGGGTCGTACATACCCTGCGCAGCAGGGCGAGCATCCATGAACGACCAGTTCTGGCCATTCGCGGAGTGCTGGGACGGCTGGCGCGGCGTACGCATCGGCTCTCCCGTCGTCGTCATGTGGCATGTGGCAAGTGCCGAGGGACGACGTTGGCCCTCTGCGTGAGATCTGCGATGAGATCAAAATTTCGTGCAGGTTACATGATGGAGCGGTTCTCGGGAACCGGAAACACCGTTCCAGCATGCGGACGCCGCGGTCGCGGCCCGGGTGCCGCGCGGACGCGGCGGGTGCCGTGCGGTGGCGGCGGAGTGCCGTGCCGGGACGGCGGTGCCGTGCGGTGGCGGCGGGGGCCGCGCGGGGGCGGCCGACGGGTACGGGGGGACCGTTGCGGACACGATCGGTCGGATCGGCGTCCGGCGGTCCGGAGGGGGGTCCGGGGAGGGCGTCGTCGCCCGCCCCGCGGGGGTGCGGCAGGCGTCATTGCCCACAGCGCTTACGGCTCATGCCCGGTGGTCACGCGCTCGAAACCAGCGAGTAACGGGTAGTTATGCGGCCCATCGCATAGGTACCGGTCGAGCTATCCTACGGCCGTTCCGAACAGAGTGCCCAGGACGTACGTCACACCGGCCGCCGCACCACCGAGCGCGAGCTGCCGCAGACCGCTGAACCACCAGCTGCGCGCGGTCACCTTGGCCACGACGGCACCGCACCCGAAGAGACCGGCGAGGGCCAGCAGGACGGCGGGCCACAGCGCGGTCGCGCCGAGCAGGTACGGCAGGAGGGGCAGCAGGGCGCCGAGCGCGAACGAGCCGAAGGACGAGACGGCGGCGACCAGCGGCGAGGGCAGGTCCCCGGGGTCGATGCCCAGTTCCTCGCGGGCGTGGATCTCCAGGGCCTGCTCGGGGTCCGCGGAGAGCTGCCGGGCGACCTGCCGGGCCAGTCCGGGCTCCACCCCGCGGGCCACGTACAGCGCGGCCAGCTCGTCCTCCTCGTCCTGCGGGTGCCTGCGCAGCTCGCGGCGCTCGACGTCGAGTTCCGCCTCGACGAGTTCCCGCTGGGAGGCGACGGAGGTGTACTCGCCGGCCGCCATGGAGAAGGCGCCGGCCGCGAGCCCCGCGAGACCGGTGATGATGATGGTGTGCTGGCTCACGGATCCGCCGGCCACGCCCGTCATCAGGGCCAGGTTGGAGACGAGACCGTCCATGGCACCGAAGACGGCGGGGCGCAGCCATCCGCCGTTCACGTCGCGGTGCGTGTGGTTGTCGCGGTGCGCCTCGTGCAGCGCGGCCTCGGTGTCGAGAATGGCCATCCGGGACCCCCAGGGAAGCTAAGCCAAAGCTAACTTTGGACGAGTTCTATATTTCGACAACACAGAACCTACGCTCTTCATTTCCCCCGCGCCAGCAAGGAAAGGCTGGGCTAACCTGCGACTTCTCTCCTGAGCGCTCAGATGTGCGATTGCTATCTCAGATGCTGACCGGGTGACACAGCCCCGCCCCCGGCTCACGCGGCCGCCTCCCGTGGGACACATCCGCAGAGGGTCCCCTGGGACCCGCCGAAGGAGGCCGCCCATGGCATCGATCGCCCGCACTCCCCGGGCCGCGGCGCCCGGTGACGCCGCCGGACTCCGCGAACGGGCCCGCGGTGCGCTGCTGGGCCTGGCCGTCGGGGACGCGCTGGGCGCACCGGCGGAGAACCTCAGGCCCTCCGAGATCCGCGCCCGCTGGGGCCGGATCACCGGATACGTCAGCGAGCAGCCGTACGGCACGGACGACACCGAGTACGCGATCTTCTCCGGTCTGCTGCTGGCCCGGCACGGCTCGGCGCTCACCCCGGAGCATGTCGAGGCGGCCTGGCACGAGTGGATCGCCGACCGGGCGGAGGGCCCCTTCCGCGGCGCGGGCTTCAGCGAGCGCGGCACGCTGGAGAACCTCCGCCGCGGCCTCGCCGCCCCCATCTCGGCGCAGCACCGGCACGCCTGGAGCGACGGGCTGGCGATGCGGGCGGCGCCCTTCGGGGTCTTCGCCGCCGGGCGTCCCGCCGAAGCGGCCCGGCTGGTGGCCGTCGACGGCTCCGTCAGCCACGAGGGGGAGGGCATCTACGGTGGCCAGGCGGTCGCGGCGGGCGTGGCGGCGGCGATGACCGGCGCGGCGGTCCCGGTGGTGATCGCCGCCGCCCTCGCGGTGATCCCGGACGACTCCTGGACGGCGCGCTCCCTGCGGCGCGCGGTGTCGGTGGCGCACCGCGGCGAACGCGCGGTGCGCTCCGCGGTCGTCATCGGCGGCTACCCCTGGACCGACCTGGCCCCGGAAGCGGTCGCCCTCGCCTTCGGCGCGTACGCGGCGGCCGACGGCGACTTCCGGGAGGCGGTGCTGACGGCCGTCAACATGGGCCGTGACGCGGACACGACGGCGGCGGTGGCGGGCGCCCTGTCCGGCGCCACCCAGGGCCTCCCGGCGATCCCGCCGCACTGGTCGTCCGCGATCGGCCCGGCCCGGGGCCGCTGCCTGCCGTCCATCACCGGCCACCACGTACTGGACGTGGCGGACCTCCTGCTGACGGCGGCGGACGCGGGCACGGCAGGGACGGCGGCCGGAGTGGCGGGGAAACGGGAGGTGATCCCGGCGGCCGTGGCGGCGCCCTTGGCCGCGGTCCGGCCGGCGGCCGTGGTGAAGGGGGAGCGGGCAGCGGCCGAGGGTGCGCTGGAGCCGGCCGAGCCCCTCCCCCTGCCCGACGCCATCCAGCCGGCCGGCCTCCTCCCCCTGCCCGACGCCGCCCGGCCCACCGAACTCCTCCCGCCCCCTCCCCCCGCCTCTCGGCCGACCGGGCCGGATGGCGGGCGGGCGGCGGACCGGGGCTCCAGGGAGCGAAGCCCCCTCGTGGGTACCGGGCACGCGGGGCAACCGGACGGCGAGGGCCGGCCATGACAGCGCGCCGTATCGAGGGCCTCCTCCTCGGCCTCGCCGCCGGAGACGCCGCCGGCTGGCCCGCCGCCCGGCACCGCGCCGTCCGCATGCCCGAGTGGACCCGCCGCCTCACCCGGGAGCTGGACACCTTCGCCGAGCAGAACGCCACCACCACCCTCCCGGTGCCGATCGCCCTCAACCAATCCCCCGAACCCCTCCGCCTCGGCCCCTCCGACGACGCCGAGTGGGCGGCGTTCGCCGCGGAGGCGGTCCTGCGCGCCGGCGACGACGACGTCCTCGGCGACCTCAGCCGGGCCCGCCGTATGCGCGCCGCCATCGACCTCACCTGGACCGCCGTGGCCTCCGAGGTCGCCGCCGCGGCGGACCGCGCCCCGGAGATCGAGTCCGCCGTCCTGCCGCTGCGCGCCCGCATCTCCGTCCGCGCCGGCCTCGGCAACCTCGCCACCGGCCTGCGCCCGCCCGCCACCGGCCACGACAACCCGCACTACTTCGACGACGCGGCCTGCGTCCGCGCCTGCGTCCTCGCCGTCGCCCACCCCGGCGACCCGCGACAGGCAGCCGCGCTCGCCGAGTTCGACGCCCGCTACACCCAGGACGGCGACGGCGTGCATGGCGCGCGGGCCATGGCGGCGGCCCTCTCCCTCGCCCTCGCCGACGCGGACACCGACACCTGCGTGACCGCCGCGCTCGCCGAACTCCCGGCGGACACCGAGATCGGCCGCAACGCCCGCCACGCCCTCGCCCTGGCCGAGGACAGCGGGTCCGCCTTCGCCCTCGTCCCCCTCCTGGAACACCAGATCGTCGACCACGTCTACAGCTACGGCATCGCCGCCGCCGAGACCGTCCCCGTCGCGCTCGCCCTGGCCACCGCGGCCCGGGGCCGGATCGCCGAGGCCGTACCGGCCGCCGCCTGCCTGTCCCGGGTCGCCGACTCCGCGCCCGCCCTCGCCGGCGCGCTCACCGGCGCCCTCGGCGGCGGCGCGGCGATCCCCGCGACCTGGCGGGACGCCTGCCGCGTCCTGCCCGGCTGCACCCTGCCCCGTCTCACCGGCACCGACCTGGTGGAACTCGCCGGACTCCTGGAAGCCGCACAACCGGCCCGCCCAGGAGGATGATTCGGGGCATGACGCCCAAAGACGAAGAAAGCAGCGGCCCCGCCCCGAACGGGCTCGCCGACCGCGTCACCGCCGCGCTGGTGGGGGCCGCCGTAGGCGACGCCCTCGGCGGCCCGGTCGAGGGCTACTCCCCCGACCAGATCGCCGAGCGGCACGGCGGCCGCGTGCGCGGCATCGTCGGCCCCTGGCACGGCGACGCCTGGCGCACCGCCCGCCCCATCGCGCCGTACCACAAGGGCGACGGCCACGTCACCGACGACACCTTGATGACGCACGCGCTCATCCGCGTCTACGACCGCGTCCGCGACCACCTCGACGCGTACGCGATCGCCGAGCACCTGGTCCCGGACCTGATGACCACCCCCCGCTGGATCCCCGAGCTTCAGGCCGAGGCCCTGCCGCTGCACCGCCTCTTCCTCGCCGAGAAGTGGCTGGTGGCCAGGCTCGCCTACGGTCACGCCGACCCCCGGGAAGCGGGCACCGGCAACATCGTCAACTGCGGCGCCGCGATGTACATGGCCCCGGTCGGCCTGGTCAACGCGGCCAACCCGGCCGCCGCGTACGCCGAGGCGCTGGACGTCGCGGGCGCGCACCAGTCGTCGTACGGCCGGGAGGCGGCCGGTGTGTTCGCCGCGGCGGTGGCCGCCGCCACCGCCCCCGGCGCGACCCCCGGCTCGGTGGTGGACGCCTGCCTGTCGCTGGCCAAGGACGGCACCCGCACGGCGATCGAGAAGGTGTGCGAAGTCGCCGCCGGGCACCGGGACTTCGAGTCGGCGCTCGGTCCGCTGCGCGCGGCGGTGGAGCCGTACGACACCGTCGGCCCGGACTACCGCGCCCCCTCCCTCGCCGCCCGCCGCCCCTCCCGGCTGCACTCCATCGAGGAACTCCCGGTCGCGCTGGGCATGCTGGTCGTCTCCGGCGGCGACTACCGGCAGGCCGTGCTCGGCTCGGTCAACTACGGCCGTGACTGCGACTCGATCGCGACGATGGCCGGCGCCCTCGCGGGCGCGCTCGGCTCGCCGGCCCCCGAGGAGTGGGCGAAGACGGTCGCCGACGCCAGCCGGCTGGACCTGTGGGCGCCGGCCCGGACGCTCACCGGGGTCACGTGCGAGATCTTCGACCGGGACGTCCGCCGCCGGCGCGCCCACGAGGAGGCGTTCAGCGCGCTCGGAGGCCGGCCGTGCTCCGACTGACCTGGGTCCAGCCGGAGGACCTGCTGGGCCACGAACTGCGCCAGGCCCGCCTGGACGGGCGCGAGCCGAAGGCGGTCGAGGCGCGCTGGCGGGCGGCGGGCGGCCCGGACGCCCCGGAGCGCGCGGGCGCGTCCCGGCACCGCGTCTCCCGCTACCTGCGCCTGCTGGCGGAGGACCTGCTGGACGAACTCGCCGATCTGCCCAGCCGCTTCGCCGACGACGAGCCGACCGACCTGGCCCGCATCAGGTCCCGCTGCCCCGACTGGCCCGCCGGGCGGTCCGCCACCGCACCGGACCCCCGCGCCCTGGAGGCCGCCTGGCTCGGGCGGGCCATCGGCTGTCTGCTCGGCAAACCGGTCGAGAAGCTCCCGCTCGACGGCATCCGCGCCCTCGCCCGGGCGACCGGGAACTGGCCCCTTTCCACCTGGTTCACCGCCCGGGGAGTCCCCGGCGACCTGCTGGCCGCCCACCCCTGGAACCGCCGCTCGGCCGCCACCTCGCTCGCCGAGAACATCGACGGCATGCCCGAGGACGACGACCTGAACTACCCCCTGCTCAACCTCCTCCTGCTCCAGCGCCACGGGAGGGCCTTCACCACCGACGACGTGGCCCGGCTCTGGCTCGAGGAACTCCCGCCCGGCCGTACCTTCACCGCCGAGCGCGTCGCCCACCGCAACCTCCTCACGGGCATCGAGCCCCCGCACACGGCCCGCCACCGCAACCCGTTCCGCGAGTGGATCGGCGCGCTGATCCGCGCCGACATGCACGGCTGGAGCAACCCGGGCGACCCGGCCGCCGCCGCGGAACAGGCCCACCGCGACGCGGTCCTCACCCACACCGCGAACGGCGTCTACGCGGCGATGTTCACGGCCGCCGCCATCGCCACGGCCGCCACCGGCACGCACGACGTCCACGCCTGTCTGCGCACCGGCCGCGCGGTGGTCCCGGCCCGCTCCCGCCTGGCGAAGGCGATCGACCACGCCGTCCGGCTGGCCGGCGCCACGGACGACTTCGACGACGTCGTGGACGAACTCCACGCCGTCTACGGCCCCACCCACCACTGGGTCCACGCCGTCCCCAACACCGCCCTGACCGTCGCCGCCCTCACCCACGCCGGCGGCGACTTCACCGGCTCCGTCTGCCGTGCCGTGTCGGGTGGCTGGGACACCGATTCCAACGGCGCCACCGCCGGGAGCATCGCCGGCCTGCTCGCCGGCTCCCCCGGCGCGCTCCCCGACCGCTGGCGGGCCCCGCTGAAGAACCGGCTCGCCACGACCGTCGCGGACTTCGACGGCACCGGCTTCGACGCCCTCGCCCACCTCACCCACCTAGAGGCGACCCGACCATGACCCACATCGCCGTCCTCGGCAGCACGAACATGGACCTCGTCACCTACGTCGCCAAGGCCCCGCAGCGCGGGGAGACCGTGACGGGACGGGAGTTCCGTACGATCCCCGGCGGCAAGGGCGCCAACCAGGCGATCGCCGCGGCCCGCGCCGGCGCCACCGTCTCGATGATCGGCGCGGTCGGCAACGACGCCTTCGGCGCGCGGCTGCGCGACACCCTCGAACACTCCGGCGTGGACACCGACTTCCTGCGCACGGTCGAGGGGCCGTCCGGCACCGCGCACATCGTGGTGGACGACGAGGGCGGCAACGCGATCGTCGTCGTCCCCGGCGCGAACGGCACGGTCGACCACCTCTGCCCCGGCGACGAGGGGGTGATCGCGACCGCCGACGCCCTGCTGCTGCAACTGGAGATCCCGCCGGCGGCGGTCGTCGCGGGCGCCGAGGCGGCCCGCCGGCACGGCGTCCGCACGGTGCTCACCCCGTCCCCGGTCCAGCCGCTGCCGCCCGGACTCCTGGCGGCGATCGACCTGTTGGTGCCGAACGAGTACGAGGCGGTCACCCTCACCGGCCGCACCGACCCGCGCGAGGCGGCGGCCGCCCTGCTGGACCTGGTGCCCGAGGTCGTGGTCACCCTGGGCGCCACGGGCTGCCTGTACCTGGCCCGGGGCGCCGAACCGCTCGTCGTCCCCGCGCCCCCCGTGCGGGCGGTGGACTCCACGGGCGCGGGCGACACGTTCGTCGGCGCGTTCGCGGTGGCCCGCGCCGAGGAGAAGCCGGTACGGGAGGCCCTGTCCTGGGCGGCGGCAGCGGCGGCGATCTCCGTCCAGCGGGAAGGCGCGTCGGCGTCGATGCCCTACCGCCCGGAGATCGAGGCCCAGTACAGCGCATGAACACGACGAACACGACACACACGACGGCCGGGACGGCCGAGACGGCCCCGTCGGCACGGACGTCCCCGGCCCTGGACGGGCTGCGGGTGCTGGACCTCGCGACCCTCTTCGCCGGGCCGATGGCGGCGACGCTGCTCGGTGACTACGGCGCCGAGGTGATCAAGGTGGAGCATCCCCGGCGGCCCGACCCGTCCCGGGGCCACGGCCCGGCCAAGGACGGCGTCGGCCTGTGGTGGAAGGTGCTCGGCCGCAACAAGCGGGCCATCACCCTGGACCTGTCCACACCCGGCGGCCGGGCCACCCTGCTGCGGCTGGCCGCCACCGCCGACGTGGTGATCGAGAACTTCCGCCCCGGAACCCTGGAGAAATGGGGCCTCGGCTGGCCGGAGTTGTCCGCGGCCAACCCCCGGCTGGTCCTGGCCCGGGTGACCGCGTTCGGCCAGTTCGGCCCCTACGCACACCGCCCCGGCTTCGGCACCCTCGCCGAGGCGATGAGCGGCTTCGCCGCGGTCACCGGCGAACCGGACGCGCCCCCGACGCTGCCGCCCTTCGGTCTCGCCGACTCGATCGCCGGCCTGGCGACCGCCTTCGCCGTGCTGACGGCGCTGGCCGCCCGCGAGCGCACCGGCACGGGACAGACGGTCGACATGGCGATCATCGAACCGATCCTGTCGGTGCTCGGCCCCCACGCCACCTGGTACGACCAGCTCGGCTACGTCCAGGAGCGCACCGGCAACCGGTCCGCGAACAACGCCCCGCGCAACACCTACCGCACCGCCGACGGCACCTGGGTCGCCGTCTCCACCTCCGCCCAGTCGGTCGCCGAGCGGGTGCTCCGGCTGGTGGGCCGGCCGGAGCTGATCGAGGAGCCGTGGTTCGCCACCGGCGCGGACCGGGCCGCCCACGCCGATGTGCTGGACGAGGCGGTCGGCTCCTGGATCGCCGGCCGCACCCGGGCCGAGGTGCTCGCGGCCTTCGAGAAGGCGGAGGCCGCGGTGGCCCCGGTGCAGGACGTCCGGGACGTCCTCGTGGACCCCCAGTACCGGGCCCTGGACACGGTCACCACCGTCGACGACCCGGAACTGGGCCCGCTGCGCATGCAGAACGTCCTCTTCCGGCTCTCCGCCACGCCCGGCGCGATCCGCTGGGCCGGCCGCCCGCACGGCGCCGACACCGACGCCGTGCTCGCCGAACTCGGCCTCACCCCGGCCGCCGTCGCGGCGCTGCGCGCGGAGGGCGCCCTGTGACCCCCTTCCCGCTCACCTGGCTCTACGTCCCCGGCGACCGCCCGCACGTGGTGGCCAAGGCCCTGGTGGCGGGCGCCGACGTGGTGGTGGTCGACCTGGAGGACGCGGTCGCCCCGGACCGCAAGGAGTACGCCCGCGCGGCCACCGCGGAACTCCTGGCGGAGTCCCAGCCGGTCCCGGTGCACGTGCGCGTCAACGCCCTGGACAGCGTCTGGGCCGCCGACGACCTCCGCGCCCTGGCCGGTCTGCCGGGCCTGTCCGGCGTGCGGCTGCCGAAGGTGACGGCCCCGGGCGAGGTACGGCAGGTCGCCGTGGCCACACCGGTCCCGCTCCACGCGCTCCTGGAGTCGGCCCTCGGCATCGAGCACGCCTACGCCATCGCCACCGCCCACCCCGCCCTGCGGGGCATCGCCCTGGGCGAGGCCGACCTCCGCGCCGACCTCGGGGTGCGGGCCGACGCGGGCCTGGACTGGCCGCGCTCACGGGTGATCCTCGCCGCCCGTGCGGCGGGCCTGCCCCCGCCGTCCCAGACCGTCTACCCGGACATCCGTGACCTCGACGGCCTGGCCGCCTCCTGCGCCCACGGCCGGGCTCTCGGGTTCCTGGGCCGCTCCGCGATCCACCCCCGCCAGCTGCCGGTGATCGAGCGGGCCTACCTGCCCACGCAGGCCGAGATCGAACACGCGGAGACGGTCCTCAAAGCGGCCTCGGCCAACGAGGGCGCCCAGGCCCTGCCCGACGGGCGCTTCATCGACGCGGCGGTGGTGGCGATGGCACGGCGGACGCTGTCGCTGGCCGCCCGGCACTGACCCTCCGCACACGCCGAGGGCGCCCGGAAGACCTCCGGGCGCCCTCGGCGTCGTACCACGAACGGTTCAGCTCTTCTCGGCCGGCGCCGCCTTCTCCTCGCCCTCCGCGTCGGCATCGGCATCGGCATCGGCGCCTGTCTCGGCGTCGGTGCCGGCCTCCGCGTCCTGGACGGCCGCCGTGTCCGTGACCGGGCCGTCGGAGACCCCCGGCTCGACCACGGCTTCGCGTCCCGGCCGCTTCTTCGACGACACCACGATGTACGTCACCGCCAGCAGGAAGACCAGCAGCGCGGTCCAGTCGTTCAGGCGGAGGCCCAGGATGTGGTGGGCGTCGTCCACCCGCATGTACTCGATCCAGCCCCGGCCCACGCAGTACGCGGCGACGTACAGGGCGAACGCGCGGCCGTGCCCCAGCCTGAAGCGGCGGTCCGCCCAGATGACCAGCAGACCCACGCCGACGCACCACAGGGACTCGTAGAGGAACGTCGGGTGGTAGTACCCCGGCACCCGGCCGCCCTCGGAGGAGGTGATGTGCAGCGCCCAGGGCAGATGGGTCTCGCGGCCATACAGCTCCTGGTTGAACCAGTTGCCCCAGCGGCCGATGGCCTGCGCGAACGCGATGCCGGGCGCGACGGCGTCGGCGTACGCGGGCATCGGGACGCCCCGGCGCCGCGCGCCGATCCACGCGCCGAGCGCGCCGAGTGCGATGGCGCCCCAGATGCCCAGGCCGCCCTCCCACACCTTGAAGGCGTCCACCCAGTCACGGCCGTCGCTGAAGTACAGCTCGTAGTCCGTGATCACGTGGTAGAGCCGGCCGCCGACCAGGCCGAACGGCACGGCCCAGACGGCGATGTCGGCGACCGTGCCGGACTGCCCGCCGCGGGCGATCCAGCGCTTGTTGCCGAACCAGACGGCGATGAAGACGCCGATGATGATGCAGAAGGCGTAGCCGCGCAGCGGGACGGGGCCGAGGTACAGCACCCCGTGCGACGGGCTGGGGATCGAGGCAAGGTTCATGGCGTTCATGGCAGGTCCGACGCTACCGTGCCGGGCCGTGGGGACGGCAAGCGGACCGGCTACGGGTCCATAACGGGGGCGTGAGAAACGCTTACCGTCGGTCGGCCTCCTCCACCAGTTGCCTGAGCTTGGCCGGGGTCATCGTCTGGTCCTGGTAGATGTTCTTGCCGCCGAGCAGCACCGTGGGCGTACCGCTGAAGCCGCCGGACCCGAACGCCTGGTTGGACCTTTCCACCCAGCTGTCGTGCGTGCCGTCCTTGACGCAGGCGCGGAAGGCGGGCGTGTCCAGGCCCTTGACCTTGCCGGCCAGCTCGATCAGCTTGTCGTTGCCCGCGAAGGCGTCGTCGGTCTCCTTCGGCTGGTTCGCGTACAGCACGTCGTGGTAGTCGCGGAACTTCCCGGCGTCCTGGGCGCAGGCCGCGGCGTTGGCGGCGCGCAGCGAGCCGGTGCCGCCGAGGTTGCCGTCGATCAGCCGGACGAGGTGGTAATCGATCCTGAGCTTGCCGGCGTCGGCCAGCTCGTGGAGGGTCGGCCGGTACGCCGCCTCGAAGGCCTGGCAGGCCGGGCAGCGGAAGTCCTCCCAGACGGTGAGCGTCGACCTGGCGCCGTCCTTGCCGACCGGGATCGCGAGGCCGTCCTTGCCCTGCGCCCCCGACGGTGCGACGGCCGGGCCCGCGCTGCCGCCCTTGTGCTTGCCGGCGTTCGCGGCGACCACGCCGATCACCGCCGCCAGTCCCAGGATGCAGACGACGCTCGCGCCCACGATCAGCGTGCGCCGTCGCTTCTCCCCGGCCTTCTGCTTCTCGCGCTCGACCGCCAGCCGTTCCCGGGCGGTGCGCTTTCCGTCACGGTTCTTCTCGCTCACACCCCCAGAACGAACCGGGGAGGCGCAGCGCGCCTCCCCGGCCCGAGGTCCACCCGTTCGAGTGACCGGATCATCCGGTTCGGGACGTTCGCCGCCGGTCACTCCCGTCCGTCACGCCTGTCCGCGCACGCCTTTCGCCAGCTCACCGGCCAGCTCACGGACCGCCGCGAGGCCGGAGGCGTGGTCGGGGGCGTCCAGCATCCGCTTGACGAACGCCGAGCCGACGATCACGCCGTCGGCGAAGCCGGCGACCTCGGCGGCCTGGGCCCGGTTGGAGACGCCGAGACCGACGCAGACGGGCAGCCCGGTGCCGGTGGCGCGGGTGCGCCGGACCAGGTCCTGGGCCTGGGTGCCGACGGACTCGCGGGTGCCGGTGACGCCCATCAGGGAGGCCGCGTAGACGAAGCCGCTGCCCGCCGCGGTGATCTGGGCGAGCCGCTCGTCCTTGCTGCTCGGCGCCACCACGAAGACCGTGGCGAGGCCGTGCTTCTCGGCGTGCTCCCGCCACGGCGCCGACTCCTGCACGGGCAGGTCGGGCAGGATGCAGCCCGCGCCGCCCGCCTCGGCCAGCTCGGCGGTGAACCGCTCCACGCCGTAGCGGTCGATGGGGTTCCAGTACGTCATGACGAGCACCGGCTTCCCGGTGGCCTCGTGGGCCTCCCGGACGGTGCGCATGACGTCGGCGATCCGCACCCCGCCCCGCAGGGCGATGTCGTCGGCGGTCTGGATGACCGGGCCGTCGAGCACCGGGTCGCTGTGCGGCAGCCCGACCTCGACGACGTCGGCGCCGCCGTCGAAGACGGCCTTGATCGCCTCGATGCCGCCGTCCACGGTGGGGAAGCCGGCCGGGAGGTAGGCGATGAGCGCGGAGCGGCCCTCGGCCCTGGCGGCGGCGAGGGTGTCGTTCAGCAGCTGTGCGTTCCCGCTCACTTGGCGTCCCCCTCGATCTCGGCGGTGTCGGCTTGGTCGGCGGCCACCTCGGCGTCGGTGTCGTAGAGGCCGAAGTACCGGGCGGCGGTGTCCATGTCCTTGTCGCCGCGGCCGGACAGGTTGACGACGATCAGGCCGTCCTTGCCCAGCTCCTTGCCGACCTCCAGGGCGCCGGCCAGCGCATGGGCGCTCTCGATGGCCGGGATGATGCCCTCGGTGCGCGACAGCAGGTGCAGGGCCTGCATGGCGGCGTCGTCGGTGACCGCGCGGTACTCGCCGCGGCCGGAGTCCTTCAGGTAGGAGTGCTCCGGGCCGATGCCCGGGTAGTCCAGTCCGGCCGAGATGGAGTACGGCTCGGTGATCTGGCCCTCGTCGTCCTGGAGGACGTAGGAGCGGGAGCCGTGCAGGATGCCGGGCTCGCCGGCGGTGAGGGTGGCCGCGTGCTCGCCGGTCTCGATGCCGTGGCCGGCCGGCTCGCAGCCGATGAGGCGGACGCCCTCGTCGGGGATGAAGGCGTGGAAGAGGCCGATGGCGTTGGAGCCGCCGCCGACACAGGCGACGGCCGCGTCGGGGAGACGGCCGGCGCGCTCCAGGAGCTGGCGCCGTGCCTCCACGCCGATCACCCGGTGGAAGTCGCGGACCATGGCGGGGAACGGGTGCGGTCCGGCGACCGTGCCGAAGAGGTAGTGGGTGTGGTCGACGTTGGCGACCCAGTCGCGGAACGCCTCGTTGATGGCGTCCTTGAGGGTGCGGCTGCCGGACTTCACGGCGACGACCTCGGCGCCGAGCATGCGCATGCGGGCGACGTTGAGGGCCTGGCGCTTGGTGTCGACCTCGCCCATGTAGATGGTGCAGTCGAGGCCGAACAGCGCGCAGGCGGTGGCCGTGGCGACACCGTGCTGGCCTGCGCCGGTCTCGGCGATGACCCGGGTCTTGCCCATGCGCTTGGTGAGCAGGGCCTGGCCGAGCACGTTGTTGATCTTGTGGGAGCCGGTGTGGTTGAGGTCCTCGCGCTTGAGGAACACACGGGCGCCACCGGCGTGTTCGGCGAAGCGGGGCACCTCGGTGAGCGCCGACGGGCGGCCGGTGTAGTGGGCGAGCAGGTCGTCGAGCTCACGGGCGAACTCGGGGTCGTGCTTGGCCTTGTCGTACTCGACGGCGACCTCGTCCACGGCGGCGACGAGGGCCTCCGGGATGAACTTGCCGCCGAACGCGCCGAAGTAGCCCTCGGCGCTGGGCACCTGGCCGGCGGGGTCAGGGATGAAGAACTCGCTGGGCATGCGGAAACCTCACGGTGAGTGTTCTGTGGAAAACGATTCGCCGTGGGGGCGGAGCTTGTCGGACGACCTCAGGCCGTGGGCGGCTGGTCGCGTACACGCGGCGGTAGCCGCACGTCAGACAGGAGTCCCGCGCCCCTGGGGGGCGCGCTGCCATCGGCGTCCGTTGACCTGCCCGGGTTCGTCGCCGATGACGTACCGGACGCGACGGCCGTGCACGCGGCGCGCGGGAGCGCGGCAGCCACGCGGACGGCAGCCGCGCGCCAGGCGCGCGTGCCGGTCCACGGTCGTCACGGTGGGATTCATCGCCGCCAAGCCTAGCGTGATCAGCCGCGCCCGTGCCGCAGTGCCGGGTGCTCGCCGGCCGCCACCAGGTCGGCGACCGCCGCCTTCGGGTCGCGGCCGGTCACCAGGGACTCGCCGACCAGCACCGCGTCGGCGCCGGCGTTGGCGTACGCGATCAGGTCGTGCGGGCCGCGGACGCCGGACTCGGCGACCTTCACGAGGGTGTCCGGGATCTCCGGGGCGACCCGCTCGAACGTGCCGCGGTCCACCTCCAGCGTCTTCAGGTTGCGCGCGTTGACGCCGATGACCTTGGCGCCCGCGTCCACCGCCCGCTCGACCTCGTCCTCGTCGTGCACCTCGACGAGGGGGGTCAGGCCGATGGACTCCGCCCGCTCGATCAGCGACTCCAGGGCCGGCTGGTCCAGGGCGGCCACGATCAGCAGCGCGAGGTCGGCGCCGTACGCCCGGGCCTCCCAGAGCTGGTACGACGTGACGATGAAGTCCTTGCGCAGGACGGGGATGTCGACCCGCGCGCGCACCGCCTCCAGGTCGGCGAGCGAGCCGCCGAAGCGGCGCTGCTCGGTGAGGACGGAGATGACGGCCGCGCCGCCCGCCTCGTAGTCGGCGGCGAGTCCGGCGGGGTCGGCGATGGCGGCCAGCGCGCCCTTGGAGGGGCTGGAGCGCTTCACCTCGCAGATCACCTTGACGCCGTCGCCCTTGAGCGCGGCCACCCCGTCCTTGGCGGCGTGGGCCTTGGCCGCGCGCTCCTTGAGCTCGTCGAGGGTGACGCGTGCCTGCCGCTCCGCGAGGTCGGCACGGACTCCGTCGATGATCTCGTCGAGCACACTCACGCGAGCGGCCCCCTTCCAGACGGTGGTTCCTTCAGGGTCTGAAAACCCGTGGTCAAACCGATGGTATCCGCAGGAGCGCCGAGGCCCCGCATCCGGTCGCGGCCGGTCCCACTACCTGGACATTCGTAGTTGATCAAGGATGGAGCCAGCCACCGAACGGCAGGTTCCGGACGACGGTGAACACCAGCAGCAGCACCCCGGCCGCCCACAGCGGTGCCGGTCCGGACTCGATCCGCAACGGCCTGCCGCGTGCCGCGCGGACCACCCAGACGGTCCACAGCACGGCGAAGCCCAGGTAGGCGGCGACGGCCGGCGCGTTGTCGCGCAGGGCGGTGAGGAGGTCACCGTGCACGAAGGCGTGCGCGCTGCGCAGCCCGCCGCAGCCGGGGCAGTACAGACCGGTGAGCCGGTACAGGGGGCAGACGGGGTAGTGGCCGGGTTCACCCGGATCGACGGCACCGACATAGGCGAAGGCCCCGCCGACGGCCGTGAGCAGCCCCGCGGGGACCGCGAGCCTCCGCCGGAGGGGGGCGGGCCGCGGCACCGGGCGGCCAAGGGCGTTCGCCGCGGCGTTCACCGGGGCATCCACAGGGGCGTCCACGGCGGCATTCTCCCCCGCCGCCGGCCGGCGTGCCCGCTCGCGGACCGCGGCACCGCCCCCTCACGCGCGAAGGGCGGCCGGCACCCGGTGCCGGCCGCCCTCGCGGAAGTTACCGGGGCTCAGCTCTCCGCGGCGGCCGGCTCGCGCGTGGCGGCGGGCGCGGTGTGCGGCAGCGTACGGGACTCCTTCGGCTGCCCCAGACCCATGGCGCGCATGATGCCGCCGACCACACCGCCGAGGAGCGTGAGGGCGATGCCGGCCCAGAAGCCGACGGGCTGGGCCATCACCATGAAGGCGCCCGCGACGCAGAAACCGATGAAGGCGATGATGACACCGGTCCAGGCGGCCGGGGTGTGACCGTGGCTGCTGCCCGCCATGACTTGCTCCTCGTTGCTGTGTACGTGTCGTACTGTCCGAGCCGGACGCTCACGTTCATTGTCCCGTACGCGCACGCGTGCCCGACGCGGGGGTGGCGTCTGGTTCACCACACTCGGGGCGTGCCCTCCGGATCCGGACTCCGGGTGCGCCCCGCGGATTCAGGCGCCCGTCGGGTCCTCGCCCCGGTCCAGCGCCTTCCAGATCTCCTCGGGCCGCTCTGGGTCGACCGGCCGGGCCGTGCGCCGCGGGCGGTCGGTGCCGCGCTCGTAGCGGCCGGACATGGCGGGCCACAGATGGCCGTAGCGCAGGGCGAGCAGGCCGGCGAGCAGGAGCAGCACTCCGCCGGCGGCCGCGACGTAGGGCCAGCCGGTGTGGCTGAGGGCGTGGACCGTGGCGGAGGTGTCGCCGCTCGCCTTGGCGGCCTGCTCGTCCAGCGCGGAGCCGTCGGAGGCGGACACGAGGGCCGCGACGGCGATCCCGGCGCCGGAGAGCGCGAGCAGCCCGGAGACGAGGAACCGGCCGGCCCTGCGGACGGCGAAGACGGCGACGAGCGCGGCGAGGCCCACTATGGCGAGGGCCGCGGGGACGCCCGTGACGTCGCTGCCCTTGGCGGTCAGCGGGAACGCGCCGCCGGCCACCGTCGCGGTGCCCTCCGCCCAGCGCTGCCGGGTCGCGAGCAGCGCCACGGCCGCGCCGAGCGCACCGCACAGGAGGGCCACGGCGAGGCTCCGCCGGCCGGACCGGGCGGACGCGTCGGCTTGGGAACGGGGGTCAGGTACGGCAGTCACGTACTCCACTATCGCCTGAACCCCGGGTGAGCCGTCACCCGGGGTTCGTATGAGAAGCGTCCTACGCGCGAGCCGGAGCGCCCTGCTCGCCCAGCCGGTTGGCGGTGTGCACCGCCCGCAGCACCGCCGCCGCCTTGTTGCGGCACTCCTGGTCCTCCGCGACCGGGTCGGAGTCGGCGACGATGCCGGCGCCGGCCTGGACGTAGGCCGTGCCGTCGCGGAGCAGGGCCGTGCGGATGGCGATCGCGGTGTCGGAGTCGCCGGCGAAGTCCAGGTAGCCGACGCAGCCGCCGTACAGGCCGCGCCGGGACGGCTCCAGTTCGTCGATGATCTGCATCGCCCGGGGCTTGGGGGCGCCGGAGAGGGTGCCGGCCGGGAAGCAGGCGGTGAGCACGTCGAAGGCCGTGCGGCCGGAGGCGACCCTGCCGGTGACGGTCGAGACGATGTGCATCACGTGCGAGTAGCGCTCGACGGACATGAAGTCGACCACCTCGACGGAACCGGGCTCGCAGACCCGGCCGAGGTCGTTGCGGCCGAGGTCGACCAGCATCAGGTGCTCGGCGCGCTCCTTGGGGTCGGCGAGGAGTTCCTCGGCGAGGGCCTGGTCCTCCTGCGGGGTGGCCCCGCGGTGCCGGGTGCCGGCGATGGGGTGGACCATCGCGTGTCCGTCCTCGACCTTCACCAGCGCCTCCGGGGAGGAGCCGACGACGTCGAAGCCGTCGAAGCGGAACAGGTACATGTACGGCGAGGGGTTGGTGGTCCGCAGCACCCGGTAGACGTCCAGGGCGGTGGCCGTGCACGGGGTCTCGAAGCGCTGGGAGGGCACGACCTGGAAGGCCTCGCCCGCGCGGATGCGCTCCTTGACGTCCTCGACGGCCCGCTGGAAGTCGGGGCCGCCCCAGCGGGCGGTGTACTCGGGCAGCTCGGAGGGCGGCAGGTGGGCCGGGGGCTGGGCGACCGGGCGGGAGAGGTCGGCCTCCATGGCGTCGAGGCGGGCGACGGCGTCCGCGTACGCCTCGTCGACGCCGGTGTCGAGGTCGTTGTGGTTGATCGCGTTGGCGATCAGCAGGACCGAGCCCTCCCAGTGGTCCATCACCGCGAGGTCGCTGGTCAGCAGCATGGTCAGCTCGGGCAGCCGCAGGTCGTCGCGCTCGCCGGGGCCGATCTTCTCCAGCCGGCGGACGATGTCGTAGCCCAGGTAGCCGACCATGCCGCCGGTGAAGGGCGGCAGGCCCTCCTGGTGCGGGGTGTGCAGGGCCTGGAGGGTGGCCCGCAGGGCCGCGAGGGGGTCGCCGTCGGTGGGGACGCCGACGGGCGGGGTGCCGAGCCAGTGGGCCTGCCCGTCCCGCGCGGTGAGCGTGGCGGCGCTGCGGACGCCGACGAAGGAGTAACGGGACCAGGAACGGCCGTTCTCCGCCGACTCCAGCAGGAAGGTGCCGGGACGCTCGGCGGCGAGCTTGCGGTACAGCGCGACCGGGGTGTCGCCGTCGGCGAGCAGCTTGCGCGTGACCGGGATGACACGCCGGTCGGTGGCCAGCTTGCGGAAGGTCTCCAGTTCCATGGCCGCTGACCTTACTGACCGGATCCGGGGGCGGCGGAACCGGCGTCCTTCAGGAGCACGTCCGCGTCGAAGCAGGTGCGGGCGCCGGTGTGGCAGGCGGCGCCGACCTGGTCGACCTTGACCAGCAGGGTGTCGGCGTCGCAGTCCAGCGCGACCGACTTCACCCACTGGACGTGCCCGGAGGTGTCGCCCTTGACCCAGTACTCCCGGCGGCTGCGCGACCAGTAGGTGCAGCGGCCGGTGGTCAGCGTCCGGTGCAGGGCCTCGTCGTCCATCCAGCCGAGCATGAGCACCTCGCCGGTGTCGTACTGCTGGGCGATGGCGGGGACGAGCCCGTCGGCGCTGCGCTTGAGCCGCGCGGCGATCTCCGGGTCGAGGCTGCTGGGCGGGAGGGCACCGGTCGCACTGGTCATGGGTCATATTGTGCCGCCCGGGACCGGCGGCGGGACACGGCCGTCCATGGAGTGGTCACGGCGGCGCGGGGCGCTCCCACGGGTGGGCGGACCTGGTACGTGGCCGTAGGCTGACAGCATGTCGACCTTCGCCAAGCGTGAACGGCTTCTCCTCGCCGACCTCTTGGAAACCGTCGGGCCGGACGCCGAGACCCTCTGCGAGGGCTGGCGGGCCCGGGACCTGGCCGCGCACGTGATCGTGCGCGAGCGCCGACCGGACGCGGCGGGGGGCGCGCTGATCAAGCAGCTCGCGCCGCGTCTGGAGAAGGTGATGGGCGAGTACACGGCGAAGCCGTACGAGGAGCTGATCCAGCTCATCCGTACCGGCCCGCCGCGCTTCTCACCCTTCCAGCTCAAGCAGGTCGACGAGGCGGCCAACATCGTGGAGTTCTACGTCCACACGGAGGACGTCCGCCGCGCCCAGCCGGAGTGGAGCCCGCGCGAGCTGGACCCGGTCTTCCAGGACGCGCTGTGGTCCCGCCTGGAACGCGCCGCGCGGCTGATGGGCCGGGGTGTGCCGACGGGTCTGGTGCTGCGCCGCCCGAACGGCCAGACGGTGGTGGCGCACCGGGGCACCCCGGTGGTCACGGTGACCGGTGAGCCGGCGGAGCTGCTGATGTTCGCGCTCGGCCGGCAGGGCGCGGCCAAGGTGGAGCTGGACGGTGACGCGGAGGCGATCACCGCGCTGCACGAGAGCAGGCGGCTGGACGGCTGAGGGGACCGGCCCGTGATCAAGGTGGCGATGACCGGCGTGTACGTGGACGACGTGGCGGCGGCGCACGCCTTCTACACCGAGGTCCTCGGCTTCGAGACCCGCACGCACATGGACCTCGGCGACGGCACGCTGTTCGTGACGGTCGGGGCGCGGGAGGGGGCCCAGCCGGATCTCCAGCTGCTGCTGGAGCCCGGCCAGGGCCCGATCGCGGAGCCGTACCGCAGGGCGCTGTACGAGGCGGGACTGCCGTGCATCGTCTTCTCCGTGGACGACCTGGGTGCGGAGTACGAGCGGCTGCGCGGCCTCGGTGTCCGGTTCACGCACCCGCCGCAGGAGCAGGGGCCGGTGATCGCGGCGGTGTTCGACGACACGGTGGGCAATCTGGTGCAGCTGGTCCAGCCCGGACGGTGAGGGCCGGTCAGCCGGGGAGTTCGGCGCGGCGCAGGGCCGGTACGGCGAGGGCGACGACCCCGCCGAGCCCGCAGACGGCCGCGCTGGCGGTGAACACCGGGCCGGGGCCCCAGACCCCGATCGCGGCGGCGGCGAACGGCATGCTCAGCGGGGTCAGGCCGAGGCTGACCAGGCTGGAGACGGAGGTGACCCGGCCGAGGTAGGCGGGGTCGGACTGGGTCTGGAGCAGGGCGCCGCACATCGCGCCGCTGAGCCCGGTGAGCAGGCCGACCAGCACGGCCGTGGCGACGGCGGCGACGAGGCCCGGCACGTAGGCGAGGGCGCCGATGGCCACGCAGCCCGCGATGATGGCGAACCCGGCGACCAGCCCGGCGCGCGGCAGCCGCCCCCGGACGGCCAGCAGCAGCGACGCGGCCCCCGCGCCGACCCCGAACCCGGCGAGCACCCAGCCCATGCCCGCCGCCCCCCAGCCGCGCCGGTCGGCGAGCAGGGTCAGCCCGACGTTCAGCGGTCCGACGAAGCCGAGGTCGCCGAGGGCGATGGCGGCCATCAGCGGCGCGAGCACCCGGTGCCGCCGGATGTAGCGCAGCCCGGCCCTCAGGTCGCTCCAGGCGGTTCCCGCCGGGCCGGGCGTGCCGTCCTGCGGCAGCTTCCGTACCCGGACCGACACCAGCAGCGGGAGTGACACGGCGATGAGCAGCCCGGCGACGGCGAACGCGGCCGGGGCTCCGCCGGCGGCCACGGCGAGTCCGCCGAGCGGGGCGCCCACGACGCTCGCGCAGCGGATCGCGAGGCCGCGCATGCCCTGGACCCGGGCGAGCTGGTCCTTCTCGGTGAGACGGGGCGGCAGGGCGCCCACGGCGGGCAGGAACACGGCGTCGACGGTGCCGAAGACCAGCGCCAGCAGGGCGAGCGGCCACAGGCCGGGGCGGGTGAGGAACAGCAGGGCGGCCACGGCGAGGACGGCGGCACAGCGCACGGCGTCACTGCCGATGACGACCCGGCGCGGTCCGAACCGGTCGGCGACCACTCCCCCGCCGAGCATGAGCACGGCCCTGGGCAGCGCGCTGGCCGACATCACGAGTCCGGCCTGCGCGGGGCTCCCGGCCTGGACGGCGGCCCAGGACAGGGCGAGGTAGTAGACGCTGTCGCCGAGCATGGAGGAGGTGTAGGCGCCGAGCCACCGCAGCACGTTGGGGTCGCGGTGGGCCCGCGCGGCGGCGGGCGGTACGAGCGGGGCGGTCGCGGCAGGGCTGGTCACGAGGGCTGTCCTCTCAGACGTCAGACGCGGAACGGGAAGCCGTACACGTGCAGCGCGACATGCTCACGGCCCTCGGTGTCGCCCGCGGCCTCGCGGGCCCGCCCCTGCTCGTCGTACCGCTTGATCACGTCGGTCAGGTCCTTCTTCAGCTCGGCCAGTTCGCCGGCGGTGAGCCGGAGCAGGGCCTCCGAGTCGTGGGCCGCGGTGTTCCAGCCGGGCCCCCAGTGGGCGCGCTCGTCGAGGTACCTGCGGTACATCCCGGCGCGCTGCTCCAGGAACATCCGCGAGGCCGCCAGGTGCGCCGCCGCCTTCTCGGGGGCGTCCCGGAAGTCCTCGTCGCGGATGGTGACGCCGTCGGACGCCGGCTGCCACCAGCGCTCGCGCGCGTCCGCGCTGCGCGGCTCGGCCTCCTCGACGAGACCGTGCTCGGCCAGCTTGCGCAGGTGGTAGCTGACGAGGGAGACGGCCTCGTCCACCTGCTCGGCCAGCTGTGAGGCGGTGGCGGCCTCCGCGACGAACAGCAGGCGGTACAGCCTCATGCGCAGCGGATGGGCGAGCGCCTTGAGCGTCCCGATGTCCGTGATCCGGCGGTTCTCCTCGCGTGCCATGACGGGAACCCTAGATGCGCAAGGAAAGTTGCGCAAGATAGATTGCGCAATTTCCCTTGCGTATCTTGCGAAGAAAGGGGCCCCGGCCATCCGGCCGGGGCCCTGCGGAGCGGCGGCTACCTCACCGGGTGCCCCGCCCCCCGCAACGTCTCCTTGACCTGGCCGATCCTCAGGTCCCCGAAGTGGAAGACCGAGGCCGCCAGGACCGCGTCCGCGCCCGCGTCGACGGCGGGAGGAAAGTCGGCGAGCTTGCCGGCGCCGCCGGAGGCGATCACCGGGACGGTCACGTGCTTGCGCACCGCCGCGATCATCTCCAGGTCGTAGCCGTCCTTCGTGCCGTCCGCGTCCATGGAGTTCAGCAGGATCTCCCCCGCGCCCAGCTCGGCCGCCCGGTGCGCCCACTCCACCGCGTCGATGCCGGTGCCGCGCCGGCCGCCGTGGGTGGTGACCTCGAAGGTGCCCCCGGGGGTGCGGCGCGCGTCCACCGAGAGGACCAGCACCTGCCGGCCGAACCGCTCGGCGATCTCGCGGATCAGGTCGGGGCGCGCGATGGCCGCCGTGTTGACGCCCACCTTGTCGGCGCCGGCCCGCAGCAGCCTGTCCACGTCCTGTGCCGTGCGGACGCCGCCGCCCACGGTCAGCGGGATGAACACCTGCTCGGCGGTGCGGCGGACCACGTCGTACGTCGTCTCCCGGTTGCCGGAGGACGCGGTGATGTCCAGGAACGTCAGCTCGTCGGCGCCCTCGGCGTCGTACACCTTGGCCATCTCGACGGGGTCGCCGGCGTCGCGCAGGTTCTGGAAGTTGACGCCCTTGACGACCCGGCCGTTGTCCACGTCCAGGCAGGGGATGACTCGGACCGCCAGGGTCATGAATCCACGGCTCCTTAAAGGCCTTCAGCCTCTGAATGCTTCTAGTTCCACTTCGACCAGGATGCGCGGGTCGACGAAGCCCTCGACGACCAGCAGGGTCGAGACCGGGCGGACGGCGTCGAACAGCTCCTGGTGGGCCCGCCCGACGGCGTCGACGTCCCGGGCATGGGTCAGGTACATCCGCGTACGGATCACGGACTCGGCGCCGAGCCCGAACTCGCCGATCGCCTCCAGGGCGCTGGTGAAGGCCACCTTGGCCTGTTCGTACGGGTCGCCCTCCCCGTACAGCACGGTGCCCTTGAAGGACGTCGTGCCGCCCACCAGCACCCGCTCACCCGCCGCGACGGCGCGCGCGAATCCGAAACTCTCTTCCCAGGGACTTCCGCTCTGCACGCGCCGCACGGCTCCGCTCATGACGACACAGCCTCCAAGGCCTCTTCCAGGGTGAACGCCTTCGCGTACAGCGCCTTCCCTACGATGGCGCCCTCGACACCGAGGGGTACCAGTTCGGCGAGGGCACGGAGGTCGTCCAGGGACGACACGCCGCCGGAGGCCACGACCGGGCGGTCCGTGGCGGCGCACACGTTCTTCAGCAGCTCCAGGTTGGGGCCCTGGAGGGTGCCGTCCTTGGCGATGTCGGTGACGACGTAGCGGGCGCAGCCCTCCTTGTCGAGGCGCTCCAGCGTCTCGTAGAGGTCGCCGCCGTCGCGGGTCCAGCCCCGGCCGCGCAGCGTGGTGCCGCGCACGTCGAGGCCGACGGCGATCTTGTCGCCGTGCTCGGCGATCACCCGGGCGACCCACTCGGGGGTCTCCAGGGCGGCCGTGCCGAGGTTCACCCGGGTGCAGCCGGTGGCGAGGGCGGCGGCGAGGGTGTCGTCGTCGCGGATGCCGCCGGACAGCTCCACCTTGATGTCCATGGCCCCCGCGACCTCGGCGATCAGCGCGCGGTTGTCGCCGGTGCCGAACGCGGCGTCCAGGTCGACCAGGTGCAGCCACTCGGCGCCGGACCGCTGCCAGGCGAGGGCGGCCTCCAGCGGGGAGCCGTAGGAGGTCTCGGTCCCGGACTCGCCGTGCACGAGGCGGACGGCCTGGCCGTCGCGGACGTCGACGGCGGGGAGGAGTTCGAGCTTGGCCATGGTCTACAGGGTTCCGATCCAGTTGGTGAGGAGCTGGGCGCCGGCGTCGCCGGACTTCTCGGGGTGGAACTGGGTGGCCCACAGGGCGCCGTTCTCCACGGCGGCCACGAACGGCTTGCCGTGCGTCGACCAGGTGACCTTGGGGGCCTCGATCACCGGGTTGTGGCTCTCCAGGGCCCAGTCGTGGACGGCGTAGGAGTGCACGAAGTAGAACCGCGCGTCGGCGTCCAGGCCGGCGAACAGCCGCGAGTCGGCCGGGGCGTCCACGGTGTTCCAGCCCATGTGGGGCACGACGTCGGCCTGGAGCGGCGCGACCGTGCCGGGCCACTCGTCCAGGCCCTCGGCCTCCACGCCGTGCTCGATGCCGCGCGCGAAGAGGATCTGCATGCCCACGCAGATGCCCATGACCGGGCGCCCGCCGGACAGCCGGCGGTCCACGACCCAGTCGCCCCGGGCGGCGCGCAGGCCCCGCATGCAGGCGGCGAAGGCGCCGACGCCGGGCACGAGCAGGCCGTCGGCGTTCATCGCCTTGTCGAAGTCACGCGTGATCTCGACGTCGGCGCCCACGCGCGCGAGGGCCCGCTCGGCGGAGCGGACGTTGCCGAAGCCGTAGTCGAAGACGACGACCTTCTTGGCCGTGGACGTGGTGCTCAATTCCACACCTCCAGCCGCATGACGCCCGCCACCAGGCACAGGCCCGCGCCGATCGACAGCAGCACGATCAGGCTGGTGGGCATCTTCTGCTTGACGAAGGAGACGATGCCGCCGACCAGGAAGAGGCCGACGACGATCAGGAGGGTCGACAGACCGGTCATGGGTTACAGCGCGCCCTTCGTCGACGGGAGGATGCCGGCCGCGCGCGGGTCGCGCTCGGAGGCGTAACGCAGCGCCCGGGCCAGCGCCTTGAACTGGCACTCCACGATGTGGTGCGCGTTGCGCCCGTACGGCACGTGCACGTGCAGCGCGATCTGCGCCTGCGCGACGAAGGACTCCAGGATGTGCCGGGTCATCGTCGTGTCGTACTCGCCGATCATCGGCGCCATGTTCTCGGGCTCGGTGTGCACGAGGTACGGGCGGCCGGACAGGTCGACGGTGACCTGGGCGAGGGACTCGTCCAGCGGGACCGTGCAGTTGCCGAAGCGGTAGATGCCCACCTTGTCGCCGAGCGCCTGCCGGAAGGCGGCGCCGAGCGCGAGGGCGGTGTCCTCGATGGTGTGGTGGGAGTCGATGTGCAGGTCACCGTCGGTCTTGACGGTCAGGTCGAACAGACCGTGCCGGCCGAGCTGGTCGAGCATGTGGTCGTAGAAGCCGACGCCGGTGGCGATGTCGGTCCGGCCGGTGCCGTCGAGGTCTATCTCGACCAGCACCGACGTCTCCTTGGTGGTGCGCTCCACGCGTCCTGTGCGGCTCATGAACCCTGCTCCTTCTTCAACTCACGGACCGCGTCGAGGAACGCGTCGTTCTCCTCCGGGGTGCCTGCGGACACCCGCAGCCATCCCGGCACTCCGTTGTCCCGGACCAGGACGCCCCGGTCGAGGATCCTCCGCCACGCCTCGTGGGCGCTGGCGAACCGGCCGAACTGCACGAAGTTCGCGTCGGACTCGGTCACCTCGTAGCCGATCGCGCGCAGCTCGGCGACCAGCCGGTCCCGCTCCGCCTTGAGCTGCTCGACGTACCCGAGCAGTGTGTCGGTGTGCTCCAGCGCGGCCAGGGCGGTGGCCTGGGTGATCGCCGACAGGTGGTACGGCAGCCGGACCAGCTGGACGGCGTCCACGACCGCCGGGTGCGCGGC
This sequence comes from Streptomyces sp. NPDC047841, assembly GCF_040704085.1. Taxonomy (NCBI): domain Bacteria; kingdom Bacillati; phylum Actinomycetota; class Actinomycetes; order Kitasatosporales; family Streptomycetaceae; genus Streptomyces; species Streptomyces sp. NPDC047841. Next base: position 243,916 of record NZ_JBEYRP010000010.1, read on the forward strand.
CAGGTAGCCCAGGCGCAGGCCGGCCGCGCCGAACGCCTTGGACATCGTCCGGGAGATCACCAGGTGCGGGCGGCCCGCCAGCAGCGGCAGCAGCGAGTCGCCGTGGCTGAACTCGACGTACGCCTCGTCCACGACCACCATCGACGGCTTGGCCGCCTGGGCCGCCTCGTACAGCGCGAGGACCGTCTCCGGGGGGACCGCGTTGCCGGTGGGGTTGTTGGGGGTGGTGATGAAGACGACGTCCGGCTCGCTCTCGGCGATGACCCGCCGGGCGGCGGCGAGGTCGATCGTGAAGTCCTCGCCGCGCGGACCGGAGATCCAGCCGGTGCCGGTCCCGCGCGCGATGAGCGCGTGCATCGAGTACGACGGCTCGAAGCCGATCGCCGTGCGGCCCGGTCCGCCGAAGGTCTGCAGCAGCTGCTGGATGACCTCGTTGGAGCCGTTGGCGGCCCACACGTTCTCGACGCCGAGGGGGTGCTTGCCGGTCCTGCTGAGGTACTTGGCCAGCTCGGTGCGCAGCTGGACGGCGTCCCGGTCGGGGTAGCGGTTCAGGCCGCGGGCGGCCTCCCGCACCCGCTCCGCGATCCGCTCGACCAGCGGCTCGGGCAGCGGGTAGGGGTTCTCGTTGGTGTTCAGCCGTACGGGGACGTCCAGCTGGGGGGCGCCGTAGGGGGACTTGCCCCGCAGCTCGTCCCGTACGGGGAGATCGTCGATCCGCACGTCGCTCACTTGCTCTCGGGTACCTTCCAGCCGAACCTCGCCTTGACCGCCGCGCCGTGCGCCGGCAGGTCCTCCGCCTCCGCCAGCGTCACCACGTGGTGGGCGACCTCGGCGAGCGCGTCCCTGGTGTAGTCCACGATGTGGATGCCGCGCAGGAAGGACTGCACGGACAGGCCCGAGGAGTGGCAGGCGCAGCCGCCGGTGGGCAGGACGTGGTTGGACCCGGCCGCGTAGTCGCCGAGCGAGACGGGGGCCCAGGGTCCGATGAAGACCGCGCCGGCGTTGCGGACCCGGTCGGCCACCGCCGCGGCGTCGGCGGTCTGGATCTCCAGGTGCTCGGCGCCGTAGGCGTCGACGACCCGCAGGCCCTCGTCGACGCCGTCGACCAGCACGATGGCGGACTGCCTGCCCTTGAGCGCGGGCACGATCCGGTCCTCGACGTGCTTGGTGGCCGCGACCTGCGGCTCCAGTTCCTTCTCGACCGCGTCCGCCAGCTCGACGGAGTCGGTGACCAGGACGGCCGCCGCCAGCGGGTCGTGCTCGGCCTGGCTGATCAGGTCGGAGGCGACGTGCACCGGGTCGGCGCCGGCGTCCGCGAGGATCGCGATCTCGGTCGGGCCGGCCTCGGCGTCGATGCCGATCTTGCCGGTGAAGTAGCGCTTGGCGGCGGCGACCCAGATGTTGCCGGGCCCGGTGACCATGTCGGCGGGCGGGCAGGACTCGGTGCCGTAGGCGAACATCGCCACGGCGGTGGCGCCGCCGGCCGCGTAGACCTCGTCCACGCCGAGCAGGGCGCAGGCGGCGAGGATCGTCGGGTGCGGCAGGCCGCCGAACTCGGCCTGGGCCGGTGAGGCGAGCGCGATGGACTCGACGCCGGCCTCCTGGGCGGGCACCACGTTCATCACCACGGAGGACGGGTAGACCGAGCGGCCGCCGGGCGCGTACAGCCCGACGCGCTCGACCGGAACCCATTTCTCCGTCACCGAGCCGCCGGGCACGACCTGCGTGGTGTGGGTCGTACGGCGCTGCGCGCGGTGGACCAGCCGGGCGCGGCGGATGGACTCCTCCAGGGCGGCGCGCACGGCCGGGTCGAGAGCGGCGAGCGCGTCGGTGAGGGCCTGGGCCGGGACACGGACGGTTTCCAGCCGCACTCCGTCGAACTTCTCGGCGAAGTCGATCAGCGCCGCGTCGCCGCGATGATGCACGGCCTCGCAGATCGGGCGCACCTTCTCCAGGGCGGCCTGAACGTCGAAGTCGGCTCGGGGCAGCAGGTCGCGCAGGGCGGGGCCCTCGGGAAGGGCGTCGCCGCGCAGATCGATTCGGGAAATCACAGTCCCAATTCTCTCAGACCGCCGTCGGGAGCCGTCCGCGCGTATCAATGGCTGATACAGACCGTGGACCAATGACTGGTACAGAGGGTGGCCGGAACCCGGAAGATCACCTTCACGGGTGGTGTCCCGCCGGTCACAGAGGGCATGAACGGCTGTACGAAATCAAGCGAACCGGAAGATACGAAATCCAGCGAACCGGAAGAGGAGAGAAGAGGGGAACGGTGACCGAGGGAGCCGGCATCCGCACGGGGGACCTGCCGGACGACCTGACCGCGACCGAGGCGGGCATGTGGCAGGCCTTCCGCAACGGCAGCGTGTACGACCTGAGCAGCGGCGACTTCGCGGTGGACGATCCGCACGGCGGGCATCCGTGGGGCCCGGAGCGGACCGTGCGGGCCCGGATCGTCTGCTGGCTGCTCCTCGACGGCCCGCCGGCGCTCGCCGGCCGGGTGCCCGCGCTGAAGCTCGTGGGCGTGCGCGTCACCGGCCCGCTGGACCTGGCGGGCGGCCAGGTCACCCCGTACGTGGAGCTGCGCGGCTGCCGCTTCGACGAGGAGATCCGGCTGCCGGAGGCCCGGTTCACGACCCTGCGCCTGGTGGACTGCGCGGTGCCGCGGCTGGAGGCCGCCCGCGTGCACACCGAGGGTGACCTGCACCTGCCGCGCTGCCGGTTCCAGAACGGGGTGCGGCTGACAGACGCGCACATCGGCACCGATCTGCTGCTCAACCAGGCGGTCGCGTACCGGGACCGCGGCGGGCGGTCGATCGCGGCCGACGGCCTGACCGTCGGCCAGGACCTCCAGGCGGAGATGCTGGAGTCGCACGGCGAGTTCAGCCTGCGCGGCGCCCAGATCGGCGTCTCGCTCAGCCTGCGCGGCGCCAGGCTCGCCAACCCCTACGCCCGGTTCGCCCTGAACGCCCCCCAGCTGACGGTCGAACGGACCCTGTACCTGACCCCGGCCGGCGTGGGCAACCCGCTGCTGAGCGGCACCACACCCGCGCGCGGGACGCGCATCCAGCGGTTCGAGTCCCGGGGCGGGGTGCGCCTGGACGACGGGCGGTTCGGGGACGCCGTCGACCTGGAGCGGGCCCGGTTCGCCCTCACCGACGACCAGGAGCTGTCGCTGCGCCGGGTGCAGACGCCGGAGCTGCGCTTCCTCGGGGACAAGCCGGAGCGCGGCAAGGTGGTGCTGTCCGGCGCGCGGGTCGTGAACCTGGTGGACCGGGCGAGCAGCTGGCCGGACGCGGGCAGTCTGCACATGGGCGGGTTCACCTACGAGAGCCTGGTGCCGCAGGGTCCGTTCCCGCTGGCCCAGCGCCTGGACTGGGTGGCGGCGGCCACCGCCGAGTACGCCCCGGAGCCGTACGAGCGGCTGGCGGCGGTGCTGCGCGCGGCCGGGGAGGACGAGGACGCGCGCGAGGTGCTGCTCGCCAAGCAGCGCCGGCGGCGCGAGACGCTGCCGCTGGCCGGAAAGTGCTGGGGCTTCCTCCAGGACTGGACGGTCGCCTACGGCTACCGTCCGGGACGGGCGGCGGTGTGGATGGCGGTGCTGTGGGCGGCGGGCACGCTCGCCTTCACCCGGGCGGGCCCCCCGCCGGTCAGCTCCGGCGGCCATCCGGTCTGGAGCCCGGCGCTGTTCACGCTGGACCTGCTGCTGCCGGTGATCGACCTGGGCCAGGCCGGCCAGTGGCAGCTGCGCGGTGGCTGGCAGTGGCTGGCGGCGGCGCTGATCCTGATCGGCTGGGTCCTGGCGACGACGGTGGCGGCGGGCGCGACCCGGCTGCTGCGGCGCAGCTGACGGAAACCGGCGCGAGGGCGGCGCCGTTCATCGACGGCGGACGGAATCCGCCCCGCACGCACACACCTCACACAAAACGTACAATCACCCTTTACCGTCCCTTGACTTGCGGCCGTACAACTTTCCCAGACTTGCCCAGGCCCTCTGGCGCCGCCCCGACCTGCGGACTTTCAATGGTCGAACCATGGCTCTGCTGCCCTCGTTCATCCGCCCCACCCGGATGACCAAACGCTCCGCCCGCCCGGCCGGCCACCCGCCGGCCGGGGACGAGACCGTCCTCGACGCGCCCGACGACCGCCTCTCGCCCGCGCTGGTCGCGGCCGGCCGGGGCGAGTACGCCGCCGCGGCCGGCCTGCTTGCCGCCACCCGCACCACGGCCGAGTGGGAGAACCGGGACCGGTACGTACGGCGCCTGGCCGCCTTCGCCCGCTCACGCCCCGAGTGGTACGAGCAGTGGCGCGCCGCCGCCCCGGACGACCCCGGTGTCCTGCTGCTCGGGGCCCAGCTGGCGGTGGACCGGGCCTGGCCCTCGCCCGCCCGGGCCGAGCTGCTGCGCGAGGTGAGCCCGCTCATCACCGCCGCCGCCCGCGCCGACGACCGCGACCCGGTGCCCTGGCGGATCGCGCTCGACCACGCGCGCGGCTCGCGGGCCGGGCACCGCTACTTCGAGGAGCTGTGGGAGGCGGCCGTCCGGCGCGCCCCGCACCACTACGGCTGCCACGTGGCCGCCCTGCGCTACCTGGCCGCCTTCTGCTGCGCCCAGTGGGGCGACACGCCCCACACCCCTCATGGCTCGCACGGTGCGTGCTTCGACTTCGCCGAACGGGCCGCGCAGGACGCCCCGGCCGACTCGCTCGTCCAGGCGCTGCCCGCCCGCGCGGCCCTCGGCTGCCTGACCGACGGCTGCGGCCCCGACGTGCCGCGCGCCCGGCTGGACGCGGCGGCCGACCGCGCCATCGAGCTGTCCGGGCGCTTCCCGGCGGCCGACCCGTGGCCCGCCGAGGTCCGCAACAAACTGCTGTACGTCCTGCTGCGGCTGGACCGCCGGGAGGACGCCCTCACCCAGCTGCGCCTGATCGGCCCGTACGCCACCTCCTTCCCCTGGGACCGGCTCTCGGACGACCCGCTCGGCCACTTCCTGCGCGTGCGCGAACACCTGGAGACGGCGGGCCCGCGGCCCGTCCCGGCCCGGCTGCTGACGGCGTCCCGGGACCCCCTCGACGGGCACGGCGGACACGTTCGCGCCGCCGACCACTAGGCTGGGGCGCCGTGACCACCGTCCGTCTGCCGCTCTTTCCGCTGAACTCGGTGCTGTTCCCGGGGCTCGTGCTGCCGCTGAACGTCTTCGAGGAGCGCTATCGCGCCATGATGCGCGCGCTGTTGAAGACTCCCGAGGAGGAGCCGCGCCGCTTCGCCGTCGTCGCCATCCGCGACGGCCACGAGGTCGCGCCGAGCGCCCCGGGCATGCCCGACCCCACGGCCGAGCCCGACCGGGGGCCGGCCGCCGGCTTCGGCCCCGACCCGCTCAAGGCCCTCCACGGGGTGGGCTGTGTGGCGGACGCGGCGACCATCCGGGAGCGGTCCGACGGCACCTTCGAGGTCCTGGCGACGGGCACGACGCGCGTCCGCCTGCTGTCCGTGGACGCGTCCGGCCCGTTCCTGACCGCCGAGCTGGAGGAGCTGCCGGAGGAGCCCGGGGACGAGGCGGGCGCGCTGGCCGAGGGCGTGCTGCGCTCCTTCCGCCAGTACCAGAAGCGGCTGGCGGGCGCCCGTGAGCGCTCGCTGTCCACCGGTACGGACCTGCCGGACGACCCGGGTGTGGTGTCGTACCTGGTGGCCGCCGCGATGGTGCACGACACGCCGACCAAGCAACGGCTGCTCCAGGCCCCGGACACCGCCTCCCGGCTCCGGGACGAGCTGAAACTCCTTCGCGCGGAGACGTCCATCATCCGTAGTCTGCCGTCGTTGCCCGCGTTCGAGCTGACGCGGACGCCGACGAGTCTGAACTGAGGGAAACCCGGCACCCTTATGGCGAAGAAGTCGAAGAAGCAGCAGTCCGGGGGCACGCCCGCGACGGTGGCCCTGACGGCGGCGGGCGTGGACTTCACGGTCCACGCCTACGACCACGACCCGTCCCACCCCTCCTACGGCGAGGAGGCGGCGCAGGCGATGGGCGTCTCCCCCGACCGCGTCTTCAAGACCCTGGTGGCCGACGTCGACGGCTCCCTGGTGGTCGGTGTGGTCCCGGTGGCCGGCTCGCTGGATCTGAAGGCCCTGGCGACGGCGGTGGGCGGCAAGCGGGCGGCCATGGCCGACCCGGCCCTCGCCGAACGCACCACGGGCTACGTCCGCGGCGGCATCTCCCCGCTCGGCCAGCGCAAGAGGCTCCCCACGGTCATTGACGACTCGGCGGAGTCCCACGCCACGATCTGCGTCTCGGCGGGCCGCCGGGGCCTGGAGGTCGAGCTGGCACCGGGCGACCTGGCGAAACTGACGGAGGCGGTGCTGGCGCCGATCGGCCGCGGCTGACCCGTCCGCCGGCCAGCCGGCCCGAGTGGTGGCGCAGAACCACGCCCCGGGGCCCCTGACCGGGACAACTCCGGGTCACCCGCACAGGCGCCCACCTGTTCGCCTGCCGGCCGACTCAGACGGGCGGCCGACGGAGGGGCACGGACCCGGGAGTCCTGCGCGGGCCCTGGGCGGGCGCCCACCTGTTCACCTGCCGGCCGACTCAGACGGACGGACGGCGGAGGGGCGCGGGCCCGGGGGTCCTGCGCGAGCCCTGGGCGGGCGGCCACCTGTTCGCCTGCCGGCCGACTCAGACGGACGGACGGCGGAGGGGCACGGCCCCGGGGGTCCTGCGCGAGCCCTGGGCGGGCGCCCACCTGTTCGCCTGTCCACCTGTCACCGGCCCAGACGGTCGCGGCCGGGTTCCCAAGAGACAGCCCCGGGGCACTTCGGCGAGCCGCCGGGGGCTGGAGGCCGAGCGGGCGCCGGGTGACCTGGCGAGCCTTCTAGCGACCTGGCGGAACCGACGGAGGCGGTGCCGGTGCGGATCGGACACGGCTGACCCGGGCGCCGACCCGTTCGCCTGCCGGCCGGGCCAGACGGGTCCCGGCCGGGTCCCCAGGCGGCAACCCCGGACCACTTCGGCGGGTCGCCGGGGGCTGGAGGCCGAGCCGGCGCCGGGTGACCTCGCGAGCCTCCTAGCGACCTGGCGGAACTGACGGAGGCGGTGCCGGCCTCGATCAGACGCGGCTGACCCGGGCGCCGACCCGTTCGCCTGCCAGCCGGGCCAGACGGGTCGCGGCCGGGTCCCCAGGCGGCAGCCCGGGACCACTTCGGCAGACCGTCGGGGACCGGAAGTCGGGCCGACGCGGGCGACCCGGCGGAACTGACGGAGGCGATGCCGGCGCCGATCGGACGCGGCTGGCCCAGACGGGTCGTGGAGGGGCGCGGTCCAAGGGTCCTAGTGGCAGCAACCCTGGGTCACCAGGGCAGGCGCCCGCCCGTCACCGGCCCGGCCGGGAGTTCCCGGACGGCAGCCCCGGACCACTTCGGCGGGCCGCCGGGGCCCGGATGCCGGGCCGGCGCCGGGTGACCCGGCGAAGCTGACGGAGGCGGTGCCGGTGCGGATCGGACGCCCGTCCCGTTCGCCTGAGGGGCGCAGGCCAGGGGGCGGAGCCCCGGGTCAGGGGACCTCGGGGTCCCGGGGGGCGAACAGCGCGGTCAGTCCGAGGTGCGCCAGCAGACCCGCCAACGGCCACGCCAGCAGCGCCCCCTTCGCCGACAGCTTCAGCGGTGCCGGGAACGTCACCCCCTTGCCCACGGCCCGCGCGTGCGCCAGCACGTCGGACTCGGGTCCCAGCCACACCCCGAGCCGCCAGGCCAGCAGCGACCCGAGCAGCCCGCCGAGGCCGAGGGCCACCACGAGCGGCACACCGCCGCGCCGCCGCAGCAGGAACACCACCACGGCACTGACCAGCCCGAAGGCGAGCCCCAGCAGGGTGAACGTTCCGTCAACCCCGATCGCCTGCTCGCCCTCGCTGTCCTTGACGTAGACGACCCAGTTCTTGCCGACCTCGTCAGCGATCAGCGGCACGTGCGGCGCCAGCCACCACCACAGCAGTCCCAGCAGCACTCCGCCGAGCACCATCGCCACCGTGATCACGGCGGCCTCCCGCAGTTCCGTCTTCATCCCGGGGCCGTCCTGTTCGTACGCGCCCGCGTCCGGCGTCCCGGCGGGCGGCGGCGCCTGCCAGACCTGGTGCGGGGAGTTCTCGTGCGGCGGAGGAGGCGGAGTCAGCGGTGCGGTCACCCGACCATCGTGCCAGGTCGCGCTGTGGGCCGCGTCACCGGACGGCGGCCCTGCGGTACGCCCAGGCCGCCACGGCCAGCGAGACCACGCCGACACCCGCGCACACCCCCAGGTCAGCGAGGACGACGGCCCAGTCGGGGTCCGCGGTGAAGGTCCGCGCGTACGCCTCCACGCCATAGGTCGACGGCAGCAGGTCACGGGCCAGCCGTACGGCCTCCGGCATCCGGTCGGCCGGCAGCACGCCCAGCAGCAGCGCCGCCGACATGCCCAGCTGGCCCAGCAGCGTGGCCAGCTCCGGCCGGGGCGCGAGCAGCCCGCAGGCGGCGCCCAGCCCGGCCAGCGCGGCCCCGGCGAGCGGGATGACGGCCACCAGGATCCACAGGTTGGACAGCGGCAGCCCGAACAGCACACAGCCGAAGACGGCCGTCACCAAGGTCCCCGGCACGGTGAAGGAGGCGTAGGCCGCCGCCGCGCCCAGCACCACGGCCGCCGGCGGCACCGGCAGCGTGGCGTAGTGGTCGAGCCCGCCGCTGGCCCGCAAGTGCCCGAAGTACTGCGACAGCAGGTTCAGCGCGACGTACGCGACGACCAGCACGGAGGACCCGGCCACCACGGACTGGGCCTCGTGGCCGCTGTCGACGACACCGCGCATCATCACGGTGATGCCGATGGACTGGAAGGTGGCCACGAACAGCAGCGGGATCCGCGCCACCCGGGCCCGGGACAGCTGCGCCCGGTAGACGGCCACCAGCGACGGCCACAGCCGCGCGGACGGCCCGAGCTCGGCCGCGCCGGCCGCCGCGTCCGGTACGGTCCGGGCACCGCCCGGCAGAACCTCGGCGGGTACGACACTCACGACGGGCTGCTCCTCTTCCCTACGGCAGTCGCCACGGCGGGCCTGCTCACCCCGGCGGTCGTCCTCGCCGCGGCGGTCACGCGGACCCGTACGCATTCCATGGCCGGTGCGCTCATGCCTTCACCAGCCCCTGCCGGGCCGCGCCGCCCAGCGCAAGGTAGACGTCCTCCAGGCTGGGCGTGGCGAGCGTGAAGTCGTCCAGCGCGGCGAAGGCGGCCCCGCCGGTCACCGTGGCGACGACGGCGCGGGCCTCCTCGGGCGCGAGCCGGAGCGTCCAGCGCCGGCCGGACTCCACGGCCCGCTCGCGCAGCACGGCCACCTCGGGCACCTCCAGTGGCGCCCGCTCCCGCCACACCAGCTCCACCCGCACCTCGCCGGCGACCCGCGCCTTGAGTCCGGCGGGGGTGTCGCAGGCGATGACCCGGCCCTGGTCGAGCACGGCGACCCGGTCCAGCACCGTCTCGGCCTCGATGACGTTGTGGGTGACCAGCAGCACGGTCGTACCGCGCTCGGCACGCCGTCGGTCCACGGCCGCCCAGACCGCGCGCCGGGCCACCGGGTCCATGCCGGTGGTCGGCTCGTCCAGCACGAGCAGCGGCCGTTCCCCGACGAGCGCGGCGGCGAAGCAGGCGAGCCGCCGCTGACCGCCGGACAGCTTCTTCAGCGCCCGTCCGGCGATCGGGGTCAGCCCCAGTTCCTCCAGCACGGCGTCCCGCTCCGCCCGCGCCCGCCGGACGTCCAGGCCGCGCAGGCGCCCGGTGGTCTCGGCGGCGAGGGAGACGGTCAGCTCGTCCAGGGCGGTGGACTCCTGGCCCAGGTAGGCGAGGAGCCGGGCGGCCCGTTCGGGATGGCGCACGATGTCGTGGCCGAGTATCTCGACGCTGCCGGTGTCCGGCCGCAGCAGCCCGGTGAGCTGCCGCACGAGGGTGGACTTCCCGGCACCGTTGGGGCCGAGCAGTCCGAAGACCTCCCCGCGCCGCACGTCCAGTTCGACTCCGTCGGTGGCCCGCACCTCGGGGGTGGCCGGGGCGCCCCGCCGGCCCTTGACGGCCGGGTAGGTCTTGCCGAGCCCGCGCGCGCGTACGACCTCGTCGTACCGAAGTGCCTGTCCCGCGCGCGTGCTCACAAAGGACGAGCCTACGGGGTCCGGGGCCTTTACTCGCCCTTGGGGGGCGGCTCCGGCGTTCAGTCCGCGGCGGGCGCGTGCTGTTCGGCCGCCGCCGGGACGTCGATCTCCCGCCAGAACCCCGCCCGAATGGCGTAACGGTCGTGCTCGTCGATCTGGTCGTCCTTGTGCGCGAGCAGCCCGAACCGCGCCGCGTACCGCAGCAGCTCCCCGTCGATCCGGTGCGGGATGCGCGGGTACATCTGCGACAGCCGCTGCAGATGGCCCTGGTCGCCGAGCCGGGACATCCAGCGGCGGGCGAAGACCTGCCCGACCTCGTACGGATCGCCGCCGACGGTGGTGATGTCCTCCTCCCGGTCGGCCCACCGCTGTTCGGCGGTGGTGAGCTGGGCCAGCGTCGGCATGGAGGCGACCTCGGCGGGTTCGGCCACCGCGCCCGGCCGGTCGACCCAGCCCTTGTCGGAGGACCAGCGCAGGGTCGCGGTCGCCGGGTGCTGCACGGACTGGGCGCCGGGCGCGCGCAGCGCGGCCAGGTCCTTGGGGGTGGGGACGCCCTTGGGTGCGCTCACCCGCTCCTGGGCGCCGTTCTCTGCCGCGGCCGGCGGGTGGGCGGGCTGTTCGGCGGGCCGCTCGGCCGCGGTGCCGAGCGCGGACTCGGGCAGCGGCGCGGAGAGGATCGCGGCGATCTCGGGGCGGGGCGCGGGCTGCGGGGCGCAGACGCCGGTCAGCTCCTTGGCGCGGACGGCCTGGGTGATCCAGGCCCGGTCCAGCACGCGCCGCTCGTCGGCCTCGGCGACCAGGTCCTCGGACTGGTTGTAGTCGCCGTCGGCGGCCTGGACGGCCCACAGGTGGACGGCGACTCCGTGCTCCTTGGCGGCCATCATGCCGGGCAGCAGATCGCCGTCGCCGGTGACGAGGACGACGTCGGAGCAGGCGCGGTTGCGGGCCAGCTCCGTCAGTTCGGCGTGCATGGCGGCGTCGACGCCCTTCTGCGCCCAGCGTCCGTCACTGCGGGTGAGGGCGCCGAGGCGGACGGTGACCCGGGGCATCACGCGCAGCCGGCGATGCTCCGGCTGGGGGACCCGGTCGGGGGCGCCGTCGAACCAGTAGATGCGCAGCAGGGGGCGCTCGGTGTCCGACTCCGCGCGTTCCCGCAGCGCCTGGATCAGCGCGGCGTGGTCGACGGTGATCCGGGACCGCGAGGGCTCGCCGGCGAGGAGGCTGGCGGCGGCACCCAGCAGGTACCCGGCGTCCACCAGGACGATGCAGCGGTCCACGCGACTCACCCTCTTCCCGGGAGGTTTTGCTTCGGACTTCCTTCGAGTCTGCCCGACCACGCGGGGGTTAACGGCCCGAACTCGATCTTCGGCGTGGCGTTTGCGGTTCCGGTACGCCCACCAGCCCTGTCACACACGGTAATTATCCGACATGCGCTTGATGTCAGCGTATGTGAATCTGGTCCCGGCCCTGGCCCCTAGATCCCCCACAGGAGGCATCACCATGGCCAAGAACAAGAACCGCAAGCAGTCCGGCCCGCAGAACCGCGCTTCGCAGTCCGAGCACGCGCAGCGTCCGCAGGCGGAGGAGCACGAGCCGCCCATGGCGCACGCCCCGGGCAGCCCTTCGGAGGCCGCGCGCAAGAAGCAGAAGAGCTTCGGCCACAACTAAAGGGCAGTTGAAGCCCGGGCACACGTGAGGGGCGCACCCGTCGAGGGTGCGCCCCTTCGCTTCGGTGTCTTCCGCCGGGCGTCAGCCGGCCAGGCAGGACGGGCCGAGCAGCACCTTCAGGTCGCCGAACAGCGCCGGGTCGGGCTTGACCCGGTGCCGGTCCAGGCGGAGCACGGTGGTCTTGCGCGGGCCCTGGAGCCTGATCCGGACCTCGCTGTCGCCCTTGTGGTGGCTGAGGATCTCGCCGAGGCGGCTGACCATCGGCGGGGTCACCTTCACGGCCGGGATGGTGAGCACCACGGGCGCGTTGGTGCCCGCGTTGGACAGGTCCGGGACCATCAGCTCCATGGCGACCAGCCGGGGCACGTCCTCGCGTTTGTCGAGGCGGCCCTTGACGAACACCACGGCGTCCTCCACGAGTTGCGTGGACACCAGCTGGTAGGTGGCCGGGAAGAACATGCACTCGATGGAGCCCGCCAGGTCCTCGACGGTGGCGATGGCCCAGGCGTTGCCCTGCTTGGTCATCTTGCGCTGGAGGCCGGAGATGATGCCGCCGATGGTCACCACCGAGCCGTCCGCGTAGTCACCGCCGGTGAGCTGGGCGATGCCCGCGTCCGCCTTGTCGGAGAGCACGTGCTCCAGGCCGAAGAGGGGGTGGTCGGAGACGTACAGGCCGAGCATCTCCCGCTCCTGGGCGAGCAGATAGGTCTTGTCCCACTCGTCGTCGGTGAACTCGACATCGAGGCCGAAGCCGGGCTGGTCGCTGGTCTCCTCGCCCATGCCGCCGAAGAGGTCGAACTGGCCCTCGGCCTCCTTGCGCTTGACCGCGACCACGTTGTCGATCATCGGCTCGTACTGGGCCGTGAGGCCCTTGCGGGTGTGGCCCATCGAGTCGAAGGCGCCGGCCTTGATCAGCGATTCGGTGGTGCGCTTGTTGCAGACCACCGCGTCGACCTTGTCGAGGTAGTCGGGGAAGGAGGCGTACTTCCCCTTCGCCTTGCGGCACTTGATGATCGACTCGACGACGTTGGTGCCGACGTTGCGGACGGCGGACAGGCCGAAGAGGATCACGTCGTCGCCCTGGGCGGCGAAGTTGGCCTCGGACTCGTTGACGTTCGGCGGGAGCACCCGGATGCCCATGCGGCGGCACTCGTTGAGGTAGACCGCCGACTTGTCCTTGTCGTCCTTGACCGAGGTGAGCAGGGCGGCCATGTACTCGGCGGGGTGGTTCGCCTTCAGGTACGCCGTCCAGTACGACACCAGGCCGTACGCGGCGGAGTGCGCCTTGTTGAACGCGTAGCCGGCGAAGGGGACCAGCACGTCCCAGAGCGCCTGGATGGCCTCGTCGCTGTAGCCGTTCTTGCGGGCGCCGGCCTGGAAGATGACGAAGTTCTTCTCCAGTTCCTCCGGCTTCTTCTTGCCCATCACACGGCGGAGGATGTCGGCCTCGCCGAGCGAGTAGCCCGCGATGATCTGGGCGGCCTTCTGCACCTGCTCCTGGTAGACGATCAGGCCGTAGGTGACGTCCAGGACCTCCGTGAGCGGCGCCTCCAGCTCGGGGTGGATCGGCGTGATCTCCTGCTGCCCGTTCTTGCGCAGCGCGTAGTTCGTGTGGGAGTTCATGCCCATCGGGCCCGGCCGGTACAGGGCCGACACGGCGGAGATGTCCTCGAAGTTGTCCGGCTTCATCAGCCGCAGCAGGGACCGCATGGGGCCGCCGTCGAACTGGAAGACGCCGAGGGTGTCGCCGCGCTGGAGCAGCTCGAAGGTGGTCGGGTCGTCGAGCGGGAGGCTCAGGAGGTCGATGTCGATCCCCTTGTTGGCCTTCACCATCTTGACGGCGTCGTCCATGATCGTGAGGTTGCGCAGGCCCAGGAAGTCCATCTTCAGCAGGCCGAGCGACTCACAGCTCGGGTAGTCCCACTGGGTGATGGTCACGCCGTCGGTGTGCCTCACCCAGACCGGGACGTGCTCGGTGATGGTCTCGCTGGACATGATCACGCCGGCGGCGTGCACGCCCATCTGCCGGACCAGGCCCTCCACACCGCGCGCGGTGTCGATGACCTTCTTCACGTCCGGCTCGTTCTCGTACATCCCGCGGACCTCGCCCGCCTCCGAGTAGCGCGGATGGCTGGGGTCGGTGATGCCGGACAGCGGGATGCCCTTGCCGAGGACGTCGGCGGGCATGGCCTTGGTGATGCGGTCGCCCATCGCGTACGGGTAGCCCAGCACGCGCGCGGAGTCCTTGATCGCGTTCTTGGCCTTGATGGTGCCGTAGGTGCCGATCATGGCGACCTTGTCGGCGCCGTACTTCTCCGTCACGTACCGGATCACCTCGACGCGCCGGCGCTCGTCGAAGTCGATGTCGACATCGGGCATCGAGATGCGCTCGGGGTTGAGGAACCGCTCGAAGATCAGGCCGTGCGGGATCGGGTCGAGGTCGGTGATGCCGAGCGCGTAGGCGACGATCGAGCCGGCCGCGGAGCCCCGGCCGGGGCCGACCGCGATGCCCTGCCGCTTGGCCCACATGATGAAGTCGGCGACCACGAGGAAGTAGCCCGGGAACCCCATCTGGATGATGACGTCCATCTCGTACTCGGCCTGCTTCTGGCGGTCCTCGGGAATCCCGCCCGGGAAGCGGCGCTCCATGCCGCGGCGGACCTCCTCCTGGAACCAGGTGACCTCGGTGTAGCCCTCGGGGATGTCGAACTTGGGCATCAGGTCGCGCTTCTCGAACATGCCGGTGGTGTCCACCATCTCGGCGACGAGGAGCGTGTTGGCGCAGCCCTCCTGCCAGGCGTCCGAGGAGTCGATGGCGTACATCTCGTCCGTGGACTTCAGGTAGTAGCCGGTGCCGTCGAACTTGAAGCGGTCGGGGTCGGAGAGGTTCTTGCCGGTCTGGATGCACAGCAGGGCGTCGTGGGCGCCGGCCTCGTGCGCGTACGTGTAGTGGGAGTCGTTGGTGACCAGGGGCGGGATGCCGAGCTTCTTGCCGATCTCGAGCAGGCCCTCGCGGACCCGGCGCTCGATCTCGATCCCGTGGTCCATCAGCTCCAGGAAGTACCTGTCCTTGCCGAAGATGTCCTGGTAGTCCGCCGCGGCCTTGAGTGCCTCGTCGAAGTGGCCGAGGCGCAGCCGGGTCTGCACCTCGCCGGAGGGGCAGCCGGTGGAGGCGACGATGCCCTCGGACCACTGGGCGATGGTCTCCTTGTCCATCCGGGGCCACTTCTGCAGCCAGCCCTCGGCGTAGGCGTCGGAGGAGAGCCGGAAGAGGTTGTGCAGGCCGGTCCTGTTCACGGCCCACATCGTCTTGTGGGTGTAACCACCCGAACCGGAGATGTCGTCCCTCTTCTGGTGCGGCTGGCCCCAGAGGATCTTGCGCTTGTTCCGCCGGGACTCGGGGGCGACATACGCCTCGATCCCGATGATCGGGGTGATTCCGGCCTTCTTCGCGGAGTGGAAGAAGTCGTACGCCCCGTGGAGGTTGCCGTGGTCGGACATGGCGATGTGCGTCATGCCCATCTCGTTGCACGCGTTGAACATGTCCTTCAGCCGCGCGGCACCGTCCAGCAGCGAGTACTGGGTGTGGACGTGCAGGTGCGTGAAGGGCGGCTTTGACACGGTGAGTCCTCCGGGGGAAACACTCGGCGACGGGCTGGCGGACGGTTCTGGGGTCAGCGTCGAAGTCTATGCCGCGCCACTGACACCGGGATGAAGACGCGGCGCGAAGCGCCTCGATCAAGGGTGGCGACCGGGCGACGGGCGGGCACCTACGCGTACCTTCGTGCGTTGGGTACGGCAGAGACGCTGTCGTACAGGTAACGCACCAGGAGGCACCCCGCGATGTCGGTCCCCCAGCTCGACGAGGAGCAGCGCGGCGAGGAGATCCTCGCCGTCTTCGACACCGCCTTCGGCCGGCTCCTGGCCGCCGACCCGGCCGCGTTCCGGGTGAAGTTCCGCAAGATGGCGGCCTCGGCCTTCGCGTTCTACCGGGGCACGGCGGCCCTCTTCTACCACGACCTCGACGCCGAGAAGCGCGGCGGGCCGTACCTGGACGAGCGCACCTCGCGCGTGTGGATCCACGGCGATCTGCACGCCGAGAACTTCGGCACGTACATGGACTCCAACGGCCGCCTGGTCTTCAACGTCAACGACTTCGACGAGGCCTACGTCGGCCCGTTCACCTGGGACCTGAAGCGCTTCGCGGCGTCGGTCGCGCTCCTCGGGTACGCGAAGGCGCTCAGCGACGCGCAGATCACCGAGCTGGTGACGGTCTACGCCGCCGCCTACCGCGAGCGCATCCACGCCCTGGCCACCGGCGCCAAGCGGGACGAGGTGCCGCCGTTCACGCTGGACACCGCGCAGGGCCCGCTGCTGGACGCGCTGCGTGACGCCCGCTCGCTGACCCGGTTCGGCCTGCTGGACTCGATGACCGAGATCCGCGACTTCGAGCGCCGCTTCGCACCGGGCGGCGGCTCCGTCGAGCTGGACGCGGCCACCCGCTACAAGGTCCTGGCGGCCTTCGACGGCTACCTGGAGACGCTGCCGGACTCCTCCCTGGCCCGCCCGGACTCCTACCGGGTGAAGGACGTCGTGGGCCGCCGGGGCATCGGTATCGGCTCGGCCGGCCTGCCGTCGTACAACATCCTCCTGGAGGGCCACAGCGACGCCCTGGAGAACGATGTCGTGATCTACATCAAGCAGGCCCAGACCCCGGCCGTCTCCCGGCACATCACGGATCCGGCCATCGCGGAGTACTTCCGGCACGAGGGCCACCGCACGGTGATCTCCCAGCGCGCCCTGCAGGCGCACGCCGACCCGTGGCTCGGCTGGACCGAGCTGGACGGCGCCGGCCAGCTGGTCGCCGAGGTCTCGCCGTACGCCGTGGACCTGGACTGGGGCGACATCGACGACCCGGAGGAGATCGCGGCCGTCGTCGCCGACCTGGGCCGGGCCACCGCGACCATGCACGCGGCGGCGGACGACACCTCCGGCGAGTCCCTGGTGCCGTTCTCCACCGAGCGGGCCATCGACGCGGCGCTCGCGGCCGACGAGGAGGGCTTCGCTCCGCTGCTGGTGGACTTCGCGCACGGCTACGGCGCACGCGCGCGTGCCGATCACCAGATCTTCGTCGACCTGTTCCGCAACGGCCGGATTCCGGGGCTGTAACCTTCGCGGATTCACAGGCACTCTTTAGGGGTCCCTTACCCGCGTACGTGACAGACTCTCCTTTCGCTATGGACATATCCGGGATCCAGCTCAGAGCCGTGCGCGCGGCGCTGTTCACGGCCTTCGTCGTGACGCTGAGCACCGCGTCGCACGTGCTGCTGTCCCGTGCTCCGCTGCCGCTGGCGACCGTGGGCGCCGTCGCCGCCGGGGTGTTCGTCACCGCGTACGCGCTGGCGGGCGGTGAGCGCGGCTTCGGCCGGATCGCGGCCCTGCTGGTGCCGCTGGAACTGGCCGCCGACACGGTGTTCACCACCGGCCAGGACACCTGCTACGGCCGGGCGGGCGGCCCGGTCGCCGGTCCGCTGCGGGCGGTCGGCCTGGACGTGCTGTGCCAGGGCCGGGTCGGCACCCCGCTGACCGGGATGACCGGCGCTCCCGGCCATGCCGGGGCGGTGCTCGCCCACGCCAGCCCGGCCGCCGCCTGGCTGCTGCTCGCCGCGCACATCGGCGTGGGGCTGCTCGCCGCCGCCTGGCTGCGCCGGGGCGAGCGCGCACTGACCCAGCTGCTGCGGGCGGTCGCCGCGACCACGTTCCGGCCGCTGCTGCTGGCGGTGGCCGCGGTCGCCGCACGGCCGCGGCCGTCCCGCCGGCTGCCCCGCCCGGCCCCGCGCCGCGCCGCCGCCCGCGACCGGCTCCTCACGCACTCCCTGGGACGGCGTGGACCGCCGTGCTCACCGGCATTCGCCTGAGCACCAGCAGTCCCCCACACGTATCCCGCGTACGTCCTGTGCGCGTCCCACATGGAGATCACCAGTATGAGCAAGCGGAACAGCCAGGCGGAGAAGACGGCGGCCCGGGAGCGGCTGCGCCAGGAGCGCGAGCGGCAGGCCAAGCGGGACAAGGCCAGGCGGCAGCTCATCGTGGCCGCCTCGGTCGTGGCCGTCCTGGCCGCGGCCGGCGGCATCGGCTACGCCGTCGTGCAGAACAACAAGCCCGCCTACTGGGAGGCCGCGAAGGACGACAAGCTCGTCAAGCCGGCCAACACCACGGGCACGGACGGTACGACGGTCGTCATCGGCAAGAGCAGCGCCAAGAAGACGCTGGTCATGTACGAGGACCCGCGCTGCCCGGTCTGCGCCGACTTCGAGCAGACGGTCGGCCCGACCGTCAAGAAGGACCTCGACGCAGGCAAGTTCAAGATCCAGTACGTCGGTGCCACCTTCCTCGACAAGAACCTGACCGGCGAGGGCTCCAAGAACGCGCTCAGCGCCCTGGGCGCCGCGCTCAACGTCAGCCCCGAGGCGTTCCTGGAGTACAAGACCGCGATGTACTCCAAGAAGTGGCACCCCGAGGAGACCACCGACAAGTTCAAGGACGACGGCTACCTGATCGAGATCGCCGACACCGTCCCCGCGCTGAAGGGCAACACGGCGTTCCAGAAGGCCGTGAAGGACGGCACCTACGACCGGTGGGCGCTGGAGGAGTCCAAGATCTTCGACAAGGACGGCATCTCGGGCACCCCGACCCTGAAGATGGACGGCAAGACGCTGACGGGCTCCGACGGCAAGAACGCGCCCATGTCGGTCGCCGAGTTCAACACCGCGCTGGAGGCGGCTCTCAAGGGCTGACCCGGCCATCAGCCGAAGAGCGGGCGAACTTTCGCGAGTTCGCCCGCTCTCGCGCGTACCGATCAGTAACCTGATCGTCCGTGACCAGTCGATACAGATCATCCGAGACCTCCCAGGGCCTGCCTCCGCTCCCGCCCCGCCGCCGTACGGTCGTCAAGGCCGCGGCGGCGACCGCTGTCCTGGCCGGCCCGCTGGCCGTCGCGGCCTCGGCCCGCGCCGCCACGGACACCCCCGCCTTCCTGCACGGTGTCGCCTCCGGCGACCCGCTGCCCGACGGCGTGCTGCTGTGGACCCGGGTGACCCCGGTCCCCGAGGCGATACCGGGTTCGGGGCTCGGCCCGGACACCGAGGTCAGCTGGGCCGTCGCCAGGGACAAGGCGTTCACCGCCATCGTCGCCAAGGGCTCCACCACCGCCACGGCCGCCTCCGACCACACCGTGAAGGCCGACATCCGCGGCCTGGAGCCGGCCACCGACTACTGGTTCCGCTTCTCGGCCGGCGGCACCGACTCCCCGGTGGCGCGCACCCGCACCGCGCCGGCGGCGGACGCGGACGTCTCCTCCCTGCGCTTCGGCGTGGTCTCCTGCGCCAACTGGGAGGCCGGCTACTTCTCCGCCTACCGCCACCTCGCGGCCCGCAACGACCTGGACGCCTGGCTGCACCTCGGCGACTACATCTACGAGTACAAGTCCGGCGAGTACGGAACCCGGGGCCAGGTCGTCCGCCCGCACGCGCCCGCCCACGAGATCCTCACCCTCGCCGACTACCGGATCCGGCACGCCAGGTACAAGACCGACCCCGACCTCCAGGCCCTGCACCTGAAGGCGCCGGTCATCGCGATCTGGGACGACCACGAGTTCGCCGACAACGCCTGGTCCGGCGGCGCCGTCAACCACACCGAGGGCGCCGAGGGCACCTGGGCGGCCCGTCAGGCGGCGGCGAAGCAGGCCTACTTCGAGTGGATGCCGGTCCGCCCGGCCGTCGCCGGCACCACCTACCGCCGGCTGCGCTTCGGCAAGCTCGCCGACCTCTCCCTGCTGGACCTGCGTTCCTTCCGCTCCCAGCAGGCGTCCACGGCCAGCGGCTCGGTGGACGACCCGGACCGCACGCTCACCGGGCGCGCCCAGCTCGACTGGCTGAAGGCCGGTCTGAAGGCCTCCGACACCAGGTGGCGGCTGGTCGGCAACTCGGTGATGATCTCGCCCTTCTCCTTCGGCTCGCTCTCCGCCGACCTGTTCAAGCCGCTCGCCAAGCTGCTCGGGCTGCCGCAGGAGGGCATCGCCGCCAACACCGACCAGTGGGACGGCTACACCGACGACCGCCGCGAACTGCTGGCCCACCTGCGCTCCAACGCCATCGGCAACACCGTCTTCCTGACCGGTGACATCCACATGGCGTGGGCCAACGACGTCCCGGTGGACGCGGGCACCTACCCGCTGTCGGCGTCGGCGGCCACCGAGTTCGTGGTGACCTCGGTGACCTCGGACAACCTGGACGACATCGTGAAGGTGCCCGAGGGCACGGTCTCCGCGGTCGCCGCGCCGGTCATCAAGGCCGCCAACCGGCACGTCCACTGGGTGGACACCGACCGGCACGGCTACGGCGTGCTCGACATCACAGCCGACCGCGCGCAGATGGACTACTACGTGCTGTCCGACCGCACCGACGCCGACGCCACCTCCAGCTGGGTGCGTTCCTACCGCACCCGCAGCGGCACGCAGAAGGTCGAGCGGGCCTACGACCCGGTGTGACCGCCCCGGCGTGACCGCTCAGCCGAGCGATTCGAGGAAGCCGAGCGCCACCCGCCAGGTGGCCTCGGCGGCCTCCGCGTCGTAGTCCGGCAGCTCGGGGTCGGTGTACAGGTGCCCGGCCCCGGCGTACCGGTACACCTCCACATCGGCGCCCGCCCGGCCCATCTGCAGGTACCAGGCGCTCAGCCAGTCGTCCGTCTCGAACGGGTCCGGCTCCGCCACGTGCAGCTGCACCGGCAGTTCGTCCACCTGCGCGTTCGGCGCGATGTCCGACGTGCCGTGCAGGAGCAGCAGCCCGCGCGCCTTGGCGTCGCCGAGGGCCAGGGTCTGGGCGACGGAGGCACCGAGCGAGAACCCCGCGTACACCAGCCCCCGGTCCGAGTACGGCGCCGCCGCCAGCACGGCCCGCTTGAGCAGTTCCTCCTTGCCGATCCGCTCCTTGAACTCCATGCCCTCCTCGGCGGTGCCGAACGTGCGTCCCTCGAAGAGGTCCGGCGTCCACACCTCGTGGCCCGCCGCGCGCAGCCGGTCCGCGGCCTCGCGCACCGCGGGCCTGAGCCCGTAGGTCGAGTGAAAGAGCATGATGTTCATGAGGCCATGGTGCCAGCCGGCCACGGCAGTGCCGGTGCCGCACTACCCAGGAACGCGCCGAACTCACATGTTCATGCCCTCCGTGCGCCGGTTAGGAGCGGAGGCATGGAGAACGTACTCCGTCCACTGATCGTGCTCGGCGGCACGGTGCTGCTGACCCTGGCCATCGGCTGGGGCACCGACCGGCTGCTGGGCAAGGCCGACCAACGCGACCACGGCAACCCCCTGTGGGGGCTGCTGCGCCGTGCCCGCATCCCCTACCAGCTCGTCCTGTGCAGCGCCCTGCTGCGCGGGTCGTACGACCAGGCGAAGCTGCTGGAGCGGCACCAGGTCGGCGTCGGCCGGACGCTGACGCTGGTGCTGATCGGCTCGGTTGCCTGGCTGGTGATCCGGATCGCCGCGGCGATCGTCGAGACCACCTACTCCCGCTATGCCCGCGTTCACCGCGACGCGGCCCGCGTGCGCCGGGTGCGCACGCAGGTGGAGCTGATCATGCGGGTGGTGTCGGCGATCGTCATCGTCGTGGCCGCCTCGTCGATGCTGCTGACGTTCCCGGCGATGCGCGCGGCGGGCGCCTCCCTGCTGGCCTCGGCGGGCATCATCGCCGCCATCGCCGGTGTCGCCGCCCAGTCGACGCTTTCCAACATGTTCGCCGGGCTCCAGATCGCCTTCGGCGACATGGTGCGCATCGGCGACACCGTCGTGGTCGACGGCGAGTGGGGCACGGTGGAGGAGATCACCCTGACCTTCCTGACCGTACGGACCTGGGACGAGCGCCGGATCACCATGCCGGTGTCGTACTTCACCTCCAAACCCTTCGAGAACTGGTCCCGCGGCACCCCGCAGATGACCGGGATCGTCTACTGGCATCTCGACCACAGCGCGCCGATCGAGGCGATGCGCGAGAAGCTGCGGGACATCCTGCGCGCCTGCTCGGCCTGGGACGGCCGCGCGTGCAACCTCCAGGTGACGGACACCACACCGAACACCATCCAGGTGCGCGCGCTGGTGACGGCGAAGGACGCCGACGACATCTGGACGGTGCGGGTCGCGGTCCGCGAGCAGATGATCAGCTGGCTGTCGGCGGAGCACCCCTACGCGCTGCCCCGGGTGAACACCGCGGATTCGGTGCTGCCGCCGTCCCGTGTCCCGTCCCCCGACCGCGCGTCCCTGCGCCGGGCCTACGAGTTCCCGCGCACCGGCCGGGGCTGACCGGGCACGCCGCTCAACGCCCCCGTTCGGCGCCTCCGTTCACCTGGACTATCTGCGAGGTGACGTGCCCGGCGGCGGGCGAGGCCAGCCAGCGCAGGGTCTCGGCGACGTCCCCCGGTATGCCGGCGCGGCCGTTCGAGGTGTCCGCGATGAGCCTCTCCCGCCGGGCCGCGTCCATGGTGTCGCCGAAGAACTCGGTGTCCTCCACGTAGCCGGGCGCGACCACGTTGACGGTGATGCCGCGCGGGCCCAGCTCCCGGGCCAGGTCGTGGGCGTACGGGTGCAGCCCGGCCTTGGCCGCCGCGTAGGCACCCGTGCCCGAGCCCCGGTAGGCGGCGATGGAACTGAGGAACAGCACCCTTCCGCCGGGCGTGGCGAGCCGGTCCTTCAGCGCCTCGGTGAGGAGCGCCGCGGTCAGGGTGTTCTGCCGGAAGTTGACGGTCCATTGGTGGGCGACCCGGTCGAGGGGGTCGTCGCCGCCGGCCGCCGGCTCCAGGTACCCGGCTCCGCCGGCGCTGTTCACGAGCACGTCCACGGTGCCCAGCTCGTCCGCCACGAACCGGGCCACCCCGCGCACCTCACCCGGATCGGACAGGTCCGCCGCGTAGCTGAGCGCCCCGGGCACACCGGCCTCCTCCAGCACGTCCGCGCGCCGGCCGAGCAACAGCACCCGGTCCCCGTCCGCCGCGAACGCCCGCGCCGCCGCCAGCCCGATGCCCGTACCGCCGCCGCTGATCACGATGTTGCGAGTCATGATCCGAGAGTAGGAGACGGGGACGGACGACGCCGGGAGTTGTCCACAGGGCCGGCACATTCATATGACTGCCCGGGGCCTGGTGCACGTGACCGGCCGGTGCCTGGTGCGCGGCACTCAGCGCAGGCTGCGCACGTCGAGGTGCCGGAGCACCCGGTCCACGATCTCCGGGTCCGCCCCCGGTTCGCTCCGCGCCGCCAGCACCTCGTGGCGGGCGGCGCTCAGCATTTCGTTCTGGATGCGCCGCACCCGCTTGAGCCGCTTGGCCCGCTGGTGGTGCGCCTCCCGCCGCTCCTCCTCCCCCATGTCCGGACTGATCCGGATCCCGATGTCGAAGGCCCGCCGCAGCATCTGCTCGGACAGCTCCTCGGGCAGCTCCTCCACCTGCTCGATCTCCCGCAGCCGCCGCTTCGCCGCCCTCGCCGCCCGCACCGCGAGCTGCTTCTCGAACTCCTTCTCCCCTTCGGAGTCGGCCCGCACCCCCAGCCGCTTCACCAGCCAGGGCAGCGTCAGCCCCTGCACCACCAGCGTGGCGACGATCACCCCGAAGGCGATGAAGACGATCTCGTCCCGGTCGGGGAACGGCGCCCCGGCGTCCGTCTTGAGCGGCACGGCCAGCGCCAGCGCCACCGAGGCCACACCGCGCATCCCGGACCACCACATCACGACGGTCTCCCGCCAGCTCACCGGGATCTCCTCGTCGTAGTCCCGGCGGGCGTGCAGCCGCTTGGTCAGCCAGGTCGCCGGCAGCAGCCACAGCAGCCGTACGACGACCACCACGCCCACGACGGCCGCCGCCCAGCCGAGCATCTCGCCCCACCGGCCCTGGGCCGTGCGGATGGCGTTGTGCAGCTCCAGTCCGATCAGTCCGAAGGCGACGCCGGTGACGAGCGTGTCGATGATGTCCCAGAAGGTGTGTCCGGCGAGCCGGGTCATCACGTCGTCGGCGTCGGTGGCGTACTCGGCGAGGAAGAGCGCCGTGGTGAGCACCGCGAGCACCCCGGAGCCGTGCAGCTTCTCGGCGAGCACGTAGGAGGCGTACGGCACCAGCAGGGTCATGCCGATCTGCAGGGTCGGATCGCCGAGGAGGTCCATCAGCCTGTTCGCGCCCCAGCCCAGCGCCAGGCCCACGGCCACCGCGACGACCGCGGACAGCACCAGGTCCAGACCGGCCCGCCAGGGCGAGAACGCACCGCTCACGGCCGCCGCGATGGCCACGTGGTACAGCACGATGGCGGTGACGTCGTTGAAGAGGCCCTCGCCCTCCAGGATCGACACCAGCCGGCGCGGCAGCCCCAGCTGTCCGGCGACGCTGGTCGCGGCGACCGGGTCCGGCGGCGCGATCAGGGCACCCAGCGCGACGGCGGCGGCAATCGGCAGCCCCGGCACGACGGCGTTGGCGACGAACGCCACGCACACCGTCGTGACGAACACCAGGGCCACGGCCAGCAGGAAGATCGGCCGGATGTTGGCCGCGAACTGCCGCCAGGAGGTCCGGCGCACGGCGGCGTAGAGCAGCGGTGGCAGCAGTCCGGGCAGGATCAGGTCCGGCGGGATGTTCACGTTGGGCACGAAATCGGCCACGGCCAGGGCCCCGCCGAACAGGGTCATCAGCACGGGCGCCGGCAGCCCGAACCGGTCCCCCAACGGGACGCTCACCAGGGCCCCGAGCAGCAGTACGAACAACAGAGCCAGCTGGTCCACGGACGGCGCTCCGGGAGTCGACGATCACACGGCAGACCTCAAGCCTGCCACGACGCCCGCGACCCGGCGTACCGACGCCTTGACGCCCGCGCGCCCCACCGCAGGACCGTGCGACCGGCGGCGGCTCCCCGGCCCCTCAGCCCCAGTGGCCCCAGCGGCTCCGCCGGCTACAGGGTCCGGCGCATCGCCCGGTGCGGTATGCCCGCGTCCGGGAACTCCGGGCCGTACGCCTCGTAGCCGAGCCGCTCGTAGAAACCCAGGGCCTGGGTCTGCGCGTGCAGGTCCACCGCCGTGAGGCTACGCGCGCGGGCCGCGTCCTCTATGGCGCGCACCAGGGCCGCGCCGACGCCGAGCCCACGGGCCTCCCGGGAGACGGCGAGCCGGCCCAGGGAGCCAACCGCCGGGTCCCCGCCGGTCTTCGCGGCCGCCGCCTCACCGTGCAGCAGGCGCCCGGTGCCCAGCGGCACCCCGTCGTCGCGGACCGCCAGCACGTGCACGGCCACGGCGTCGTAGGCGTCGTACTCGATGTCCTCGGCCACGCCCTGCTCGGCCACGAAGACCTCCTTGCGCACCGCGAAGCAGGCCTCGCGGTCGGCGGGGTCCTCGGCGACCCGGACGGTGTACGCGGGGCTCACGCCCATGTCTCCTCCCGGACCTGGTCGAGGGCCTGCTGGAGGTCCTCGGGGTAGTCGCTCTCGAACTCGACCCACGAGCCGTCGCCGGGGTGCTCGAAGCCGAGGCGGACGGCGTGCAGCCACTGGCGGGTCAGGCGCAGCCGCTTGGCGAGGGTGGGGTCGGCGCCGTAGGTGAGGTCGCCGACGCACGGGTGGCGGTGGGCGGCCATGTGGACGCGGATCTGGTGGGTGCGGCCCGTCTCCAGCTTGACGTCCAGCAGGGAGGCGGCGCGGAAGGCCTCGATGAGGTCGTAGTGGGTCACCGAGGGCTTGCCGTCGGCCGTGACCGCCCACTTGTAGTCGTGGTTCGGGTGGCGGCCGATCGGGGCGTCGATGGTGCCGCTCGTCGGGTCCGGGTGGCCCTGGACCAGGGTGTGGTAGCGCTTGTCGACCGTGCGCTCCTTGAACTGGCGCTTGAGCGACGTGTACGCCCGCTCCGACTTGGCGACCACCATCAGGCCCGACGTGCCGACGTCCAGCCGGTGCACGATGCCCTGGCGCTCGGCGGCGCCGGACGTGGAGATGCGGTACCCGGCGGCGGCGAGACCGCCGATGACGGTGGGGCCGGACCAGCCCGGCGACGGGTGCGCGGCCACGCCGACCGGCTTGACGATCACGACCACGTCATCGTCGTCGTGCACGATCTCCATGCCCTCGACCGGCTCGGCGACCACCTGCACCGGCGCGGGCGCCTGCGGCATCTCGACCTCGAGCCAGGCGCCGCCGCGCACCCGCTCGGACTTGCCGACCACCGCGCCGTCGACCTGGACCTTGCCGGCCGCGGCCAGCTCCGCCGCCTTCGTGCGGGAGAAGCCGAACATGCGGGAGATGGCGGCGTCGACGCGCTCGCCCTCCAGGCCGTCGGGCACGGGCAGGGTACGGATCTCGGGAATCGTGCTCACCCGTCGAGTATGCCGGACGGGCCGGACGGCTCCGCACGAGCCTGTGGAAAACCCGGGAGGGTGGGATCAGTCCTTGTGGACCGTGCCGTCGGGGTCCAGGCCGCGGAAGGACAGCAGCACGATCAGGATGCCGCCGCACACGATGGCCGAGTCCGCGAGGTTGAACACGGCGAAGCCCTTGGGCGCGATGAAGTCCACCACCTCGCCCTCGAAGACGCCCGGCGCCCGGAAGATCCGGTCGGTGAGGTTGCCGAGCGCGCCGCCGAGCAGCAGGCCGAGCGCGACGGCCCAGGGGAAGCTGTACAGCTTGCGGGCCAGGCGGATGATCACGACGATCACGGCCGCGGCGATCAGCGTGAAGATCACCGTGAAGGCCGCGCCGAACCCGAAGGCGGCACCCGGGTTGCGGATCGCGTGCAGCTCCAGCAGGTCCCCGACGACCTGGATGGGCGTGTGCCCCTCCAGACGGGACACGACGAGCATCTTGCTGACCAGGTCGAGGGCGTACGCGAACGCGGCCACCGCGAACAGCACGGCGATCCGGCGCCCGCGGCCGGTCCGCGCCGCCGTGGCCCCCTGCCCGCCCGCGCCGGTGCCGGCGGGCGCCCCGGCCGCCGCCGTGTGCTCGCCGCCGTCGTCCGGGGTGTCCGGCGTACCGATGATCCGCTCCGCCTCTGCCACGTGAGTCCCTCAACCTAGGTGCCCTGACTGAGGACGAGACTACGGCACGTCCCGAGGGCCCCTCGCGCTCAGGAGCGGCGTTCCTGCTTCTGCTTGCACTCCACGCACAGCGTGGCCCTGGGGAACGCCTGCATCCGGGCCTTCCCGATGGGGTTGCCGCAGTTCTCGCACACGCCGTAGGTGCCCGCGTCGAGCCGTTCCAGGGCGCGCTCGGTCTGGACCAGCATCTCGCGCGCGTTGGCGGCCAGCGCCAGCTCGTGCTCGCGCGTGATGTTCTTGGTGCCGGTGTCGGCCTGGTCGTCGCCGGCGCCGTCACCGGAGTCCCGCATCAGGCCGACCAGGGACGCCTCGGACGAGCTGATCTCCTCCCGCAGCCGCTCCATCTCGGACTGCAGCTCCGCGCGCGCCCCGTCGACCTCCTCCGCGGTCCAGGGGTCCTCGCCGGGGCGTACCGCCAGTTCGCCGGGCTCCACCGCGCCGAGCCTCGCCTTGGGAACGGCGGTCTGTTCCGCCGTGGCCGTGCCAGGAGTCTTCTTCGCAACCACTGTCGTGGCTCCCGTCTGCTTCGCGGCCCGCGCCGCGCCCGCGTCCTTGGTCGTGCTCGTGGCGGCCGCCTCCTTCACCGCTGCCTTGTCGGCAGCGGCCTTCCCGGGGGCGGCCTTCTTGGCGACGGCCTTCTTGCCGGCCGCTTCCTCCGCGGCCGTCGCCTCGGCGGCCGCTTCCTTCACCGCGGACTTCTCCGCCGCGGCCGTCCGGTGGGCGGCCGGCCGCTTCGTGGCCGTCTTCCTCAGCGCGGCCTTCTCCGCCACGGCCGGCTTCCCAGCCGCCGCGTCCTTCACCGCCGGCTTCCCGGCGACCGCCTTGGCGGCCGTCCTGCCTGCCGCCCCTCCGGCCGTCTCCTGCACAGCCACCCTCTTCTCGGCGGCCTTCTTCTGAGCGGCCTTCTTCTCAGGCGTCTTCTTCTCAGCCGCCTTCTTCGCAGCCTTCCCCGCGGCGGCCGATTTCCTCCCTCCGACCGCCTTGGTGTCCACCGTCCTGGCGTCCACCGTCCTGGCGTCCACCACCTTGGTGTCCACCACCTTGGTGTCCACCGCATCAACGGCGGCAGTCTTGGCGGCGGCCGTCTTCGCGGCAGCCGTGTCCGTGGCGGCCGTCCTGCCCGGAGCCGTCTTCTTGGTGGCAGACCTCGCGCCGGTCTTCCCGGTCGCCGGCTGCTGTACGGCGGTCTTCTTCGCCACCATGGCCGCGGCCCCTTCACATATTGTGATCTTGCTCGCGAATCGTGCTGGGACGATAAATCGACTTGAGTCCCGCGGCAACGGGGCACACCGCCCGATTCGCCCGCCCGCACCCCCCGAGCCACGGGCATGCATCCGTTGTGCCCAGCTCCCCGCCGGGTAATCCGCCGGACCGCGCCCGCACCGGCCCCGGCGCCCGCGCCCCTCGCCATTCGGGTCATGCGGCCCGGTCGCAGGGCCCGCGCCCGCGCCGCCCGGAAAACCGGTCCGCCGCTGTCCGCGCGGCGCCGTACACTGGGCGGAGCGAGAAGCGTGGATGGGGACGAGTAGCGGCGTAGGCAGCCCAGAGCGACCCGGGGACGGTGTGAGCCCGGGGGCGAGCGCGACGTGAAGATCACCCCGGAGCCGCCGGAAGAAAGCCGCAGCCGCAGGGCGGCGGCGAGTAGAACCGGCTTCGCGACCCCAATGAGGGGGCTCACCGGCGCGTACGGCGTGGCGGGGGGCCAAGGAGGGTGGTACCGCGGGAGCGCGCCGCACACGGCGTAGACAGAACGAAGGCTCTCGTCCCTCCGACGGAAGGCAGCAAGTCCGTTGGAGGATGCTCGCAGATGACAGCGCCGACGTACCGCCAGGTGCCCGCACAGGTCGACCTGCCCGCTCTTGAACACGCCGTGCTCGACTTCTGGCGCGAGCAGAAGATCTTCGCCAAGAGCCTGGAGCAGTCCGAGGGCCGCCCGGAATGGGTGTTCTACGAGGGCCCGCCCACCGCGAACGGCATGCCCGGCGCCCACCACATCGAGGCCCGCGTCTTCAAGGACGTCTTCCCCCGCTTCCGCACCATGCGCGGCTACCACGTGGCCCGCAAGGCGGGCTGGGACTGCCACGGACTGCCCGTCGAGCTGGCCGTCGAGAAGGAGCTGGGCTTCTCCGGCAAGCCGGACATCGAGGCGTACGGCATCGCCGAGTTCAACGCCAAGTGCCGCGAGTCCGTGACCCGGCACACCGACGCGTTCGCCGAGCTGACGACCCGCATGGGCTACTGGGTCGACCTGGACGACGCCTACCGGACCATGGACCCCGACTACGTGCAGTCGGTGTGGTGGTCGCTGAAGCAGATCTTCGACAAGGGGCTCCTCACCCAGGACTACCGGGTCGCCCCCTGGTGCCCGCGCTGCGGCACCGGCCTGTCCGACCACGAGCTGGCGCAGGGGTACGAGACGGTCGTCGACCCGTCGGTGTACGTCCGTTTCCCGCTCACCTCCGGTCCGCTCGCCGGCCAGGCCGCGCTCCTGGTGTGGACGACGACCCCCTGGACCCTGGTGTCGAACACGGCGGTCGCCGCGCACCCGGAGGTGACCTACGTGGTCGCCACCGACGGCGAGGAGAAGCTCGTCGTCGCCGAGCCGCTCGTCGCCAAGGCGCTCGGCGAGGGTTGGGAGACCACGGGCCAGACCTTCACCGGCGCCGAGATGGAGCGCTGGACGTACCAACGCCCCTTCGAGCTGGTGGAGTTCCCGGCCCCGGCGCACTTCGTCGTGAACGCCGAGTACGTCACCACCGACGACGGCACGGGTCTGGTGCACCAGTCCCCGGCCTTCGGCGAGGACGACCTCAGGGTCTGCCGCTCCTACGGCCTGCCGGTCGTCAACCCGGTCCGCCCGGACGGCACCTTCGAGGAGGACGTCCCGCTGGTCGGCGGCGTCTTCTTCAAGAAAGCGGACGAAAAGCTCACCGACGACCTCGACCAGCGCGGTCTGCTCTTCAAGCACCTGCCGTACGAACACAGCTATCCGCACTGCTGGCGCTGCCACACCGCGCTGCTCTACTACGCGCAGCCCTCCTGGTACATCCGCACGACGGCCATCAAGGACCGGCTCATCCAGGAGAACGAGAAGACCAACTGGTTCCCGGAGACGGTCAAGCACGGCCGGTACGGCGACTGGCTGGACAACAACATCGACTGGGCACTGTCCCGCAACCGCTACTGGGGCACCCCGCTGCCGATCTGGCGCTGCGGGGAGGACCACCTCACCTGCGTCGGCTCCCTCACCGAGCTGAGCGAGCTGACCGGCACCGACCAGTCGGGCCTCGACCCGCACCGCCCGTACATCGACGAGGTCACCTTCGCCTGCCCCCAGGAGGGCTGCGGCGCGACGGCCACGCGCGTGCCGGAGGTCATCGACGCCTGGTACGACTCGGGCTCGATGCCGTTCGCGCAGTGGGGCTACCCGTACAAGAACAAGGAGCTGTTCGAGAGCCGGTACCCGGCGCAGTTCATCTCCGAGGCGATCGACCAGACCCGCGGCTGGTTCTACACGCTGATGGCCGTCGGCACGCTCGTCTTCGACAAGTCGTCGTACGAGAACGTCGTCTGCCTGGGCCACATCCTGGCCGAGGACGGCCGCAAGATGTCCAAGCACCTGGGCAACATCCTGCAGCCGATCCCGCTCATGGACCAGCACGGCGCGGACGCGGTGCGCTGGTTCATGGCGGCCGGCGGCTCCCCGTGGGCCGCGCGCCGGGTGGGCCACGGCACCATCCAGGAGGTCGTCCGCAAGACGCTGCTGACCTACTGGAACACGGTCGCCTTCCAGGCCCTGTACGCCCGTACGTCGAACTGGGCGCCGTCCGCGGCGGACCCGGCGCCGGCCGAGCGCCCGGTGCTGGACCGGTGGCTGCTGTCCGAGCTGCACGCGCTCACCGACCAGGTGACGCAGGCGCTGGAGGCGTACGACACCCAGCGCGCCGGCAAGCTGCTGTCCGCGTTCGTCGACGACCTGTCGAACTGGTACGTCCGCCGTTCCCGCCGCCGCTTCTGGCAGGGCGACAAGGCCGCGCTGCGCACGCTGCACGAGGTGCTGGAGACGGTCACCAAGCTGATGGCGCCGATCACCCCGTTCATCACCGAACGGGTGTGGCAGGACCTGGTCGTTCCGGTCACCCCCGGCGCGCCGGAGTCCGTGCACCTGGCCACCTGGCCGGAGGCGGACCTGTCGGCGATCGACCCGGAGCTGTCGAAGCAGATGGTCCTGGTCCGCCGGCTGGTCGAGCTGGGCCGCGCCACGCGCGCGGAGTCCGGTGTCAAGACGCGTCAGCCGCTGTCCCGGGCGCTGATCGCCGCGACCGGGTTCGAGGCACTGCACACGGAGCTGCACACGCAGATCACGGAGGAGCTGAACGTCGAGGGACTGGCGTCGCTCAGCGAGGTCGGCGGCAGCCTGGTCGACACGACCGCGAAGGCCAACTTCCGGGCGCTCGGCAAGCGGTTCGGCAAGCGGGTGCAGGACGTGGCGAAGGCGATCGCCGCCGCCGACGCCGCCGCGCTGTCCCTCGCCCTGCGCGAGGGCACGGCCTCCGTGGAGCTCGACGGGGAGACGGTCAGCCTCGCTCCGGACGAGGTGATCATCACCGAGACCCCGCGCGAGGGCTGGTCGGTGGCCTCCGACTCCGGTGCCACGGTGGCGCTGGACCTGGAGATCACCGAGGAGCTGCGGCAGGCGGGCCTGGCCCGTGACGCGATCCGGCTGATCCAGGAGGCCCGCAAGAACAGCGGCCTGGACGTCGCCGACCGGATCGCGCTGCGCTGGACCTCCACGGACCCGGCCGTGATGGCGGCCCTCGCCGAGCACGCGGGGCTGATCGCCGACGAGGTGCTGTCGACCGACTTCGGGCAGGGCGAGGCCGACGACAGCTTCGGTGAGCCGTTCACCGACGAGGGGCTGTCCCTCACGTTCCGGCTGCGCAAGGCGTAAGCGCCCAGCGGTGCGCGAAGGGCCCGGCCTCCCTCAGGGGAGGCCGGGCCCTTCCTTCATGGGCCGTCTCGTCACGCAACCCGCGTAAAAAGGGCGGGCCCCCGGGACCGAAGTCCGGGGGGCCCGCCCTATCAGACGCTGCCGACGCCGTTGTCGTACTGGTGGCCGGTGCTCAGTTGTCGTCCTCGTCGATCAGGAACCCACGCATCGGCGAGGGAGCCTGACCCATCGGGGACGGGCCCTGCGGGCGGACCGGAGCCATGGGCTGGGTCATGGCCGGGGTCATCTGCTGCTGGCCGCCGTAGGACGGGCCGGACGGCGAGGGGTTGCCCCCCATCGTCTGGTTGCCGCCGTAGGACGGGGCGCTGGCGCCGGCCGGGGCCATGGAGGGCGCCGGGGACGGCGGCAGGGACGCGGTGGCCGGGGTGCGCGGCGGGGCCAGCGAGTCGTCGGCCTGGGTCTCCAGCTGACGCAGCTGCGACTCCAGGTACGACTTCAGGCGCGTGCGGTACTCGCGCTCGAAGCCGCGCAGGTCCTCGACCTTGCGCTCCAGTGTGGCGCGGGCGGACTCCAGGGAGCCCATGGCGACGCGGTGCTTCTCCTGCGCGTCCCGCTCCAGGGCGTCGGCCTTGGCACGGGCGTCACGCTCCAGACCCTCGGCGCGGCTGCGGGCCTCGCCGACGATCTTGTTGGCCTCGGAGCGGGCCTCGGCGATCGCCTGGTCGGCGGTCTGCTGGGCCAGCGAGAGGACACGGGCGGCGCTGTCGCCACCGGGGCCCTGACCGGGGCCGCCCATCGGACCGCCCATGGGGCCACCCATGGGACCGCCCATCGGGCCGCCCATCTGCTGCTGCATGGGCGGCTGACCGCCCATCGGGCCCTGACCCATCGGACCCTGGCCCATCGGGCCGGGACCCTGCGGGCCGCCCTGACCGCCGGGGCCGGCGGGCAGCTGCGGGGCACCGCTCGGCAGCTGGGGCGGACCACCCATGGGGCCACCCATCTGCTGCTGCGGCGGGCCCGATATCCCGGCGGGCACGGGAGCGCCGGGACCTCGCATGCCCTGCTGCTGCTGGTGCTGCTGCTGGTGCTGGTGCTGTTGGTGCTGCTGCTGGTCCTGCTCGGGGGGCTTGCGCGCGTTCTGCTGGTTCTGCGCGGCGGCACGGGTGGCCGCGGCCAGCTTGGCGCGCAGGTCCTCGTTCTCGCGGAGCAGACGGGTCAGTTCGGCTTCGACCTCGTCGAGGAAGGCATCGACCTCGTCCTCGTCATAGCCTTCTCGGAGGCGGACGGTCGTGAACTGCTTGTTCCGCACGTCCTCGGGGGTCAACGGCATCTCTTCACCTCAACGTAGTCATCGGCAGTCGGCAAGACCGGATCGTCCCCATCCTCATCTCACGAAGCTCCCCGCGACGGAGATGAGAATGTAGACGATGATCATCAGTACGAAGAAGGACAGGTCGAGCGCCACGCCCCCGAGACGCAGCGGCGGGATGAACCGCCGCAGAAGCTTCAGCGGTGGATCGGTGACAGTGTAGGTGGCCTCCAGTACGACCACCATCGCCTTGCCGGGTTGCCACGAGCGGGCGAACTGGAAAACGTAGTCCATGACCAGCCGGAAGATGAGCACGACGAGGAACACCATCAGCGCGATGTAGATCACCTGCGCGAACACGCTCATGGCCTGTGGTTCCCTCTCCCCTGTTCCGTGCTCTTCCGTGCTTCGATCCGGCCGTACGTCTCAGCTCTGGTTGAAGAACCCGCCCTCTGCGATGCGGGCCTTGTCCTCCGCCGTGACATCGACGTTAGCAGGAGACAACAGGAACACCTTCTGCGTCACCCGCTCGATGCTGCCGTGAAGACCAAACACCAAACCGGCCGCAAAGTCGACAAGTCGCTTGGCGTCTGTGTCATCCATCTCAGTCAGATTCATGATCACCGGGGTGCCCTCACGGAAGTGTTCCCCGATGGTACGGGCCTCGTTGTAGGTCCGCGGGTGGAGCGTGGTGATCCGGTAAGGCTCTCGTTCCGACACGACCTTGGGCATGATCACCGGCGCGTTCTTCTCCAGGGACTGACGTTCTTGTGTGATGGATGCCACGGGCGCGATCCGCGCCGGGCGTCCGGATTCCGCGGCGAGCGAGGTCGAACGGGCCACCGGTTCGCGAGGCGCGGGCGGTTGTACGATTCGCACCTCTTCGTCCCTTTGGGACTGGTGTGCACCGTGCGACTGGTGCGACGGCTCGTGCCGTCGGTGGTCTCGCTCGGGCTCCGGGTCCAGTTCGGGCTCGAAGTCGTCGTCGGGGTCGAATCCGCGGCCGTCGTACCCATCGTCCTCCACGAGGCCGAGGTAGACCGCCATCTTGCGCATCGCGCCGGCCATGCTCTGAGTCCTCCGCTCTGTGGTGGATCGACTGACGACTGCCAAGTGCCCGCGATCCACGTGGTCGTTGTGCCCGCCTTGGCGCGCACTGACCATATTTTCTGCTGTGGTCCGACTTCCTGGCGACGTTACCCGAGCCTGGGGCGGACTCCGAGTACCGCGGTGCCGACGCGCACATGTGTCGCCCCGGCGGCCACGGCCTGTTCGAGGTCCGCGCTCATCCCTGCCGACACCATGGTTGCAGTCGGATGGGCGCGGCGCAGGTCAGTCGACAAAACCACCAGGCGCTCGAACGCCGCCTGTTCGCGCCCCGCGTATTCCCCGGTGAGCGGAGCGACGGTCATCAGCCCGTCGAGCCGCAGTCCGGGCGCCTCGGCGACGAGGTCGGCCAACTCTTCGATTCCTGCCGGGGCCACGCCACCGCGGTCGCCCCTGCCGCTCGCGCCGGCGTCGAACGCGACCTGGATGAGGCATCCGACCTCGCGCTCCGCCCGCACCGCCTCCTTCGACAGCGCGGCGACGAGCCGGGAACGGTCGACGGACTGCACGACATCGGCGTAACCGACCACGGAACGGACCTTGTTGGTCTGCAACTGACCGACAAAGTGCCACTTCAGGGCCAGATCCGCACAGGCGGCGGCCTTGGGGGCCGCGTCCTGGTCGCGGTTCTCGGCGACATGGCGCACCCCGAGTTCCGACAGGATCCGCACATCGCTC
The DNA here is from genome assembly GCF_040704085.1 of Streptomyces sp. NPDC047841. Lineage (NCBI taxonomy): Bacteria > Bacillati > Actinomycetota > Actinomycetes > Kitasatosporales > Streptomycetaceae > Streptomyces > Streptomyces sp. NPDC047841. The sequence continues at coordinate 278,887 of NZ_JBEYRP010000010.1, forward strand.
GCCGGGTAGGTCTTGGTGACCACGATCAGGGTCACCTCCTCCCGCGCGCGCCCGGCCGCCGCGCATGCGGCGGCGATGCGCTCCTCCACCTTCGCCAGATTCGCGGCGAGTTCGGTCTTACGGTCCGTCATGCCCCATCAGTCCAGCCAGACATAGCCCGCGAGCCGCCCGGTGGTGCGGTCGCGGCGGTACGAGAAGTGGTCGTCCGACTCCAGCGTGCACACCGGCGCCTGCGCCCGGTCGCACACCCCGAGCCGGTCGAGCTGCGCGTGCACCCCGGCGCTCACATCGAGCGCCGGCGTGCCCCAGCTCGTTTCGGCGTGCGCCGCCGGCTCGACGGCGGCCGCCTCGGCGCGCATCGCCTCCGGCACCTCGTAGCACCGGCCGCACACGCACGGGCCGGTGCGGGCGACGATCCGGCGCGCCTCGGCACCAAGTCCGACCATGGCGCGTACGGCGGCGGGGACGACCCCCTTGAGCATGCCGGGCCGGCCGGCGTGGGCCGCGGCGACGATCCCGGCCACGGGGTCGGCCAGCAGCACCGGCACGCAGTCGGCGGTGAGGACGGCGAGGGCGAGTCCGCGCCGGGCGGTGACGATCGCGTCGACCTCCGGCACCGGCTGCTCGCCCCACGGCTCGTCCACCACGGCGACGTCGGCGCCGTGCACCTGGTTCATCCAGACGACCCGGCCGGGGTCCAGGCCGAGCGACTTGGCCGCCAGCTCCCGGTTGCCCTGGACCGCCTCGGGCGCGTCACCGACCGCGCCGCCGAGGTTCAGCTCCTCATACGGAGCGGCGCTCACCCCGCCCCACCGGTCGGTGAAGGCGAAGTGCGCGCCGCTCACGCTCTCGCGCTGTCCTATCACTTGAGGAAGTCCGGGACGTCCAGTTCCTCGGCCGCGCTGTCCGAGTAGGTCCGGGGCGCCGGCGTCACCGGCGGAGCGACCGGGATCTCCGTCACCGGCTCGGGCGCCGGCTCCGGCTCCTCCTTGGGCTTGACGCTGCCCAGCGAGCCGAAGGACGGACGGCTCGGCTCGCTCGGCCGGGCCGGAGCGGGCTCCTCGCGGCGGGCGGGGGCCGGTCCGGAGGCCGCGCCGAGGACGTTGTCCCGGCGGGCGGGCGGCTGGCCGCCGTCGAAGCCGGCCGCGATGACGGTGACCCGGACCTCGTCGCCGAGGGCGTCGTCGATGACCGCGCCGAAGATGATGTTGGCCTCGGGGTGGGCGGCCTCGCTGACCAGCTGGGCGGCCTCGTTGATCTCGAACAGGCCGAGGTCGGAGCCGCCGGAGATGGAGAGCAGCACGCCACGGGCGCCGTCGATGGACGCCTCCAGCAACGGCGAGGAGATCGCCATCTCGGCCGCGGCCACCGCGCGGTCGTCGCCGCGGGCCGAGCCGATGCCCATGAGGGCCGAACCGGCCTCGGACATGACCGACTTGACGTCGGCGAAGTCGAGGTTGATCAGGCCGGGGGTGGTGATGAGGTCGGTGATGCCCTGAACACCGGAGAGCAGGACCTGGTCGGCGGACTTGAAGGCGTCCAGGACCGAGACCTGGCGGTCCGAGATGGACAGCAGCCGGTCGTTCGGGATGACGATGAGGGTGTCGACCTCTTCGCGGAGCTCGGCGATGCCGTCCTCGGCCTGGTTCGCGCGGCGCCGTCCCTCGAAGGTGAACGGGCGGGTGACCACACCAATGGTGAGGGCGCCCAGCGAGCGCGCGATGTTGGCCACGACGGGCGCGCCGCCGGTGCCGGTGCCGCCGCCTTCACCGGCCGTCACGAAGACCATGTCGGCCCCCTTGAGGACCTCCTCGATCTCCTCGCGGTGGTCCTCGGCGGCCTTGCGGCCGACGGCCGGGTTGGCTCCGGCGCCGAGTCCGCGGGTGAGTTCGCGGCCGACGTCGAGCTTGACGTCGGCGTCGCTCATCAACAGCGCCTGTGCATCGGTGTTGATGGCGATGAACTCGACGCCCTTGAGACCGACCTCGATCATCCGGTTGATGGCATTGACACCACCGCCGCCGACACCGATGACCTTGATGACTGCGAGGTAGTTCTGCGGTGCTGCCACGTCGAAGGCCTCTCGCCTCGAATTACGTTGTCGCCGCCGTGCGGTGCCCCGCGCCGGGACGACGGATGCCGAATGGGACGGTCCGTAGCGCCGACCCGAACCCTAACCCTGAAGTTTAGGGTTACCAGTGTGTCTGTTCCCTGGAGTCTTCTGAACAGGACACTAAGTCGACAAGTGGCGCCCGTTCAACGAACACGCCGAACCTCCCGTTTTTCTTTTCACCCTATGTGATCAGCCGTAGCGGTGCCCAACCAGGGTGCTGGCCTGCGCGGATGTGCGTCAACTCCCCGATGACGCAGGGGCGGTGGGCACACTCACGTCGAAGTGCCGCGCGCCGGGGGATGCTTTCATGAGAGCCGTGAGGGCCCGCGCCTTGGCGCGGCCCTGCTCGCCGCTGCCCCACTCGACGGTGCGCCCGCCGGCCAGCTCCAGCGTGATGTCGTCGTAGGTGCGCACGTGGACGGTCCGGGTGGCCCTCGCCACCGCGGCCGGCAGGTCCCCCGCGGCCCGGACCGCCTCGCGCACCAGCCGGTCGGTGCCGAAGCGCCGGAAGCTGGCGGCGCCGGGACCCGTCCGGGACGCGGACAGTTCCAGCATCGGAACGCCGTCCGGCGCCCGCGCGACCGTGGCGAAGCGAACACCGTCGTCGTCGACTTCGACGAAGTTCCCGCCCTTTCGGATCAGCAGGACCGGAGTGCGCTCGATCACGTTCAGGCCGATTCCATGCGGCCAGGAACGAATCACCTCTACGGTGTCAATTCTGGGCAATTTCCGGCGAAGTCGGGCTTCGATGGCCTCCGTATTGGCGGAAATCATCGGTTTTCCGACGGGCACGGCCGCCGCCTGGCGCACCTCGGCCGGGGTCAGCACGCGCGTGCCCGACACCGAGACGTGCTCGACGCGCAGCCACGTGGAGCCGTACAGGACCCAGGCGGAACCGCCCCCGAGGAGCACGAGGAGGGCGGCCAGGGCGACGATCGCGCGAAGGCGCCGCCGTGCCGGCCCGCGGGCGGGCGGCGGGCCGGACGACTCCTGCTGGCGTTCTCCGCGCTCGGCGGTGGAGGGTCCGGCCACGCTGCTCACTGCCCTTTCGTCATACGGTCCTACCGGCGCGAGGCGATCGCCTCGTACACCATGCCGACGAGCAGGTCGTCGGCGTCCCGGCGGCCGAACTCGCTCGCCGCGCGGGACATCTCGTACAGCCGGTGCGGGTCGGCGAGCACGGGCAGCACGTTCTGCTGCACCCACTCGGGCGTCAGCTCCGCGTCGTCGACGAGGAGCCCGCCGCCGGCCTTGACCACCGGCTGGGCGTTGAGCCGCTGTTCGCCGTTGCCGATGGGCAGCGGGACGTAGGCGGCCGGGAGTCCGACGGCGGAGAGTTCGGCGACGGTCATCGCGCCCGCGCGGCAGAGCATCATGTCGGCCGCGGCGTACGCGAGGTCCATCCGGTCCAGGTAACTTACCGGGATATAGGGGGGCATTCCCGGCATCTGGTGCACCTGCGGCAGTTCGTTCTTCGGGCCGACCGCGTGCAGGATCTGGATGCCGGCCTGCTGGAGCCACGGGGCGACCGCCTGCGTCACCTCGTTCAGCCGCCGGGCGCCCTGCGAGCCGCCGGAGACGAGCAGCGTGGGCAGGTTGGGATCGAGGCCGAAGCGGTGGCGGGCCTCGGGCCGGACGGCGGCGCGGTCCAGCGTGGCGATGGAGCGGCGCAGCGGGATGCCGATGTAGCGGGCGTCACGCAGCTTGCTGTCCGGGGTGGAGACGGCGACCCGGGCCGCGTACCGCGAGCCGATCTTGTTGGCCAGGCCCGGCCGGGCGTTGGCCTCGTGGATCACGATGGGCACGCCGAGGCGCTTGGCGGCCAGATAGCCGGGCAGGGCGACGTAGCCGCCGAAGCCGACCACGCAGTCCGCCTTGGTGCGCTCCAGGATCTGCTCGGCGGCCTTGATCGTGCCGCGCAGCCGCCCCGGGACGGTGATCAGCTCGGGGGTGGGCTTGCGCGGCAGGGGCACCGCCGGGATCAGCGCGAGCTCGTAGCCGCGCTCCGGGACGAGCCGGGTCTCCAGGCCGCGCTCCGTGCCCAGGGCCGTGATCCCCACGGTCGGGTCCTGCCTGCGCAGGGCGTCCGCGAGGGCGAGCGCGGGCTCGATGTGGCCGGCGGTCCCCCCACCGGCGAGTACGACATGCACCGAAATTCACCGCTCTCCGGACGAACGCGCCGCCGAGGCACGCCGTCGCATCGTGTTCCATCTCCGAGGAGCCCCGGTCGGCCTTTTGACGGGCCCTGGGTCTCCCGCCCGCTTTCTACCAAAGCGAGGTTGCCGCATCGCAAGCGCCGCCCGCGCAGCGGGCTCGTCGCGCGCGAAGGCGATCAGCAGCCCGATGGCGAACATGGTCGGCAGCAGGGCGGACCCTCCGTAGGAGAACAGCGGGAGGGGGACACCGGCGATCGGCAGCAGACCGAGCACCGCACCGATGTTGATCACCGCCTGGGCGGTGATCCAGGTGGTCACGCCTCCCGCGGCATACCTCACGAAGGGGTCCTCCGTGCGTCCGGCCACGCGGATACCCGCATAGCCTAGAGCCGCGAACAGGGCGAGCACCGACAGTGTCCCCGCCAGACCCAGTTCCTCACCGGTGACGGCGAAGATGAAGTCGGTGTGGGCCTCCGGGAGTTGGCCCCATTTTTCCACACTCGCGCCGAGTCCGGAGCCGAAGAGTCCGCCGGAGGCCAGGGCGTAGATGCCGTGCACGGCCTGCCAGCAGTCGGCGACCCCGGCCTTGGGCTCGGTGGCGCCGATGCAGGCGAGGCGGGCCATCCGGTTGGGGCTCGTCTTGATGAGCGTCACACCGATCAGGGCGGCGACGGACAGTACGCCCGCGAACAGCCGGGTCGGCGCGCCCGCCAGCCAGAGCAGGCCGAACAGGATCGCCGTGAGGATGATCGCGGTGCCCATGTCGCCGCCGAGCATGATCAGCCCGAGCAGCAGGAACGCGACCGGGACCAGCGGCACCAGCATGTGCTTCCACTGGGTCAGCAGCTTCCTCTCCTGCTTGCGGGCGATCAGGTCCGCCCCCCACAGCACCAGGGCGAGCTTGCCGAACTCGCTGGGCTGGATCTGGAAGGAGCCGCCGAGGGAGATCCAGTTCTGGTTGCCGTTGACCGCCATCCCTATCCCGGGCACCTGCACCAGGGCCATCAGGAAGACGGCGCCGGCGAGGATCGGGTAGGCCAGCGCCCGGTGCAGCTTCACCGGCATGCGGGAGGCGGCGAACAGCAGTGCGCCGCCGATCAGCGCGGCGAGGAACTGCTTGCGGAAGAAGTACGACCCGGGCAGCGACAGCTGGAGCGCGGTGATCTGGGAGGCCGAGTAGACCATCACCAAGCCCAGCACAGTGATCAGCACACTGCCGCCGACGACCAGGTAGTAGGCGGTCAGCGGCCGGTCCCAGGCCTTGCGCGCGCGTGTGCAGAGCCGTTGTACGGGGTTCTCGCGCGGAGGCCGGAAGACGGCGGAACGCGGGCGTCGGGACGCCCGCTGCACGGGTGGCCGGCCGGTACGGCTACTGGGCATCGGCGCCTCCGCTGAACGTCGACCGTCCCACGCGTCCCTCCCAAGATCCGCCCGGCAGGCGGCCGGGGTCAGGCGCCGAGTTCGCGGACCGCCGCCGCGAACGCGTCGCCGCGCTGGTTGTAGTTGGTGAACATGTCCATGGAGGCGCAGGCCGGGGCCAGCAGCACCGTGTCGCCGGGCCGAGCCAGCCGCCTCGCTTCCGTCACCGCCTGGAGCATCGCCCCAGTGTCGGTCCGTTCGAGGTCGACCACGGGTACTTCCGGCGCGTGTCGCGCGAGGGCGTCCCGGATCAGGGCCCGATCGGCACCGATCAGGACGGCACCGCGAAGCCGCTTCGCCGACTTGGCGACCAGCTCGTCGAAGGTCGCGCCCTTCGCCAGACCGCCCGCGATCCATACGATCGGTTCGTAGGACGCCAAAGAGGCTTCCGCAGCATGGGTGTTGGTCGCCTTGGAGTCGTCCACGTACGCGACCCCGTCGATGTCGGCGACGTGCGAGATGCGGTGGGCGTCCGGGCGGAAGGCCCGCAGACCGTCCCGTACGGCGCTCGCGGGCACCCCGAAGGCGCGCGCGAGGGCGGCGGCGGCGAGCGCGTTGGCGATGTTGTGCGGCGCGGGCGGGTTGACGTCGGAGACCTCGGCCAGCTCCTGCGCGTTCTCGTGCCGGTTCTCGACGAAGGCCCGGTCGACCAGGATGCCGTCCACGACGCCGAGTTGGGAGGGCCCGGGCGTGCCGAGCGTGAACCCGACGGCACGGCAGCCCTCTTCGACGTCGGCCTCGCGCACGAGGTCCTCGGTGGCCTTGTCGGCGACGTTGTAGACGCAGGCGACCTTGTTGCCCTCGTAGACGCGGCCCTTGTCGCGCGCGTACGCCTCCATGGAGCCGTGCCAGTCCAGGTGGTCCGGCGCGAGGTTGAGGACGACCGCGGAGTGCGCCCGCAGCGAGGGCGCCCAGTGGAGCTGGTAGCTGGACAGCTCCACGGCGAGGACGTCGTACCGCTCCTCGCCGAGGACGGCGTCCAGCAGGGAGACGCCGATGTTGCCCACGGCGGCCGTGCGCAGGCCCGCCGCCGTCAGGATGGAGGCGAGCATCTGGACGGTCGTGGTCTTGCCGTTGGTGCCCGTCACGGCCAGCCACGGGGCCGCGTCCGGGCCGCGCAGCCGCCAGGCCAGCTCCACGTCGCCCCAGACGGGCACACCGGCCCGGCCGGCGGCGAGGAACAGCGGCTTGTCCGGCTTCCAGCCGGGCGCGGTGACGATCAGCTCGGTGCCCTCCGGCAGGGTCTCGCCGTCGCCGAGGCGCACGGTGACGCCGAGCGCCTCCAGCTCCGCGGCCTGCTCCCGCGCGCGTGCGTCGTCGCCGTCGTTGACGACCGTGACGATCGCCCCGCGCGCGTGCAGCGCTCTGGCCGCCGGGACGCCGGAGACGCCGAGCCCGGCGACGGTGACGTGCTTGCCCTGGAAGTCGGAAGGCCCAGAAGGCACCGAGGAGGTCACTTGTCCGCTGCCCATCCCGCGTAGAAGAGGCCCAGTCCGACGATCACACAGATGCCCTGGATGATCCAGAACCGGACCACCACCAGGACCTCGGACCAGCCCTTGAGTTCGAAGTGGTGCTGGAGCGGTGCCATCCGGAAGACGCGCTTGCCGGTGAGCCGGAAGGAGCCGACCTGGATGACGACCGACATGGTGATGAGGACGAACAGGCCGCCCATGATGGCCACCAGCAGCTCCGTGCGGGAGAGGATGGCCAGGCCGGTGAGGACACCGCCGAGGGCGAGCGAGCCGGTGTCGCCCATGAAGATCTTCGCCGGCGAGGTGTTCCACCACAGGAAGCCGAGGCAGGCACCCATCAGCGCGGAGGCGACCACGGCCAGGTCCAGCGGGTCGCGCACCTCGTAGCAGGCGCCGGGGTTGGTCAGGGTGCCCGCGTTCGCGCAGGACTCCTGGAACTGCCAGACGCCGATGAAGGTGTAGGCGCCGAAGACGAGCACGGAGGCGCCGGTGGCCAGACCGTCCAGGCCGTCGGTGAGGTTCACGCCGTTCGACATCGCGAGGATCATGAACAGCGCCCAGACGACGAACAGCACCGGGCCGATGGACCAGCCGAAGTCGGTGATGAACGACAGCTTGGTGGAGGCCGGGGTGTTGCCGCGGGCGTCGGAGAACTGGAGCGACAGCACGGCGAAGGCGATGCCGACGATCAGCTGGCCGGCCATCTTCGCCTTGGCCCGCAGGCCCAGCGAGCGCCGCTTGACGATCTTGATGTAGTCGTCGAGGAAGCCGACCAGGCCCATGCCGGCCATCAGGCCGAGGACGAGCAGCCCGGAGTAGGTGGGCGGGTAACCGGTGATGAGCTTGCTCAGGAAGTACGCGGCGATCGTCGCCAGGATGAAGGCGATACCGCCCATGGTCGGCGTACCGCGCTTGCTGGCGTGCTCGCGCGGGCCGTCGTCACGGATGTACTGGCCGTAGCCCTTGCGGGCGAGGAGCTTGATCAGCAGCGGGGTGCCGACCAGCGTCAGGAAGAGGCCAATGACTCCTGAGAACAGGATCTGCTTCATCATCGGGCGGCAACCTCACCCTCGGCGCCGGTCTCGACGAGCGCCTGGGCGACGCTCTCCAGACCCACCGAACGGGACGCCTTCACGAGCACGACGTCCCCCGGGCGCAACTCGCTGCGCAACAGGTCGATCGCCGCCTGTGCGTCGGACACGTGCACCGACTCCTCACCCCACGAACCCTCGTTATATGCGCCCAATTGCAGCCAGGAGGCCTCAATCCCCCCGACGGCGACGAGCTTGCTGACGTTGAGCCGGACGGCGAGCCGTCCGACGGCGTCGTGCTCGGCGAGCGCCTCGTCCCCCAGCTCGGCCATCTTGCCGAGCACCGCCCACGTGCGGCGCCCCTTGCCCATGGCCGCGAGCGCCCTGAGGGCGGCCCGCATGGACTCGGGGTTGGCGTTGTAGGCGTCGTTGACGATGGTCACGCCGTCCGGGCGCTCGGTGACCTCCATGCGCCAGCGGGAGAGGGAGCCCGCCTCGGAGAGCGCGGTGGCGATCTCTTCCGCGGACATGCCCAGCTCATGGGCGACGGCGGCCGCGGCGAGCGCGTTCGACACGTGGTGCTCACCGTACAGGCGCATCGTCAGATCACTTGCACCGGAGGGTGTGTGAAGCCTGAAGGAGGGCTGTCCGCTGTCCGTGAGTCGTACGTTCTCGGCCCGTACGTCCGCTTCGGCCGACTCTCCGAAAAGGACCACCTTCGCCTTGGTACGGGAGGCCATGGCGCGCACCAGCGGGTCGTCGGCGTTGAGGACCGCCACGCCGCCCTCCTCGGCCGCCGGGAGCGCCTCCACGAGTTCGCCCTTGGCCTGGGCGATCTGCTCACGTCCGCCGAACTCGCCGATGTGGGCGCTGCCGACGTTGAGCACCAGGCCGATCCTCGGCGGGGTGAGGCCGGTGAGGTAGCGGATGTGCCCGATGCCCCGGGCGCCCATCTCCAGCACGAGGAACCGGGTTTCCTCGGTGGCGGACAGGGCGGTCAGCGGCAGCCCGATCTCGTTGTTGAGCGAGCCGGGCGTGAACACCGTCGGCGCCTTGCGCCGGAGCACCTGGGCGATGAGGTCCTTGGTGCTGGTCTTGCCGGCCGAGCCGGTCAGGGCGACGAGGGTCGCGCCGAGCCGGCGTACGACGTGCCGGGCGAGGGCGCCGAGGGCCGTCTGGACGTCCTCGACGACGATCGCGGGAACGCCGACCGGGCGGGAGGCCAGCACGGCGACCGCGCCGGCCTCGGTCACCGCGCGCGCGTAGTCGTGCCCGTCCACGCGCTCGCCGACGAAGGCGGCGAACAGGCTGCCGGGCACCACCTCGCGGGAGTCCCGGACGACCGGTCCCGTGACCTGTACGGACGGATCCGGTATGTCGTGCGTCTGCCCGCCGACGACTGCTGCGATCTCGGCGAGGGAGAGGGCGATCACAAGTTCATCCCCTGGGTCTTCTGGATTTTCATCCCTGGGTCTTCTGGATGGCTTCGCGGAGCACCTGGCGGTCGTCGAAGGGACGGACCACGCCGGCGATGTCCTGGCCCTGCTCGTGGCCCTTGCCGGCGACCAGCACGGTGTCGCCGGCCTGGGCGCGGCCCACGGCGGCGGCGACGGCGGCGGCCCGGTCCTCGAAGAGGAGGACCTCGCCGCGCTCGTGCGCGGGCACGGAGGCCGCGCCCTGGAGCATGGCCGCGAGGATCGCGAGGGGGTCCTCGGAGCGGGGGTTGTCGGAGGTCAGTACGGCCGTGTCGGCGAGCCGGGCCACGGCGGCGCCCATCGGGGCGCGCTTGGTCTGGTCGCGGTCGCCACCGCAGCCGAGGACGACGTGCAGCCGGCCCTTGGTGACCTTGCGCAGCGCCTTGAGCACCGACTCGACGGCGTCGGTCTTGTGGGCGTAGTCGACCACCGCGAGGTAGGGCTGTCCGGCGTCGACGCGCTCCAGGCGGCCCGGGACGCCCGGGACGGCGGCGATGCCGTCGGCGGCGGCCTGCGGGTCGAGACCGGCCGCGGCGAGGGCGACGACGGCGGCGAGGGTGTTCGCCACGTTGAAGGGGCCTGGAAGCGGCGACTTGGCGTGCACGCGCTCGCCGTTCGGGCCGAGGACGGTGAACGTCGAGTCCATGGGGCCGACCTGGACGTCCTGGGCGCGCCAGTCGGCGTCGGGGTGGCCCTCGGCGGAGAAGGTGACGACCGGCACGGTCGCCTCCCTCGCGAGCCGGCGGCCGTACTCGTCGTCGGCGTTGACCACGCCCAGCCTGCTGCGTTCCGGCGTGAACAGCTGCGCCTTGGCCTGGAAGTAGTCCTCCATGCCGGAGTGGAACTCCATGTGCTCCGGGCTGAGGTTGGTGAAGACGGCGATGTCGAAGACGCAGCCGTCGACCCGGCCGAGGACCAGGGCGTGGCTGGAGACCTCCATGGCGACCGCCTCGACGCCCTCTTCGCGCATGACGGCGAACAGGGCCTGGAGGTCGGTGGCTTCCGGCGTGGTGCGCTCGGACTTGATGCGCTCGTCGCCGATGCGGATCTCGACGGTGCCGATGAGGCCCGTCGAACGGGCCGTCTTCAGGCCGCCTTCCACCAGGTAGGCGGTGGTGGTCTTGCCGGAGGTGCCGGTGATGCCGATCTGGAGCAGGTCGCGGCCCGGGTGGTGGTAGATCGTGGCCGCCAGCTCTCCCATCCGGCCGCGCGGGTCCTCGACCACCAGGACGGGCAGCCCGGACGCGGCGGCGCGCTCGGCGCCCGTGGGGTCGGTGAGCACGGCGACGGCGCCCAGGCTCGCGGCCTGGGTGACGAAGTCGGCGCCGTGCAGCCGGGCGCCCGGGAGGGCGGCGTACAGGTCACCGGGGCGGACCGCGCGCGAGTCGTGGGTGATCCCCGTGACCTCGGCGGCGGTTTCCGGCGCGGTGGCACCCAGCTGGCCGGCGAGCTCCGCGAGGGGTGTGGCGGGAAGCGTCGTCGGCCGGGGCAGTCCCGGATATGTCACGGGTTGGCCCTTCTGGGTGATGGGGGACTGATCAGCGTGTGGCACGGCGGTGAGCGTACCGGGCGCACCCGCTCCGGAGCGAAGTGAGGGCCTGTGGGCGCCTTGGTTCCCGGGGTCCGGGGTGATCGTTGTCACGAGCTGGTTCCTGGTGTTTCCGAGGTGCTGATCAGGGCTTGTAGTCGACGGGCAGGCTGGCGGCCTTCGCGCCGGTCGGCGGGACCTGGAGGGTCTTCAGGGCGAACTCCATCACCTGCTTGTAGATGGGGGCGCAGATCTGGCCGCCGAAGTAGCTGCCCGAGGTGGCGTTCTGGATGGCGCAGTAGACGGTGATCCGCGGCTTGTCGGCGGGGGCGAAGCCGGCGAAGGACGACGTGTAGCCGTGGTAGCGGCCGGTGAGCGGGTCCACGCGGTTGGCCGTGCCGGTCTTGCCCGCGACCCGGTACCCCGGGATGCGGGCCTTGATGCCGGTGCCCTGGCCGTCGTCCACGACGGACTCCAGCATCTGCGCGAGGCTCTTGGCGGTCTTCTCGCTGACGACCCGTGTCCGTTCGGGCTTCGGCGCGGGGTCGAAGCGGCCGTCGGCGCCCTTGGTGCCGCGCACCAGGGTCGGCTGGACGCGGACGCCGCCGTTGGCGATGGTCGAGTACACCGAGGCGGCCTGCATCGCGTTGATGGAGAAGCCCTGGCCGAAGGGGATCGTGTACTGCTGCGAGGTGGACCACTTCTGCGGCGGCGCGAGGATGCCGGCGGTCTCGCCGGGGAAGCCGAGCCCGGTGGGGCTGCCGATGCCGAACTTGCGCAGGTAGGAGTAGAGGACCTTGTTGGCCTCGGGCTGCGTCCTGGCGAGTTCGCCGGTGGCCAGGATGGTGCCGATGTTGCTGGACTTGGCGAGCACGCCGTTGAGGGTCAGGTTCCAGGTGCCGTGGTCGACGTCGTCCTGGAAGAGCCGGTCGCCGCGGTGCAGCCGGTTGGGTACGACGACGTGGGTGAGCGGGGTCGCGACGTTCCGCTCCAGCACGGCCGCCATCGACATCACCTTCGCGGTGGAGCCGGGCTCGTAGGCGTCCTGCACGGCCGCGTTGCCCATGGCGTCGCCGTCGGCCTTGGACAGGTCGTTGGGGTCGAAGCCGGGCGAGTTGGCCATGGCCAGGATCTGGCCGGTGCGGGTGTCCTGGACGATGACGTATCCCCGGTCCGCCCGGGACTTCTTCACCTGCTCGCTGATCGCGTTCTGCGCGGCCCACTGGATGTCGCGGTCGATGGTCAGCTCGACGTCGGAGCCGGGCACGGCGGGGGTCTCGGTGGACCCGGCCGTCGGCACCTGGCGCCCGCCGGCCTGGGCGTAGCGGACCTTGCCGTCCTTCCCGGACAGCCGCTTGTCCAGCTCCTGCTCGATGCCGCCGCCGCCCTGGCCGTCGGCGTTGACCCAGCCCAGTATCCCGGCGGCCAGGTCGCCGTTGGGGTACACGCGCTGGCTGCTGGGGTCCGCGAAGACGCCGGCCAGCACGTTGACGGTGGTGCGGTCCGTCTCCGACTTGTGGGTGAGCGCGGTCTTCAGGTCCTTGATCTGCTGCCAGACCTGCGGGGTCTGCCGGGTGGCGAGCCGGGTGTAGCGGGAGTTCCGGTTCGCGGGGCGCAGCTTCTTGACGAGCGTGGCCTGGTCCTGGCCGAGGATCGGCGCGAGCAGCGCCGCGGCCTTCTCCGGGCCGTCGGAGATCTTCAGCTGCGCGGGGCCGAACATCGTCGGGTCGGCCGTGATGTCGTACGCGTCCTCGCTGACGGCGAGGGCGACGCCGTTGCGGTCGGTGATCTCGCCGCGCTCGGCGGCCAGTGTGTGCACCACGTACCGGTTCTGCTCGGCCCGCGCCGTGTAGGAGCTCGCGTCGACGGCCTGGACCTGGAGCAGCCGCACCACGAAGGCGAGCAGCACCAGGGTCAGGGCGAGGCTGACCAGCCGCAGCCGGGGCCGGGGGCTGCCGAGCCGGAGGGGGCGCGACACCGGGGGCCGGGCACCGCCGGAGCGGCGGACCGGCCGGGCACCGGGCGCGGGCTGCCGCCGGACGGCACCCCGCGGCCGGGGAGGCTTGGCGGGCCCGGGCCCGGGCACGCGGCGGCGCGGCGGTTGCCTGTCGGACACTTCCGTCACCTGCCGGGGGTCGGGGTGGGGAGGGACTGGAGGGTGGCGGGCGGCGCGGAGGGCGCGGCCGCCGGGTCGCCCGGGGGCTGGGGCGGCGCGGTGGGGGCCGGGGCGACGGGCGGGCCCGCGGGGAGGGTGACGCCGGCCGGGGTGAGCGGCCCGGGGCCGGCCGGGGCGGTGAGGGCGGCGGGCTCGGGGGCGGCGACGCCGGGGACGCCCTTGACGGTGCCGTCGGGGCCCAGGAAGGCCGGGTCGCCGCCGGGGACCATGCCGAGTTCGCGGGCGCGGCGCTGGAGGGCGTCCGGGGACGAGTAGGCGTCGATGTCGCGCTGGAGGGCCTGTTCCTCGTCGGTGAGGCTCTTCGTCCGCTTCTGCAGGTCGGCGAGTTCGAACGAGCCCTCGCTGAGCGCGGAGTTCAGCACCAGCAGCCCGATGAGGCCGCCGCCGAGGAGCACGACGACGAGCAGGACGAACGGGGTGCGGGCCGCGTGGGCGCGGCCGGCCGGGAAGAGCCGGGCCAGCCGGGCGGCCCTCCCCTTCAGCTCGGGTTTCCTGCTCACTGCTCCCCCGGTGCGTGCGGGACACCGCTCCCCCGGTGCGCGGGGGAACCCTTCCGACCCGTCTCGCTCACTCGACGTCCTCCCGGATGCGCTCGGCACCCCGCAGTCTGGCCGGTGCGGCCCGGCGGTTCTCGGCGATCTCTTCCTCGGTGGGAAGTTCGGCACCACGGGTGAGCAGCTTGAGCCGCGGCTGGTACCGCTCGGGCACGACGGGCAGCCCGGGCGGCGCGGTGGTGGCGGCCCCGGCCGCGAACACCTGCTTGACGAGCCGGTCTTCGAGCGAGTGGTACGACAGCACGGCGATGCGCCCGCCGACGTCCAGGGCCTTCACGGCGGCCGGGACCGCCCGCTCCAGGACCGACAGTTCGCCGTTGACCTCGATGCGCAGCGCCTGGAAGGTGCGCTTGGCCGGATTGCCGCCGGTGCGCTTGGCGGCCTGGGGCAGCGCGTCCCTGATGAGTTCCACCAGCCGCGCACTGTTGCCGAACGGCTCCTTCTCGCGCTCCCGGACGATCGCGGCGACGATCCGCTTGGCCTGCTTCTCCTCGCCGTACGCCCGCAGGATCCGCACGAGTTCGCCGGCCGGGTAGGTGTTGAGGACCTCGGCGGCGCTGATCCCGGTCGTCTGGTCCATGCGCATGTCCAGGGGCGCGTCCTGCGCGTAGGCGAAGCCCCGGCCGGCCTCGTCCAGCTGCATGGAGGAGACGCCGAGGTCGAACAGCACGCCCTGCACGCGCGCGATGCCGAGCCGGTCCAGCACCTCGGGCAGCTCGTCGTACACGGCGTGCACGAGGGTGGCGCGGTCCCCGTGGGCGGCCAGCCGCTCACCGGACAGCCGCAGCGCCTGCTTGTCCCGGTCGAGGCCGATCAGCCGCACGCCGGGGAACCGGACGAGCAGCGCCTCGCTGTGCCCGCCGAGGCCGAGGGTGCAGTCGACCACCACCGCGCCCGGCTGCTCCAGGGCGGGCGCCAGCAGATCCAGGCACCGCTGGAGCATCACCGGGACGTGTCGACTCTGGCTCAAGGGGGCCTCTCAGGGTCCGGCGCAGGATACGCACCGCCGCGGGTCCCCGCCAGCTCGTGAGGGGACGGCCTGCCGGCGCCGGAAGCGTCAGCCGACCGGGAGCGGGAGGAGGCCGAGCCGTACGTACGCGCCGCGCGCGTGGGGAGACGGTCCGGGCGCGTGCCGGGGTCTCCGGGGGTTTCACCAGCGGGAAGAGCCACGCCTCCCGCTTCGCGCCACTTTAGTCCACCCTGTCTCGCGGTCAATCAACCGGCCTGCGCGTCGCGCACCGCGCACGGACCGGGGCGGTCATGCGAACGGATTCGTCCGTCCGGTCGGTCTCGCCCTCCGTGTGGGTTAGCTCACAACACGCCACGATGACGTTCTCCGTCCCCTCTCACAGGACGCCGGAACCCCGGGTGACCAGTAACGTCGTCAGCATGACGACTTCCGCAGCGATGCCCACCGGATCCGAAGGCGCCATACCGGCCGGAGACACCGTGACCGACCGCCTCGTGGAGGCCAACCGGCGGTACGCCGAGGCGTTCACGGACCCCGGCATGGACGCCAGCCCCGTTCTCCACGTCGCCGTCGTCGCGTGCATGGACGCCCGCCTCGACCTGCACAAGGCCCTCGGCCTGCAGCTCGGTGACTGCCACACGATCCGCAACGCGGGCGGTGTGGTCACCGACGACGTCATCCGGTCGCTGACCATCAGCCAGCGCAAGCTCGGCACTCGCAGCGTCGTGCTCATCCACCACACCGGCTGCGGCCTGGAGGCGCTCACCGAGGACTTCCGCAACGAGCTGGAGATGGAGGTCGGCCAGCGGCCGTCCTGGGCGGTGGAGTCCTTCCGTGACGTGGACCAGGACGTGCGCCAGTCCATGCAGCGGGTGCGCACCTCGCCGTTCCTGCTGCACACCGACGACGTCCGCGGCTTCGTCTTCGACGTGCGCACCGGTCTGCTGCGCGAGGTCGACCCGGCCTGATCCGGGGTGCCGGCCCACCGCCCCGGTATGCATTCCGCCGTGCCCGTATCGAAAACACGGTCGAAAAGTCGTAAGACCGGCATCGTGCGGGCAGTTGTCCACAGGCGAGTGACACGAATCGGTAACGGCGGCAAGAATGCGGGGTGTGACGTCACGCGGAACTTTTCCCGCGTGGTGTCCGTGTTTCGGGGTGGGCCGGTTTCGCACGAGAGCGCCGGCCTGGAAAGAACAGGCCGAGGAGGGCCGGGTGACGACCTATGACGATCGAGCGAACCTCACTGAGCTGACCGCCACGGTGGAGCGGGTGCGCGGTTCGGTGGAGGGCGTGATCGAGGGCAAGCCCGAGGTCGTACGACTCGCGCTGACCGTGCTGCTCGCCGAGGGCCACCTGCTGATCGAGGACGTCCCCGGGGTGGGCAAGACGATGCTCGCCAAGGCGCTGGCGCGGTCCATCGACTGCTCGGTGCGGCGCATCCAGTTCACACCGGACCTGCTGCCCTCGGACATCACGGGCGTGTCCATCTGGGACCAGCAGCGCCGGGACTTCGAGTTCAAGCCGGGCGCCATCTTCGCGCAGATCGTGATCGGCGACGAGATCAACCGCGCCTCGCCCAAGACCCAGTCCGCGCTGCTGGAGTCGATGGAGGAGCGGCAGGTCACCATCGACGGGCAGACGTACGAACTGCCCAGCCCCTTCATGGTGGTGGCCACCCAGAACCCGGTCGAGATGGAGGGCACCTACCCGCTGCCCGAGGCCCAGCGCGACCGCTTCATGGCCCGCGTCTCCGTCGGCTACCCGAGCGTGGAGGCCGAGTTGCGGATGCTCGACGTCCACGGCGGGGTCAGCCCGCTGGAGGACCTCCAGCCGGTGGCGCACGCGCACGAGATCGTGAAGCTGGTCGAGGCGGTCCGCGCGGTGCACGTCGCCGAGCCGGTCCGGCGCTACGCGGTCGAACTGGTCGCCGCCACCCGCACCCACCCCGACCTCAGACTCGGCGCCTCCCCGCGCGCGACGCTGCACCTGCTGCGCGCGGCCAAGGCGTCCGCGGCCCTGGCCGGCCGGGAGTACGCGCTGCCGGACGACGTCCAGGCGCTCGCCGTCGCCGTCCTCGCCCACCGCCTGCTGCCCACCGCCCAGGCCCAGCTCAACCGCCGCACGGCCGAGCAGGTGGTGCTGGAGATCCTCCAGCACACCCCGGTGCCCACCGCCCAGCCCCCGGCCCCGCAGAACGGCTTCGGCGGTCTCGGCCGCGTCGTCCCGGCCTATCCCCAGCAGCCCCCGCGGGGTCTGTGATGAGCTCCTGGGGGGCCGGGCCGGCGGAGGCCGACCGCGGGGAGGCGGGCGGGGTCCGTACGGCCCTGGCGGGCCTCACCACCCGGGGCCGCTCCTTCCTCGCCGCCGGGATCGCCGCCGCGATCTGCTCGTTCGTGCTGGGCCTGAGCGAGCTGCTGCGGGTCGGTCTGCTGCTCGCCGTGCTGCCCCTGCTCTGCGCGGCCGTGCTGTACCGCACCCGCTACCGGGTCGCCGCGAGCCGCCGTCTCGCCCCCGCGCGCGTCCCCGCCGGCAGCGAGGCGCGGGTGCACCTGCGCATGGACAACGTCTCCCGGCTGCCCACCGGCCTGCTGATGCTCCAGGACCGGGTGCCGTACGTCCTCGGGCCCCGGCCCCGCTTCGTGCTGGACCGGGTCGAGCCGGGCGGCCGCCGCGAGGTGTCCTACCGGGTCCGCTCCGACCTGCGGGGCCGCTATCCGCTCGGCCCGCTCCAGCTGCGGCTCGCCGATCCCTTCGGCATGTGCGAGCTGACCCGCTCCTTCTCGACGTACGACACCCTGACGGTGATCCCGCGCGTGGCGCCGCTCTCCCCGGTCCGCTTCGGCGGCGAGGCCAAGGGGTACGGCGACGGGCGGCAGCGTTCGCTGGCCCTCGCCGGCGAGGACGACGTCATCCCGCGCGGCTACCGCTACGGCGACGACCTGCGCCGGGTGCACTGGCGGTCCACCGCGCGCTACGGCGAACTGATGGTGCGCCGCGAGGAGCAGCCACGGCGCTCCCGGTGCACCGTGCTCCTGGACACCCGCGGCGGCGCCTACGAGGGCGCGGGCCCGGACTCCGCCTTCGAGTGGGCCGTCTCCGGCGCCGCCTCCGTGCTGGTGCACATGCTGGAGCGCGGCTTCTCGGTACGGCTGCTGACCGACACCGGCAGCGCGGTACCCGGCGAGGGCGCCGACGGGTTCGCGGGCACCGGCCAGGAGACGGCGGACGCGGCCGGGCTGATGATGGACACCCTCGCGGTGATCGACCACTCCGACGGCACGGGGCTGTCCCGGGCGTACGACGTGCTGCGCGGGGGCAACGAGGGGCTGCTGATCGCCTTCCTCGGCGACCTGGACGAGGAGCAGGCCACGACGGTCGCCAAGATGAGCCGGCGCAGCGGCGGCGCCGTCGCCTTCGTGCTGGACCCCGGCACCTGGACCCGGGAGGCGACCGACGTGCCCCGCCCGGGCGACCGGCACGAGCAGCGGCTGCGAATGCTGCGCGAGGCGGGCTGGACGGCGCTGAGCGTGCCGCGCGGCGCCCCGGCCGACGAACTGTGGCGGCAGGCGGACCGGGAGCGCTCCGGGCTGACCGCCGTGACCGGGGAGGCACGGTGATGAGCGGGCGGGCACGGCTGGCCCTGTGCGCGGCGGCGGCCACCCTGATGGCCTCCTGTGCGCTGCTGCCGCTGGTCACCGAACCGACCTGGCTGCTGCAACTGGTCCCGCTGGTGGCCATCCAGACCGGAGTCGGGGCGGCCGCCCGGCGGGTGCCGCTCGGGCGGACGCTGACCGTGGCGGCGCAGGCGCTGGTCACCCTGATGCTGCTGACCCTGGTCTTCGCCCGGGGGCACGCGCTCATCGGGCTGATCCCCGGCCCGGACACCTTCCGGTACTTCGCCGGCCTGCTCCAGCAGGGCACGGACGACGTCAGCCGGTACGCGACACCGGCACCGGTCACCGACGGCATAAAACTGATGCTGATCGGCGGCGCGCTGGTGATCGGCCTGCTGGTGGACACGCTCGCGGTGACGCTGCGCAGCGCGGCCCCGGCCGGGCTGCCGCTGCTCGCGCTGTACTCGGTGGCCGCCGGCCTGTCCGGCGGCGGCGCGGACTGGCTGTGGTTCCTGGTGGCGGCGGCCGGCTATCTGATGCTGCTGCTCGCGGAGGGCCGGGACCGGCTCGCCCAGTGGGGCCGGGTCTTCGGCGGCGCGCCCCGCACCCCGGGCGGCCCGGAGGGCGCCGTGGCACCGGTGCGCACCGGACGCCGGATCGGCGCGGTCGCGCTCGGCGTGGCCCTGGTGGTGCCGCTCGCGCTGCCCACGATCAACGGCGGGCTGTTGGACGCCGCGGGCGCCGGCGTGGGGGTGGGAGGCGGCAACGGGGGCACGATCTCGGCGGTCAACCCGCTGGTGTCCCTGCGCGACAACCTGAACACGAACGACGACCGCCAGGTGCTGACGCTGCGGACGGACACGAACGACATCTCCGACCTGTACCTGCGGATCGTCTCCCTGGACGACTTCGACGGCACCACCTGGAAGCCGGCGCAGCGGCACATCGTCGGCGTGCCGGACAAGCTTCCCACCCCCATCGGCCTGGGGTCGGACGTCGAGCGCGGCAAGGTGACGACGACCGTCACGGCGGCGGGCTGGTACGCGCAGGACTGGCTGCCGATGCCCTACCCGCCGAGCGATGTGAAGATCGGGGGCCGGTGGCGGTACGAGCCCGTCGGGATGACCCTCGTCGGCGACCGCGGCCAGACCACGCGCGGCGAGACCTACCAGGTGACCAGCCTGGACGTGCGGCCGACGGCGGAACAGCTGGCCGCCGCGCCGCAGCCGCCGGCCGCGCTGGGGCGCGAGTACACCAAGGTGCCGCCCTCGCTGCCGAAGGTGGTGGCCCGCACCGCGCGGGAGATCACGGCGGGCGCGAGCAGTCACTACGAGGAGGCCGTGAAGCTCCAGGACTGGTTCGCGGTCAACGGGGGCTTCCAGTACGACACCTCGGTGGAGGTGGGCCGTGGTCCCGGCGCCATAGCGAACTTCCTGAAGAAGAAGCAGGGCTTCTGCGTCCACTTCTCCTTCGCGATGGCCGCGATGGCCCGCACCCTCGGCATCCCGGCCCGGGTCGCGGTGGGCTTCGCGCCCGGCACCCCGCAGGCCGACGGCACGGTCGCGGTGAGCCAGAAGGACGCGCACGCGTGGCCCGAGCTGTACTTCGAGGGCGTGGGCTGGACCCGCTTCGAGCCGACCCCGACCCGGGGCACCACGCCGTCGTACACCCAGTCGGACACGCCGGGCAGCTCGGTGCCGGACGAGGTGCTGCCGTCCAAGGGTGCGTCCTCGGCGCCCTCGGCGGCGGCCTCGCCGAGCGAGAGCTGCGCCGGTGAGCTGCGCAGGCTCCAGGCCTGCGGCAGCGCGTCCGCGGCGGCGGCCCCGGCCCACGAGGACGGCGGCGACGGCTGGTGGTGGTGGCCGCTGACCGGGCTGGGCGCGCTGCTGGTCCTGGCGGTTCCGCTGTCGCCGCTGCTGTGGCGGGAGCGGATGCGCGGGCGCCGGCTGGGCGGGCACGACCGGACGCCGGGGGGCGCGGCGGCGCACACCCTGGCGGCGTGGCAGGAGCTGACCGACAGCGCCTGGGACCACGGCATCGCGCCGGACGAGTCGCTGACTCCGCGCAAGGCCGCCGACCGGATCGTCCGGCTCGGCCATCTCGATCCGGCGGCCGGGGCCGCGGTGCACCGGGTCGCGGACGCGGTGGAGCAGGTGCTGTACGCGCCCGCCCCGCGCCCGGCCGCGGGAACGGCACAGGACGTACGCCGGGTGACCGAAGGGCTGCGGGCCACGGTGAGCACCGGGACGCGGCTGCGGGCCCGGTTCCTGCCCCGCTCCTCGGTGCGGGTGCTGTGGGCGCTCTCGGCCCGCTGGTCAGCCCTGCGAGCCCGCCTCACGGCGGCCCGCCCGGCACTGCGCCGTCCGTCGGACCAGCGAAGCTGAACAGCGGCGCCGTCCGTGCGGCCGGCACACTGAGCACGGACGGCGCGGCCGGCGCCGGGCGGAGCGCGGGCGGCACATGGCTGGACGCGCGGGCCGACGCGGGCACCGAACCCAGAAGGCCCTGACCTGTTCAGGCACCCCGCACGCGTGCCTAGGGCCGCGTGGCTCGGCGGCAGCGCGGCTCATTTCGCGGGCGTGGGGCGGAGGGGCCGGGCACGCGTGAGGGGCGGCCACCGGGTGGTGGCCGCCCCTCACGGATGTCCGCGGGTCCGGCGCAGTGGGAGGAGCGGCGCGGTCAGTGACCCTGTTCGTCCCGGCGGCGCTGCCAGCGCTGCTCGATCCGGTCCATCATGGAGCGCTTCGGCCGCGCCTGGCGGCGCAGGCCGACGGGAGGCTGCTCACCCGGCTTCGGCGCCTTGCGCCAGCCGGTGACGGCCAGCACGGCACAGCCGAGCATGACGAGGAAACCCACCACGCTGACCCAGATCAGCTGCGCGACCATTCCGGCCATGAGGAGCGCGATACCCGCGAGGAAGCCTGCGACCGCCTGGTAGACCCGCCGCCGGGTGTACGTCCGCAGCCCGTTTCCCTCAAGCGCCGACGCGAACTTGGGGTCTTCGGCGTACAGCGCTCGCTCCATCTGCTCAAGCATTCGCTGCTCGTGCTCAGAGAGCGGCACGGAGTCCTCCTCATCGTGCAGTCGCCGGGGGCGACCCGGGGGGTCCCTTCAGGATAGGCAGGGAATCGCCCCCGTGAAACCCGCCCCTCTACGCCAACTGGCCAACCGGAGCCCGTCATGGCCGTCCGACTCGCTGAGGCTTCCATTCCCCGGCGGCCGACCCGTCATGCCGGGCGGTGTACCTCGATCATACGGCGCAAACCCCTCGATCGGGGGGCTTGTGGCGTACTCCATCCGCGCACGAGGCGCTGATCAGCGGCTCGCCCCGGCTGCGCGCCTCCGTCCCCGGGATGCGCTCGCGTGCCGACGGTGATCTCAGGGCTCGTGAGGACCCGTGGTCTCCCCGAGCACGTGGAGCTGGGTGGCGACGGAGTGGAACGCGGGCAGCTCTGCCGCCGCGGCCTCCAGCTTCAGCAGCGCGTCGAGGGCTCCGGGCTCGGTGTCCACCAGCACCCCGGGGACCAGGTCGGCGAAGACGCGCACGCCGTGCACCGCGCCGACCCGCAGACCCGCGCCCTCGACCAGCGCGGTGAGCTGCTCGGCGGTGAAGCGACGGGGCACCGGGTCGCCGGCGCCCCAGCGGCCGTCGGGGTCCTGGAGCGCCTGCCGGGCCTCGGTGAAGTGGCCGGCCAGGGCGCGGGCGAGCACGGCACCGCCGAGGCCGGCCGCGAGCAGGCTGAGGACGCCCTCGGGGCGCAGCGCGGCGACCGCGTTGCGGATGCCCTCGGCCGGGTCGTCCACGTACTCCAGGACGCCGTGGCACAGGACGGCGTCGTAGCCGCCGCGCTCGACCACGTCGAACAGGCCGTGCGCGTCGCCCTGGACGCCCTTGACCCGGCCGGCGACACCGGCCTCGGTGACGCGGCGCTCCAGCGCGAACAGCGCGTTGGGGCTGGGGTCGACCACGGTGACGCGGTGGCCGAGGCGGGCGAGGGGCACGGCGAACCTGCCGCTGCCGCCCCCGGTGTCCAGGACGTCCAGCGCGTCCCGGCCGGTGGCCTTGACCCGGCGGTCCAGGGCGTCCTGAAGGACCTCCCAGACCACCGCCGTGCCGAGAGAGGCGCGAGGACGGGAGGGGTCGGAGCGCAGCGACGTCGTCTGGGGGTGGTCGTGGGAGACGGGCGGGCGCATCGGGTCCGACACGGCAGTTGACTCCTCGGCGGGGCGGGACTTCAGGCGATGTCCACCCTATTGCCTCCACGCCGTGCCTGGTCACCGCGACGACGCCGGGCCACGCGCGCCTCCCGGCGGGGTCCCGTCGTCGGACCGCGTCCGGTCAGCCCGCGTCCGGCAGATCACCTCCCGGACCGGCTCCCCTCCCCCGGCCGCCTCCCCTCCTCGGGCCTTGAACGCCGCCGGTGCCGTCGTCGACGGCGGCGGTGTCACCGGCGGTGTCCTGGCGGGGCTGGGGCAGGACCGGCTGGAGGACCAGCAGCCGCTCCACGATGCGGAGGAACATCTCCACGTCGCGTATCAGGTCGTCGGCGTCCCGCTGCCCGGCCGCTCCCTGGATGCCCGCCTCGGCGCGGGCGCGGCGCGCGGCGCCGGAGGCGAACAGCGCGCTCCACTCGGTCAGTTCCGGGGCGATCTCGGGGAGCACCTCCCAGGCGCTGCGGATGCGGGCCCGGCGGCGCGGGGAGGTCTCGGGCCGGCCCCGGGCGGCGAGCACGGCGGCGGCGGTGCGCAGGGCGGCGAGGTGGGCCGTGGCATAGCGCTCGTTCGGCGTCTGAAGGACGGTGGCCTCCTCCAGTCCGGCACGGGCCTGGGCGAGCAGGTCGAGGGCGGCGGGCGGGGCCGTGGCCCGGCGGAGCACGGGGTGCACGTCGCTCGCCGGGCCGGTCAGTGAGGGGGCAGGGCCGGTGGCGCGGCGCCGGCGGGCGGCGGCTGCGGACGAGTGGGCCATGACGAACCTCCTGTCGTCTGGGTAACGGCATGAATGCCGTATGTGCCCATCGTGCGGTATGCCACTGACAATCCGTTGTGACCTGGGCTTTTGCCTCGATCGTAGGTTCGGGCGTATTTTTGCACTGACCAGTCAGTTCAATTACGGCCCAGGCGGCAGGGGGGCTTGTGGAGGACGTACACACAACGGCCGGCGCGGACGGAACCGCCGGCGCGGGCGCCGCGGCCGGCGCCGCGGTCAGGACCGAGGCGCTCGGGCTCAAGGGGCCGCGGGGATGGGCCTTCCGCGGCGTCACCCTGGACGCGGGGCCCGGCTCGCTGATCGCGATCGAGGGACCGTCAGGCTCCGGCCGCACGTGTCTGCTGCTCGCACTCACGGGACGGATGAAGCCCACCGAGGGAGTGGCCGCCGTCGCCGGGTTCAAACTCCCCCGTCAGATGGCGGCCCTGCGCCGTGTCGGCGCGGTGGCGAACGTGACCGGCGTGACCGACCTGGAGCCGGCCCTCACCGTCGGCGAGCACCTGCGCGAACGGGCGCTGTTGCAAAGCCGGTTCGGTGACTCCCTGCGCCAACTGCTGCGGCCCCGGGCCCAGCGCGCGTACGAGGCGCGGCTGCGCGTCGACGCGGCCCTGGCCGCCGCCGGACTCGACCTGGAGACGCTCCCGAAGGGCTCCCGGACGGCCGTACGCGACCTGGAACGGCCGCAGGAGCTGCGCCTGTCCCTCGCGCTGGCCCTGCTCGGCCGGCCCCTGCTGCTCGGGGTGGACGACGTCGACATGAAGCTCTCGGACGCCGAACGCGCCGAGGTCTGGGACCGGTTGCGGTGCCTCGCGCGCGCGGGCACGACGGTCCTGGCCGTGTGCCGCACCGCTCCCGAGGACTGCGTCAGCGTCTCGACCGAGCCGGAGAAGGAGGACGCCGGTGATGCGCTCACCGAGGCTGGCCGCGCTTGAGCTCAGGCGCTTCGGGCGGGGCAGGCTCCCCCGGGCCGCCCTCGTCGCCCTGCTCGTGCTGCCCCTGCTCTACGGCGCCCTGTACCTGTGGTCGTTCTGGGACCCGTACGGCCGTCTGGACCGCATCCCGGTGGCCCTGGTGAACGACGACAAGGGCGCCACGGCGGGCGGGAAGAAGATCACCGCCGGTGACGACATCGTCGACGGGCTGCGCGACAGCCGGACCTTCGAGTGGCACGAGGTGAGCGACGAACAGGCCCGCGCGGGCGTCGAGGACGGCACCTACTACCTGTCGCTGACCATGCCAACCGACTTCAGCCGCCGGATCGCGTCCAGTTCGGGCGACTCCCCGGAGACCGGCGCCCTGCGGGTGCGCACCAACGACGCGAACAACTACATCGTCGGCCAGATCTCCCGCACGGTCTTCAACGAGGTGCGCTCGGCCGCGTCCACCAAGGCCTCCCGGAGCTTCCTGGACAAGATCTTCGTGTCCTTCTCCGACATCCACGACGAGACCGTCACGGCCGCGCGGGGCGCCGACCGGCTGAACAGCGGGATCGGGAAGGCGGAGAAGGGCTCCAAGGACCTCGCGGACGGGCTGAAGGACGCCAAGGGCGGCAGCGGCAAGCTGGCCAAGGGCCTGAAGAAGCTCGACACCGGCTCGGGCGACCTCCAGGAGGGCTCGCGGCAGGTCGCCGACGGCACCCAGGCGCTCGCCGACAAGGTCGACGGCGTCTACGCCCAGGCGGGCCCGTTCCTGAAGCACAACGAGAAGACCATCGGGGACACCGCCCGGCTGGTCTCCGACTCGGCCAAGGCGGTCAAGGACAACCTGGACGTGCTGGTGAAGCTCGCGCCGGGCGCCGCGAAGACCGCGCACGCCTCCTCCGCCGTCCTGGACGAGGTGTACGACCGGCGCTGCGAGGGCGCGACGGTCCCCGACCCGGCCTGCCCCGAGCTGAAACGGGCCAGGACGGCCGCCGCCGAGGTGGCCACCGTCGCCGACGACCTGAACACGCTGATCGCCGACCAGGACGGCGACCTGAAGACGATGCGGGACAACCTGGGCGCGCTCCAGAAGCAGGCCGACGCCCTCGCCGAGCGCGCACCGCACCTGTCCGAGGACGCCGAGGACGCCGTCAAGAAGATCGACGAGCTGAACACCGGCGCCCACCAGGTCGCCGCCGGCGCCGAGAAGCTGCACACCGGGCTGGGCACCGCCCACACCGGCGCGGTCGCCCTCGACAAGGGCATCGGCACCGCGGAGTCGGGCGCCGAGACCCTCAACGGCGGCCTGTACAAGCTGTCCGACGGCTCCGGGAAGCTCGCCGGCGGACTGCACTCGGGCGCGCGGAAGATCCCGGACTACGACAAGCAGGACCGCGACCGGCGCACCGGCGTGATGGCCGACCCGGTCCAGCTCGCCTCGCACGACCTGCACAGGGCACCGAACTACGGCACCGGCTTCGCCCCCTACTTCATCCCGCTGTCGCTGTGGGTCGGCGCGATGGTGGCCTACATGCTGATCCCGCCGCTGAACCGGCGGGCGCTGGCGGCCGGCGCCTCCGCCTGGCGGATCGCGTTCGCCGGCTGGCTGCCGGTGGTCGCGGTGGGCGTGCTCCAGGTGGCCGCCCTGATGGCCGTGCTGCACTGGGCGGTCGGCCTCCAGATGCTGCGGGCGGCCGGCACGATCGGCTTCCTGTTCCTGGTCACCGCCTGTTTCGCGGCGATCGTGCAGTGGCTGAACGCCCGTTTCGGCGCGGCCGGCCGGATCCTCGTGCTCGCGCTGCTGATGCTCCAGCTGACCTCGGCGGGCGGCACCTATCCCGTCCAGACCAGCCCGGGGTTCTTCAACGCCATCCACCCGTTCCTGCCGATGAGCTACATCGTGGAGGCACTGCGCCGGCTGATCACGGGCGGCGGACTCGGCCCGGTATGGCTGGCGTGCGGCGTGCTCGGGGCATTCACCGCGGGCGCCCTCGCGCTGACCGCCCTCGCGGCCCGCCGCAGCCAGGTGTGGACCCCGGCCCGGCTGCACCCGGAGCTGAGCCTGTGATCCGGGGCGAGCGCCCGCACGCGCGCGTACCTGTGAGAATCGGGGCCATGGAAAGCAGCAGCGCCAAGGCCGGCGGCAGCACGCGCCGCGAGGCCACCCGGCAGAAGCTCTACGAGGCGGCCGTCACGCTCATCGCCGAGCAGGGCTTCTCCGCGACCACGGTGGACGAGATCGCCGAGCGGGCCGGGGTCGCGAAGGGCACGGTCTACTACAACTTCGCGAGCAAGTCCGTTCTCTTCGAGGAGCTGCTCAGGCACGGCGTCGGCCTGCTCACCGCCTCCCTGAAGGAAGCGGCCGAGCAGGCGGCACGCGAGGGCCGCGGCAAGGTGGACGCGCTGGACGCGATGATCCGCGCGGGACTGGTCTTCATCGACCGCTACCCGGCCTTCACCCAGCTGTACGTCGCCGAGCTGTGGCGCACCAACCGGGCCTGGCAGTCCACCTTGATGGTGGTGCGGCAGGAGGCGGTCGCGGTGGTGGAGGGCGTGCTGCGCGAAGGCGTGGCGGCGGGCGAGTTCAGCGACGAGATCGATGTCCAGCTGACGGCGGCGGCACTGGTCGGCATGGTCCTGGTGGCCGCGCTGGACTGGAAGTCGTTCCAGCCGGAGCGCTCCCTGGACGACGTGCACGCGGCCCTGTCCCGGCTGCTCCAGGGGCGGGTCAGCGGCAAGGTCTGAGCGGTGCGCCCGGCCCGGGAGGCGCACCCGGCCCGGAAAGCGCACGCGGAAGGCGCCGGTCCGCTGTGGACCGGCGCCTTCCCCTTTCCCCGTGCCGCCACCGGGGTTCCCCCGTTCTCCCCCGTTCCTCCCGGTGGCTCCCCCGTACTTCCCTCCCGTACTCCCCGGTACGGGCTCCCCGTCGCGGACCCCCGTGGTGGTCGTCCCCCGAGGCCCCCGTGCCTCGCTTCCGCCGACGGATCGGCGGAAGGAGCGGCCAGGGGGCGGGCGCCGTTCCGCCGCCCCGTGCCGGCGGTGCCGGGCCGCCCCCCTCTGCCGTGCCTCCACTCTCCCGTCCGCACGGGTTCCGGCCCATCCGCGCGCGTACTCATCTGGCCGTCTGAGTACGCGTACTCAGCCGTCCGCGCGCGTGCCCGCGCCTGTGCTCCGGCGTCTGGCTACGATCGCGTGCGTGTCCGTACTCCCTCTGGTCTTCACGAGCGGCTGGGCCAGCGGCGTCAACGCCTACGCGGTGGTGCTGCTGCTCGGCCTCTTCGGCGCGACCGGGGTCGCCGACGACGTCCCGCAGACGTTGCAGCGCCCCGAGGTGCTGATCGTCGCGGGCGCGCTGTTCCTGTGCGAGGCCGTCGCCGACAAGATCCCCTACGTCGACTCGCTGTGGGACTCCGTGCACACGGTGGTCCGTCCGCTCGCCGGTGCCTGGGTCGGGGCGCTGCTCGCCGGGCAGAGCGGCTCGCTCTCCGATGTGGCGGCCGGCCTGATCGGCGGTTCGACGGCGCTGGCCAGCCACGCCGTGAAGGCCGGGACGCGGATGGCGGTCAACACCTCGCCCGAGCCGTTCAGCAACATCGCGCTGAGCCTCGCCGAGGACCTCGGGGTCGGGGGCATCGTCACGTTCGCGGTGTTCCACCCGGAGGCGGCGGCGGTCATCGCGGCCGTCCTGCTGGCCGGCGGGCTGGCGACCCTGCTGTTCCTCGTCTCCCGCATCCGCCGCTTCCTGCGGCGCCGGGCCCAGCGCCGGGAGGAGCGGCGTCTCGCCTCGCGGGCCCCCTGACCTGCGCCTGAGCCGCCCCGCGGCCGGGCTGTCGGTGGCGGTCGATAAAGTCACGGGCATGGCACGGATTGCGGTGATCGGCGCCGGGATGGGCGCGATGGCGGCTGCCGCCCGGCTGGCCGTCGCGGGCCACCGGGTGACGGTGTACGAACGGACGGAGACGTACGGCGGCGCGGTGCGCCGGTTCGAGCGGGACGGGTTCCGCTTCGACACGGGCCCGGGACTGCTGACGCTGCCCGCCGTGTACCGCGACCTGTTCGTCAAGACCGGCAGGGAACCGCTGGAGGACCGCGTCGAGCTGGTCCAGGTCGACCCGTCCGCGCGGCACGTCTTCGCGGACGGCACGCGGGTGTCCCTGCCCAACGCCTCCCGCGCCGGCGTCGTCGCGGCCCTGGACGAGGCGCTGGGCGCGGGGGCGGGCGAGCGCTGGGGCGACTTCCTGGTGCGGGCCCGCGAGGCCTGGGACCGCACCCGCCGGCCGCTGCTGGAGGAGCCGCTGTGGCCCAACTGGCAGGTGCTGGCCGGCAAGGAGCCGTATCCCGGCACCACGTACAAGCGGCTGCTGGGCAGGCGCCGCGTGGCCAGTCTGTCCGAGATCGGCAGGCGGGAACTGCGCGACCCCCGGCTGGCACAGCTGCTGGACGGGTACGCGCTCGCGTACGGCGTCGACCCGGGCACCGCCCCGGCGAGCGCGGCCGTGCTGCCCTACATGGAGCACGCCTTCGGCACCTGGTACGTGCGCGGCGGCATCCGGGAGCTGGCGGACGCGGTGTACGAGCGGTGCCGGGAACGGCGGGTGGAGTTCGTGTTCGGCGCCGAGGTGACCCGGATCCTGGAGAAGGACGGCCGGGCGGCCGGGGTGGAGCTGGCCGGGGACACCTCCCGGGCGCCCGGCTCCGGGGGAGGGACGGTGGCCGAGGCGGACTTCGTGGTCGGCCAGGGCCCGTGGAGACTGCGCGGCCTGACGGGCCGGCAGGTGTACGGCGCCGAGGCCGTCGCGCCCCGGCCGGAGGACCGGTATCCGGGCCGGGTGGTCGTGTGCCTGGCGCTGCGCGGGGCACGGGAGCCGGGCGCGGTGCACCGCACGGTGGTGCACGCGGCCGACGACGAGGGCGATCTGGATCTGCTGCGGCACGGGCTGCTGCCCGACCTGCCGACGACCGTCGTCGACCGGCCGGACGACCCGGCCCTGCGCCCCGACGGGGAGCACGAGAGCGTGGTGCTGACGGCGACGGTGCCCTCGGCGACGGAGTACGACTGGGCGGCGCCCGGTGCCGCCGACGCCTTCGCGGACCGGATGGCCGCCGCCGCCGAGCGGGCCGTGCCGGGGCTGCGCGAGCGGGTGCTGTGGCGCGAGGTCCGCACGCCGCTGGACACCGAGCGGGAGACGGGAGCCGTGGGCGGTGCCGTGCCGCCGCCCGCGCTGGCCGCGCCGGAGGGGGTGCTGCATCCGGCCAACTCCACGGCCCTGGAGGGCCTGTTCGCCGTCGGCGGCTGGTCCCACCCGGGCGGCGGCCTCCCGCACGCCGGCATGTCGGGCGCGCTGGTGGCCGGCCTGATCGTGGAGGGCCCGGAGTTCCGCGGCTCGCAGTGAACGGGCGCCGGTGAACGGCGGGTTCACGCTGGACGGGCCCGGGTGAGGCCCAGGGCCCGACCGTCAGAAGCGGTACTGCTCGTCGTAGCCGGCCCCGGACTGCGGCTGCTGCCCGCCCTGCTGGTGGGGATACGGCTGTTCCTGCGGGAGTTCGCCGCCGTAGGTCTCGTCGGTGCGCTGCTGCGGCACCCACACCCCGCCGGCCGGGGTCTCGCCGTAACCGCCGGTGGCGTACGGGTCCTGCGCGTAGCCCTGCTGCTGACCGTACTGCTGGGCGTATCCCTGGTCGTAGGAGCCGTGGGGCTGGCTGCCGATGTACGGGTCGGAGTAGTTGGCGTACCCCTGCTGGGCCGCGCCGTCGTAGGCGTAGCCCTGCGGCTGGCCGTAGCCGGAGTAGTCGTAGGCGTAGCTCGGCTGGTCGCCCTGCGGGGCGGGGTGCGCGTGCGCGGGGTCGCCGTACACGCCGTAGTTGCCGGTGTCGTCGGGGAGGGGCTGCGGCTCGTAGACGGCGGTGGTCTCGGCGGCGGTGGGGTCGGCCGCGCGGGCGGCGGGGGTGAAGACGTCGTCGCGGTCGTAGTCGTCGTCGTAGTCGCCGTGCGCCTGGCCGTGGCCGTAGGGCTCGTGGCCGGTGGCGCCGGGGTCGCCGTCGTCGGCCGCCGGGGCGGACTCGGGGTCGGCGCCCTGCGGGTCCGGCGCGTGCCGGTCCGCCCGGCCGCGGCGCCGCTTGCTGCCGGCCGCCGCCTCGGGGCCGGGCCGCTTGACCGCCCAGCCGGAGGCGAAGCCGCGGCGGAACGACAGCGTGACGTAGGTCTGGCCGACCGCGAAGGCGATCGCGCCCAGCCCGATCACGATGACGGACGGCATCAGCACGCCCACCACGACGCCGAGGAAGCCGCCGAAGGCGAGGAGGCGCCAGCGCAGCCGCGCCTTGTACTGCAGCAGTACCTCGCCCAGCAGCCACAGCGCGACGCCGCCGAACGCAATGTAGAGGACCGTCCAGCCCATGTACGCCCCTCTCCCAGTGGCCGCTACGCAGTGTGTCGTATCGCGATGCGGCCGGTCTAGGCCTGCGGGGGGTGGTGCAGGCCCAGGTTCTCGTAGATTTCCAGGGTCGCCGTGGAGTTGTTGAGCGTGATGAAGTGCAGTCCGGGCACTCCCTCGGCCAGCAGCCGCGCGCAGAACTCCGTGGCGAAGTCGATACCGATGGAGCGTACCGCCGCCGGATCGTCCTTCGCTGTGAGGATCCGCTCTTTCAGGGCGTCCGGGACAAGGGCGTTGCTGAGCTTCGGCAACCGTTCCAGCATCTTCACACTGGTGACCGGCAGGATTTCCGGGATGACCGGCGTCCCGCAGCCCGCGGCCGCCACGCGGTCGCGCAGGCGCAGATACGACTCCGGCTGGAAGAACATCTGCGTGATGGCGTAGTCGGCGCCCGCACGGCACTTGTCCACGAAGTGGGCGACGTCGGTGTCCCAGTCCGCGGAGCGCGGGTGCATCTCCGGGAACGCGGCGACGCCCACGCAGAAGTCGCCCGACTCCTTGATGAGCCGGACGAGTTCGGCCGCGTAGGTCAGGCCGCGGGGGTGCGGCACCCACTCGCCCATCGGGTCGCCGGGCGGGTCGCCGCGCACGGCGAGCATGTTGCGGATGCCGGCGTCCGCGTACTGGCCGATGATGTTGCGCAGCTCGGCGATGGAGTGGTCGACCGCGGTGAGGTGGGCGACCGGGGTCAGCGTGGTGTCCGCGACGATCTGCTGGGTCTCCTTGACCGTGCCCGCGCGGGTGGATCCGCCGGCGCCGTAGGTCACGGAGACGAAGTCGGGGGCGACCGCCTCGACCCGCCGGAGCGCGCTCCACAGGTTCCGCTCGCCCTTCGGGGTCTTCGGCGCCGAGAACTCGAACGAGTACGTCGTCTTGCCGGTGGCGAGGATGTCGCGCACGGTGCGCGCGCGATCAGTCCTGGTGGATGCGGTTCCGAGGGCCATACCGGCAGGTTAGCCAGGGGTGGGCGGTCCCCCAACCGGATGTCGGCAATTTGCCCGATTTGCCGCTCTCCTGTCCAGCAGGTGGACAGAACGGCCCTCGGACCTGCCGTTCGGAGGCCCTAGCGGGCGTCCCGCAGCCGCTTCGCGAACTCAGCCGCAGCCGCGCCCGGGTCGTCCGCCCCGGTGATCGCGCGGACCACGACCACCCGGCGGGCCCCGGCGTCGAGCACCTGGTCCAGGTTGCCGAGGTCGATGCCGCCGATGGCGAACCAGGGGCGGTCGGTGCCGAGGGACGCCGTGTAGCGGACCAGGTCCAGGCCGGGGGCGTGGCGGCCGGGCTTGGTGGGGGTGGGCCAGCAGGGGCCGGTGCAGAAGTAGTCCACGCCGTCCTGGACGGCGGCGGCCGCGGCCTCCGCCTCGGCGTGCGTGGAGCGGCCTATCAGCACCCGGTCGCCGAGGATCGCCCGGGCCGCGGGGACCGGGAGATCACCCTGGCCGAGGTGGAGCACGTCGGCGCGGGCGGCATGGGCGACGTCCGCCCGGTCGTTGACCGCGAGCAGCTTGCCGTGCCGGGCGCAGGCGTCGGCGAAGACCTCCAGGTGCTCCAGCTCCTCGGCGGCCTCCATGCCCTTGTCCCGCAGCTGCACGACGTCGACACCGCCGGCCAGGACCGCGTCCAGGAACTCCGGCAGGTCGCCCTGGCGCGTGCGGGCGTCCGTGCACAGGTACAGGCGGGCGTCGGCGAGCGCGGCGCGGGCGGTGTCGGACATGCGGGGTCCCCCCGTGGTCGGTGTCCCTGGCGGTGGTGCGCGGTGGCGTACGGGCGTCCGGCCCGCACGCCACCTGCCTGCTGCGGATCGGCTCAGACGGCGAGCGCCTGGGCGCGGCGCTTCACCTCCGTGCCGCGATTCTCGCTCAGGGCCTGCGCGGGGGTGCCGGGCAGGGTCGGGTCGGGGGTGAAGAGCCATTCGATCATCTCTTCGACCGTGAAGCCGTCGTCCCGCAGGAGCGTCAGGGTCCCGGCCAGGCCCTTGACGACCTTGTCCCCGTCGATGAAGGCGGCGGGGACGTGCAGCGCCCTGTTCTCACCCCGGCGTACGGCGATGAGCTGGCCCTCCTTGACCAGCTGCCGGACACGCGTCACCTCGACACCGAGCATGTCGGCGATGTCGGGCAGGGTGAGCCAGGCGGGGACGAGAGCATCGATCTTTGCGTCAATCTCGGTCACGCTCCCTAGCCTGCCATCCCCCACCGACAGTCGGAAGTCAGGCAGGTCCAGGCGGGAGGGTGTGCTGGTCGGCCGTGGCGTTCTTCAGGGGCCGCGCCGGGTCGGTCAGCGCCTCGGGGTCCATCCGCCGGCCCGCCTCGATCAGGCGGCGGCCCTGGGCCAGGTCGCGGGGGCGGCCGACGGCCAGGAGGGCCACCAGGCGGTCCTGGCGGAGCCAGCAGACCGTCCAGGCTGGGCCCGCCGGGTCGCCGCGCCGCACCAGCCGGTCGGCCCCGGAGTGGTGACCCGCGTACTGGACGAAGCGGCCGAACTGCTCGGACCAGAAGTACGGCACCGGGTCGTAGACCGCCGGGGTCTCGCCGAGGATGTTCGCGGCGACCGTGCGCGGGCCCTGCAGGGCGTTGTCCCAGTGGTGGACGAGGAGCCGCTCGCCGTAGCGCGCGGACGGGAAGGAGGCGCAGTCGCCGACGGCGTACACCTCGGGCACGGAGGTGCACAGGCGGTCGTCGGTGAGGACCTCGCCGTGCGCGCCCAGCTCGATGCCGGAGCCGGCCAGCCAGCCGGTGGCGGGGCGGGCGCCGATGCCGACGACGACGGCGTCCGCGGGCAGCCGGGTTCCGTCGTCGAGCACCACCTCGCCGGGCTCGACGCGCTCCACGCGCGCGTGGACGCGCAGCTCCACGCCCGCCTCGGCGTACCAGGCGGCCATGGGCGCGGCGACCTCGGCGGGCAGGGCACCGGCGAGCGGATGGCCGGCGGCCTCCACGACGGTCACCGCGCAGCCGGCCTCGCGGGCGGCGGTGGCGAACTCGGCGCCGATCCAGCCGGCGCCCACGACCACGATGTCGTGCTGCCGGGCGAGCACGGGGCGCAGCCGTTCGGCGTCGTCCAGGGTGCGCAGCAGGTGCACGCCGGGCATGCCCTCGGTGCCGGGCAGCCGGACCGGTTCGGCGCCGGTGGCGAGGACCAGGACGTCGTACGGCACCGGGCCCGTCCCGGTGTCCAGCTCGCGCTCGGCGGGGCGCACGCCGTACACCTCGCAGCCGAGCCGCAGCTCGACGCCGAGGGACTCGAAGTCCACCTCGAAGGCGGAGTCCTCGGCCTTGCCGAGCAGCACCGCCTTCGACAGCGGCGGCCGGTCGTACGGCTGGTGCGGCTCGGCGCCGATGACGGTCACGTCGCCCCGGAAACCCTGCTCCCGCAGGGCGACCGCGGTCTGCACCCCGGCCATGCCCGCGCCGACGACGACCACGCGCCGCGCCGCCGCCGTGCCCTCTTGCGCTGTCTGCTCGCTCACCCGATCACCATAGACAATTGACGAGGAGTCAGTCAGGGGGCGGGCTCGGTGACCTGCTCCACCACGCTCGTGCCGGAGCCGGCCTGGGACTCCCACTCCCAGGTCTCGTCCAGGCGCACCCGCCCGTCCGGCAGCTCGACGACCGTGGACGCGCAGTGCCCCGAGGAGGTCGTCCCGTCGGTCTTCAGCTGCACGTACCGGAAGTCCAGCCGGTCGCCCTCGCGGGTGCCGACCAGGTGGCCGCGCACGACGTCGCCGCCCGCGTACTCCGCCCAGATCGCGCCGTCCTCCTCGTGGTACGCGAACCGTGTGCGGGTACCCACCTGACCTGGGGCTTGGTCCGCCACGGGGGCGAGGATCAGTCCGTCGAGCGAACGGGCCATGGAACGGGGCTCCCTTACGGGTGGGAGGAACGGCGGGCTAGGGTTGCCACCGTACAAGCACTCGCGGGAGCCCGGACGCACCGGGCTGAGAGGGAGGCTGGCGGCCTCCGACCGTACGAACCTGATCCGGGTCATGCCGGCGAAGGGAGGGGCTGGACGCCCATGTCGTCACGTACGTCCGACGTCCTCGTCATCGGGGGCGGGATCATCGGCCTGGTCACGGCCTGGCGCGCGGCGCAGCGCGGGCTGGCCACGGCCGTGGTGGACCCCGCACCCGGCGGCGGGGCCGCGCAGGTCGCGGCCGGGATGCTGGCCGCGGTCACCGAGCTGCACTACGGCGAGGAGACCCTGCTCGCCCTGAACCTGGAGTCGGCCCGCCGCTACCCCGCCTTCGCGGCCGAGCTGACCGAACTGACCGGCCATGACCTCGGCTACCGCCGCTGCGGCACCCTCGCCGTCGCCCTGGACGCCGACGACCGGGCCCACCTGCGCGAGCTGCACGCGCTCCAGCGGCGCGCGGGCCTCACCTCGGAGTGGCTGTCGGGGCGGGAGTGCCGGCGCCTGGAGCCGATGCTGGCGCCGGGGGTGCGGGGCGGGCTGCGGGTCGACGGCGACCACCAGATCGACCCGCGCCGGCTGGCGGCGGCCCTGGTGGCCGCGTGCGAGCGGGCCGGTGTGGTGTTCCACCGGGCGTGGGCGGAGCGGCTGGACGTGGTGCGGGACCGGGCCGCCGGGGCCACCACGGCGGACGGCACGGCTCTGCGCGCGGACCGGGTGGTGCTCGCGGCCGGCAGCCTGAGCGGGCGGCTCGCGGGCGTGCCGGACGAGCTGCTGCCTCCGGTGCGGCCGGTGAAGGGGCAGGTGCTGCGGCTGACCGTGCCGCGCCGGTACGCGCCGTTCCTGAGCCGGACCGTGCGGGCCGTGGTGCGGGGCGGCCAGGTCTATCTGGTGCCGCGGGAGAACGGCGAACTGGTCGTCGGCGCCACCAGCGAGGAGCTGGGCTGGGACACGACGGTCACCGCCGGCGGCGTGTACGAGCTGCTGCGCGACGCGCACGAGCTGGTGCCCGGCATCACCGAGCTGCCGCTGACCGAGACCCGGGCCGGGCTGCGCCCCGGCTCCCCGGACAACGCGCCGCTGCTCGGCCCGTCCGGGCTGGCCGGGCTGCTGCTGGCCACCGGGCACTACCGCAACGGCGTGCTGCTCACGCCGGTCACCGGGGACGTGCTGGCGCACGCGCTGGTCACCGGCGAGCTTCCGGAGGAGGCCCGTCCGTTCACCCCGCGGCGGTTCGGCGCCGCGTCCGCAGAGGCCGCCGCGCGCGTGGGGACGAGGGAAGAGCACGGGGAGACGAGGGAAGAGAAGGAAGAGGTGGAGCAGCCCGTATGAACAGCCCGGTCATGATTTCCGTCAACGGGGAGCGCCGGGAGATCGCCCCGGGCACCGCCCTCGACACCCTCGTCCGGACCCTCACCGCCGCCCCGCGCGGGGTGGCCGCCGCCGTCAACGAGACGGTCGTCCCACGCGCGCGGTGGGCGACGACCGCCCTCGCCGACGGCGACCGGGTCGAGGTCCTCACCGCCGTGCAGGGAGGCTGAGCCATGACCGGTGATCCCCTGGTCCTCGGTGACCTGTCCTTCTCCTCCCGGCTGATCATGGGCACGGGCGGGGCGCCCAGCCTGGACGTGCTGGAGCGGGCGCTGGTCGCCTCCGGTACGGAACTGACCACGGTCGCGATGCGCCGGGTGGACCCCTCCGTGCACGGCTCGGTGCTGTCGGTGCTGGAGAAGCTCGGCATCCGGGTGCTGCCGAACACGGCCGGCTGCTTCACCGCGGGCGAGGCCGTGCTGACCGCCCGGCTGGCCCGGGAGGCGCTGGGCACGGACCTGGTGAAGCTGGAGGTCATCGCCGACGAGCGGACGCTGCTGCCGGATCCGGTGGAGCTGCTGGAGGCGGCGGAGACGCTGGTGGACGACGGGTTCACGGTGCTGCCGTACACGAACGACGATCCGGTGCTCGCGCGCAAGCTGGAGGACGTGGGGTGCGCCGCGGTCATGCCGCTGGGGTCGCCGATCGGGTCCGGGCTCGGGATCCGCAACCCCCACAACTTCCAGCTGATCGTGGAGCACGCGCGCGTGCCGGTGATCCTGGACGCGGGGGCCGGTACGGCGTCGGACGCGGCGTTGGCGATGGAGCTGGGGTGCGCGGGTGTGATGCTCGCCTCAGCGGTGACGCGGGCCCAGGAGCCGGAGCTGATGGCCTGCGCCATGAGGCTCGCGGTGGAGGGGGGCCGGCTGGCCCGGCGGGCCGGGCGGATTCCCCGCAGGTACCTCGCCGAGGCGTCGTCTCCCGCGGAGGGCCTGGCCGTGCTGGACCCCGAGCGTCCCGCGTTCTGACCGGTGCCGCGGTGCCGTCCGGCCGGCGGCCGCGGGGTGGTGGGTGCGTCACAGGTCGGCTGCAGTGCTGGTGGGAAAGCGGTCTCGGCGCGGGAACCGCCGGTGCCCCCTCGTAGACTCGCCTCTCGTGGATACGACCCTTCAGGACCCCCTCGTCGGGCAGGTGCTCGACGGCCGGTACCGCGTCGACGCGCGGATCGCGGCCGGCGGGATGGCCACGGTCTACCGGGCCCTGGACACCCGCCTTGACCGTGTGCTCGCGCTGAAGGTGATGCACCCGACGCTCGCGGCCGACGGCGTGTTCGTCGAGCGGTTCATCCGGGAGGCCAAGTCCGTCGCCCGGCTCGACCACCCCAACGTGGTGCAGGTCTTCGACCAGGGGACCGACGGGTCGTACGTCTACCTGGCGATGGAGTACATAGCCGGCTGCACCCTGCGGGACGTGCTGCGCGAGCGGGGCGCGGTGCAGCCGCGGGCCGCGCTGGACGTCCTGGAGCCGGTGCTCGCCGCGCTCGGCGCCGCGCACCGGGCCGGGTTCGTGCACCGCGACATGAAGCCCGAGAACGTGCTGATAGGCGACGACGGCCGGGTCAAGGTCGCCGACTTCGGGCTGGTGCGCTCCGTGGACACGGTGACCAGCACGACGGGTGCCGTGCTCGGGACCGTCTCCTACCTCGCGCCGGAGCAGATCGAGCAGGGCACCACCGATCCGCGCGCCGACGTGTACGCGTGCGGTGTGGTCCTGTACGAGATGCTGACGGGCGCCAAGCCGCACTCCGGCGACTCCCCGGCCCAGGTGCTGTACAAGCACCTCCACGAGGACGTGCCGCCGCCCTCGGCGCTCGTGCCCGGCCTGCCGTACCAGCTGGACGAGCTGGTCGCGTCGGCCACCGCGCGCACCCCGGACATACGGCCGCACGACGCCGTGGCCCTGCTCGCCCAGGTGCGCGAGGCCCACCTGTCGCTGACCGACGAGCAGCTGGACGCGCTGCCGCCGCAGGCCCTGACCGCGGCGCACGACAACGCCGAGGACCGCACGAGCGTCATCCCGCGCGCGCTGACCTCCCCCGTGCCCGGCTTCGCCCGCGCGGGGGACCCCCCGTCCCGGCCGCTGCCGGCGGACGAGGACGCGTTCGAGGGCGGCGCCGGGGACGGCGTCGACCGCACCGCCCGGTTCCGGAGCCCGCCCGTGCCGCCCCGCCGGCGCCCGGCGCGGCCCCCGCGCGCGGTGCTGGCGGTGATCGCGGCCGTGCTGGTGGTGTTCGGCGTCGGCGCCGGCGTCTGGTACATCAACTCCGGCCAGTTCACCAAGGTGCCGCCGCTGCTGGCGAAGACGGAGGCGCAGGCCAGGGAGCGGCTGGAGACGGCCGGGCTGGACGTCGGGAAGGTCGAGCGCGCCTACAGCGACACGGTCGAGCGCGGCACGGTGATCGGCACCGACCCGGCGCCCGGCGCGCGGATCCGGGACCACGACTCCGTGACGCTGACCGTGTCGCTGGGACCGAAGACGGTGGACGTCCCGGACGTGGCGGGCCAGTCGCTCGCCGGGGCGCGGGCGCGGCTGAAGGCGAAGGACCTGGAGCCGGGCATGGTCACCCGGAAGTTCAGCGACGACGTCCCCAGGGGCTCGGTGATCGGTACGGCACCCGAGGCGGGCACCGAGCGGCACGCGGGTTCGGCCATCGCGCTGATCGTCAGCAAGGGCAGCCCGATCGACGTGCCGGACGTCACCGGCGACGACCTGGAGAGCGCGAAGCAGGAGCTGACGGACGCCGGGCTGAAGGTCGAGGTGGCCGGCAAACGGGTCAACTCCGAGTACGACGAGGGCGAGGTCGCCGCGCAGAGCCCGGACGACGGTCACCAGGCGGCCGAGGGCGACACGGTGACGCTGACGCTGTCCAAGGGCCCGGAGATGATCGAGGTCCCGGACGTGGTCGGCGACAGCGTGGACGACGCCCACCAGGCCCTGGAGGACGCCGGCTTCGAGGTCAAGGAGGACCGCGGGCTGCTGGGGCTGTTCGGGGACACCGTGAAGAAGCAGTCGGTGGACGGCGGCGACGAGGCGCCCGAGGGGTCGACGATAACGATCACCATCCGGTGACGGGCGATCACGGGCACTCGGGTGACCCGTGATCAGCAGCCACCGGTGACGGTCTCACCGGGGAGCGCGGTCCGGGCACTGGGGCGGACATGACACCCTGGACGGGTGAGTCCCGTTCAGTCCCCCCTCCGCAACCCCGTCGGCGGCCATGTGCCCGTGGCCGGCGGCCTGCACTCCGTCGGGCTGTCGTACGCCCGTGACCTGAAGGCCGAGACCGTGCAGGTCTTCGTCGCCAATCCGCGCGGCTGGGCCACGCCCGCCGGGAACCCGCGGCAGGACGAGGCGTTCCGCGCGGCCTGCGCCGAGGAGTCGGTCCCGGCGTACGTGCACGCGCCCTACCTGATCAACTTCGGCTCGCACACCGAGGCGACCGCGGAGCGGTCGGTGGAGTCGCTGCGGCACTCGCTGCGGCGCGGGCGGGAGATCGGCGCGCTGGGTGTCGTGGTGCACACCGGGAGCGCCACCGGCGGCCGGACGCGGGAGGTCGCGCTGAAGCAGGTGCGCGCGCGCCTGCTGCCGCTGCTGGACGAGCTGACCCACGACGACGACCCGTTCCTGCTGCTGGAGTCGACCGCCGGGCAGGGCGCCTCGCTGTGCTCGCGGACCTGGGACTTCGGGCCGTACTTCGAGGCGCTGGACGCGCATCCGAAGCTGGGCGTGTGCCTGGACACCTGCCACGTCTTCGCCGCCGGGCACGACCTGACGGGGCCGGACGGCATGCACCGGACCCTGGACCTGCTCGTGGACACCGTCGGTCCGGGCCGGCTGAAGCTGATCCACGCCAACGACTCCAAGGATGTGGCGGGCGCCCACAAGGACCGGCACGAGAACATCGGCGCCGGCCATATCGGGGAGGACCCGTTCCGGGCGCTGATGACCCACCCCGCGACCGAGGGCGTGCCGCTGGTCATCGAGACGCCCGGCGGCAAGGAGGGGCACGCGGCGGACGTGGCGCGGCTGAAGGCACTGCGCGAGGACTGACCGCCGGGAATACCCCCGTGGGGTATATGGTTCCTGTCGGCGCAGGAGCCGTCACCTGACATGGGGGTCGTCATGGAGCACGAGGCGCACACGGCACACGCACACCACCACGGGCCCGCCGGCGCGGGCCACCGGGAACAGCACCAAGGTCACGAAGCCCACCGGGGCCGGCACCCCGCACCCGCCGCCACCTGGGCGACGGCCGTCCAGGCCACCCTGCACTGCCTGACCGGCTGCGCCATCGGCGAGGTGCTCGGCATGGTCGCCGGCACGGCCTTCGGCTGGGGCAACCTGCCGACCATGGTGCTGGCGGTCGTCCTGGCCTTCGTCTTCGGCTACTCGCTCACCCTGCGCGGGGTCCGGCGGGCCGGCGTCGGCTTCCGCACGGCCTTCCGGGTGGCGCTGGCCGCCGACACCCTGTCCATCGCCGTGATGGAGCTGATGGACAACGGGGTGATCCTGGTCTGGCCGTCGGCGATGGACGCCACGCTGGGCGACGCGCTGTTCTGGATCTCGCTCGCGGTCTCGTTCGTGCTCGCGTTCATGGTGACCACGCCGGTCAACAAGTGGATGATCGGCCGGGGCAAGGGCCACGCGGTGGTGCACGGGTACCACCACTGAGCGGGCCGGGGATCAGAGCTCGGGGCCGTCCCCGGGCTCCTCCTGGTAGGAGTAGCGCTGCTCCTTCCAGGGGTCGCCGACGTTGTGGTAGCCGCGCTCCTCCCAGAAGCCGCGGCGGTCGGCGGTCATGTACTCCACGCCCCGGACCCACTTGGGCCCCTTCCAGGCGTACAGGTGGGGCACGATCAGCCGGACCGGGAAGCCGTGCTCGGCGGTGAGCAGCTCACCGTCCTTGTGCGTGGCGAAGATCGTGCGGTCGGAGACGAAGTCCGTGAGACGCAGGTTCGAGCTGAAGCCGTACTCCGCCCAGACCATCACATGGGTGACGTCCGGCGCGGGCGGGGCCAGGTCCACGATCACGCGGGCCGGGATGCCGCCCCACTCCGCGCCGACCATGCTGAACTTCGTCACGCAGTGCAGATCGGCCACCACCGTGGTGTAGGGCAGGGCCGTGAACTCCTCGTGGTCCCAGGTGCGCTTGTCACCGTCGGCGGTGGCGCCGAAGACACCGAACTCCCAGCGCTCGGGCCGGAACTTCGGGACCGGCCCGTAGTGCGTGACCGGCCAGCCCCGCTGGAGCCGCTGACCCGGCGGAAGCTCGGACCCTGCCGCCGCCCCAGACCCTCGCTCCACCGGATGACCCATGTATCCATCCTGACAGACCTCGGGCAGTGCCCTTGACCACCCGCTCCAGAACCGGACAATTGCCATCGACTCATGACGTACTTACTAAGTGCGTACTTACTGGACGATCTTCCTCGCCGGTGGAATCATGCGGCGCTATCGGCCGGGCCCACCTGGAAGGAGTCCACAGCGATGCAAGGCGACCCCGAGGTCATCGAACTGCTCAACGAACAGCTGACCGCCGAGCTGACCGCGATCAACCAGTACTTCCTGCATGCCAAGCTCCAGGACCACAAGGGGTGGACGAAGCTCGCCCGGTACACGCGCGCGGAGTCCTTCGACGAGATGCGGCACGCCGA
This sequence comes from Streptomyces sp. NPDC047841, assembly GCF_040704085.1. Classification (NCBI taxonomy): domain Bacteria; kingdom Bacillati; phylum Actinomycetota; class Actinomycetes; order Kitasatosporales; family Streptomycetaceae; genus Streptomyces; species Streptomyces sp. NPDC047841. The sequence continues at coordinate 320,676 of NZ_JBEYRP010000010.1, forward strand.
GGTCCTCACCGACCGCATCCTGCTCCTCGACGGCCTGCCCAACTACCAGCGGCTCTTCCACGTGCGGGTCGGGCAGTCGGTGACCGAGATGTTCCAAGCCGACCGGCAGATCGAGGTCGAGGCCATCGACCGGCTGCGCCGGGGCGTCCAGGTGATGCGCGAGAAGGACGACATCACGTCGGCGAACGTCTTCGAGGCGATCCTGGCCGACGAGGAGCACCACATCGACTACCTGGACACCCAGCTGGAGCTGGTGGAGAAGCTGGGCGAGGCGCTGTACCTGTCGACCGTCGTCGAGCAGAGCCAGCCCGACTCCTCCGGTCCGGGCACGGGCGGCTTCTCCACCCACTGAGCCCGCGGGGGCGCGGACGCTACGCGGCGTCGTCCAGCGGTACGAGGGCCGGGGCGCGCTGGTCGATCAGTTCCCGGCGGGGGCAGGCGCCACGGCCGAGCAGTGCCTGGATGCGCCGGACGCAGCCGCCGCAGTCGGTGCCCGCCTTGCAGGCGGAGGCTATCTGGCGCGGGGTGCAGGCGCCGTTCTCCGCGTGCTGCTTGACCTGGTCCTCGGTGACACCGAAGCAACTGCAGACGTACACGCGGATTCACCTCCCGCCGGGGGTCCCTGTTCCTGCCATCCCCGTATCGGTGAGGCAAACCTAACCTTACCCATCTCCCCGGCGGCCGCGAAAGTGGCAGGGGCGCGGATCGGATGTGATCCGCGCCCCAGGACTCCGCGTCACAAGGCGGTGGCTACCGATCCCGGGTCACTGGTCCCGGTACATCTCGGCCACCAGGAACGCCAGGTCCAGCGACTGGCTGCGGTTCAGCCGCGGGTCGCAGGCCGTCTCGTAGCGCTGGTGCAGGTCGTCCACGAAGATCTCGTCGCCGCCGCCCACGCACTCGGTGACGTCGTCGCCGGTCAGCTCCACGTGGATGCCGCCCGGGTGGGTGCCGAGCGCCTTGTGGACCTCGAAGAAGCCCTTGACCTCGTCGAGCACGTCGTCGAAGCGGCGGGTCTTGTGCCCGGAGGCCGCCTCGAAGGTGTTGCCGTGCATCGGGTCGGTCACCCAGGCCACCGTCGCGCCGGACGCCGTGACCTTCTCGACCAGCTCGGGGAGCTTGTCGCGGATCTGGCCGGCGCCCATGCGGACGATGAAGGTCAGCCGGCCCGGCTCCCGCTCGGGGTCGAGGCGGTCGATGTACCGCAGCGCCTCCTCGGCCGTGGTGGCCGGGCCGAGCTTGATGCCGATCGGGTTGCGGATGCGCGAGGCGAACTCGATGTGCGCGTGGTCCAGCTGGCGGGTGCGCTCGCCGATCCACACCATGTGCGCCGAGACGTCGTACAGCTTGCCCGTGCGGGAGTCGACCCGGGTCAGGGCGGACTCGTAGTCCAGCAGCAGCGCCTCGTGCGAGGAGTAGAACTCGACGGTCTTGAACTCCTCCGGGTCGGTGCCGCAGGCCCGCATGAAGTTCAGGGCGCTGTCGATCTCGCGCGCGAGCTGCTCGTAGCGCTGGCCCGACGGGGAGGTCCGCACGAAGTCCTGGTTCCAGGCGTGCACCTGGCGCAGGTCGGCGTAGCCGCCGGTGGTGAAGGCGCGCACCAGGTTCAGCGTCGAGGCCGACGCGTGGTACATGCGCTTCAGCCGCTCCGGGTCCGGGATGCGGCTGGCCTCGGTGAAGTCGAAGCCGTTGACGGAGTCGCCCCGGTACACCGGGAGCGTCACGCCGTCGCGGGTCTCGGTCGGCTTGGAGCGGGGCTTGGAGTACTGGCCCGCGATCCGGCCGACCTTGACCACCGGCACGGAGGCCGCGTAGGTGAGGACGGCACCCATCTGGAGCAGCGTCTTGAGCTTGTTGCGGATGTGGTCGGCGGACACCGCGTCGAAGGCCTCGGCGCAGTCGCCGCCCTGGAGGAGGAACGCCTCTCCCTTGGCGACGGCCGCCATCCGGGCGCGCAGCTGGTCGCACTCGCCCGCGAAGACGAGCGGCGGATACGACTCGAGGTCCGCGATCACTGCGCGCAGAGCCTCGGGGTCGGGGTACTCGGGCTGCTGCGCCGCGGGCAGGTCTCGCCAGGTGTTGCCAGCGCTCGGGCTGGTCTTAGCGTTCACGGTCACGACCCCAACATTACGGGGTGCCGTCGCGCCGTCCCCGCCGGTGCTCAGCTGATGAGACACCGCGAACACAGTGCGGACATGCGGTAGGGTGCGTCGCATGTTCGCGCTTTCGACCCAGACCTGGTGGTGGACCGCTCATCCGGCGGCCCACTGACTGCGCGTACGCACGACTTCGCGAAGGCCGCCCGAGGGGCGGCCTTCGGTGTGTCCGGGGCCGTTCCTCTCCGTCAGACGATCGAGAAGGAACCCGACCCGTGGACCTCATGGACCTGCTGTCCGATCCCCGCCCCTTCGCCCTGCTCCGCCGCCGCACTCCGGGCCGCGACGAGGACCTGGTGGAGGTGTTGCTCGGCCCGGTGAGCGGCCGGGACCGGCTCGCCGACCTGCCCGACGAGGGGCTCGCCCTGATCCCGTTCCGGCAGATCCGCGAGCGCGGCTTCGACGTGCGCGACGACGGCACCCCGCTGCTGGTGCTGACTCCGCAGGAGACGCACACGCTGCCGCTGGACGAGGCCCTGCGCCGGCTCCCCGCGCACGACGTGCGGGTCGAGGGCGGCGGCTTCGACGTGAGCGACGAGGAGTACGCGGAGACCGTCGGGCGGGTGCTGCGCGAGGAGATCGGCCGGGGCGAGGGCGCGAACTTCGTGATCCGGCGCACCTACGAGGGTGCGATCCCCGGCTTCGGCCGCGCCGACGCGCTCGCGCTGTTCCGGCGGCTGCTGGAGGGCGAGCGGGGCGCGTACTGGACGTTCGTGGTGCACACCGGGGACCGGACGCTGGTGGGGGCGAGTCCTGAGGTGCACGTCCGGATGAGCGGCGGGACCGTGGTGATGAACCCGATCAGCGGGACGTACCGCTATCCCCCCGAGGGCCCGACCCCGGAGCACCTGCTCGGCTTCCTCGCCGACGGCAAGGAGGCCGAGGAGCTGTCGATGGTCGTCGACGAGGAGCTCAAGATGATGTGCACCGTCGGCGACCGGGGCGGGGTCGTCGTGGGCCCGCGGCTGAAGGAGATGGCGCACCTCGCGCACACCGAGTACGAGCTGCGCGGGAAGTCCTCGCTGGACGTGCGGGAGGTGCTGCGGGAGACCATGTTCGCGGCGACGGTGACCGGCTCGCCGGTGCAGAACGCCTGCCGGGTGATCGAGCGGTACGAGCCCCTCGGACGGGACGGCGTGGGACGCGGGTACTACGCCGGGGCGCTGGCCCTGCTCGGGCGGGACTCCGGGGGCGCGCAGACCCTCGACTCCCCCATCCTGATCCGCACCGCCGACATCTCCGCCGGCGGCCGGCTGCGCGTTCCGGTGGGGGCGACGCTGGTGCGCGGCTCCGACCCGGCCGGCGAGGTCGCGGAGACCCACGCGAAGGCGGCGGGCGTGCTGGCCGCCCTCGGGGTACGGCCGTCCCGGCCGCGGGCGGAGCGGGAGCGGCCCCGGCTGGCCGACGACCCCCGGGTGCGGGCGGCGCTGGACGGGCGCCGGGCCGGGCTCGCGCCGTTCTGGCTGCGGATGCAGGAGCACGCGCCGGAGCCGGCCGGCCACGCGCTGGTCGTCGACGGCGAGGACACCTTCACGGCGATGCTGGCGCACGTGCTGCGCTCGGGCGGCCTGGAGGTGACGGTGCGGCGCTACGACGAGCCGGGGCTGCGGGCGGCCGTCCGCGCGCACGAGGGGCCGGTGGTGCTGGGCCCCGGCCCGGGCGACCCGCGCGACGGGGCCGACCCGAAGATGGGGTTCCTGCGGGAGCTCGCGGCCACCGTGCTCCGCGAGCACCGGCACGGGGTGCTGGGCGTCTGCCTGGGGCACGAGCTGCTCGCGGCCGAGCTGGGCCTGGACCTGGTCCGCAAGGAGGTGCCGTACCAGGGGGCGCAGACGGAGATCGACCTGTTCGGGCGGCCGGAGACGGTCGGCTTCTACAACAGCTTCACGGCGCGCTGCGACGACGAGGCCGCCCGCGAACTGGCCGCGCACGGCGTCGAGGTGAGCCGCGCGGCCAACGGCGAGGTGCACGCCCTGCGGGGCCCCGGCTTCGCGGGCGTGCAGTTCCACCCCGAGTCGGTGCTGACCCTGAACGGCACGGCGGTCGTACGGGAGCTGATCGGCCGGCTGCGCCGTACGACCGTGTAGCCGCGGGAGGCCGCCGTCAGCCGAAGAACACCCCGATCTCCTGGTACAGCCTCGGGTCCACCGTCTTCAGCCGGGCCGTCGCCTCGGCCAGGGGGACGCGGACGATGTCGGTGGAGCGCAGGGCGACCATCGTGCCGAAGTCGCCGTCGTGGACGCAGTCGATGGCGTGCAGACCGAAGCGGGTGGCGAGCCAGCGGTCGAAGGCGCTCGGCGTGCCGCCGCGCTGGACGTGCCCGAGGACCGTGGTGCGGGCCTCCTTCCCGGTGCGCTTCTCGATCTCCTTGGCCAGCCACTCGCCCACCCCGGACAGCCGGACGTGCCCGAAGGAGTCCAGCGACCGGTCCTTGAGCACCATGTCGCCGTCCTTCGGCACGGCGCCCTCGGCGACGACCACGATCGGCGCGTACGACGCCCGGAACCGGGAGGTCACCCAGTCGCAGACCTGTTCGGTGTCGAAGCGCTGCTCGGGGATGAGGATGACGTTGGCGCCGCCGGCCAGACCGGAGTGCAGCGCGATCCAGCCGGCGTGCCGGCCCATCACCTCCACCACCAGGACCCGCATGTGGGACTCGGCGGTGGTGTGCAGCCGGTCGATGGCCTCGGTGGCGATGTTGACGGCGGTGTCGAAGCCGAAGGTGTAGTCGGTGGCCGCCAGGTCGTTGTCTATCGTCTTGGGCACCCCGACGCAGGGCACCCCGTATTCGCCGGACAGCCGCGCGGCGACGCCCAGGGTGTCCTCGCCGCCGATCACGATGAGCGCCTGGACGTCCAGCTTGGCGAGGTTGGCCTTGATCCGGCGGATGCCGTCGTCCGCCTTGAGGGGGTTGGTCCGCGAGGAGCCGAGGATGGTGCCGCCGCGGGGCAGGATGCCGCGCACCGCGGGGATGTCGAGACGGACGGTGTCGCCTTCGAGGGGACCCCGCCAGCCGTCCCGGAAGCCGACGAAGTCGTAGCCGTACTCCTGCACGCCCTTGCGGACGATGCCCCGGATGACGGCGTTGAGCCCGGGGCAGTCGCCGCCTCCGGTCAGTACTCCGACCCGCATGGAAATGTCCCTTCGCAGCGGTTCCCTGACACCCGGTCACGCTAATGGTGATTCAGGTCACACCGGGAGGGGCGGGAAGGGTGATTCCGGTGCACGGCCGGAAGCGGGCCGCGCCGGTCCTACTCCTCGTCGAGGCCGCGCTCGATCGCGTACCGCACCAGCTCCACCCGGTTGTGCAGCTGGAGCTTGCCGAGGGTGTTCTGCACGTGGTTCTGCACCGTGCGGTGGGAGATGACGAGGCGTTCGGCGATCTGCTTGTAGCTCAGGCCCTTCGCCACCAGCCGCAGCACCTCCGTCTCCCGGTCCGTCAGCCGGGGCGCGCCCGGCTCGTCGGCGTCCGGCGCGGGCGCGGGCTCGGCGGCCAGCCGCCGGTACTCGCCGAGGACCAGCCCGGCGAGGCCCGGCGTGAACACCGGGTCGCCGACGGCGGTACGGCGCACCGCGTCCAGCAGTTCCCCGGTGGAGGCCGACTTCAGCAGGTAGCCGGTCGCGCCGGACTTCACGGCCTCCAGCACGTCGGCGTGCTCGCCGCTCGCCGACAGGACGAGGACGCGCAACGCCGGGTTGTGGCCGACGAGTTCCTTGCACACCTGGACGCCGGGCTTGGCGGGCAGGTTGAGGTCCAGCACGAGGACGTCCGGGGCGGCGGCCTTGGCGCGGCGGACCGCCTGCTCGCCGTCGCCGGCGGTGGCGACCACCTCGAAGCCGGACTCGGCCAGGTCACGGGCGACCGCGTCACGCCACATCGGGTGGTCGTCCACCACCATGACCTTGATCGGGTCCTGCTGTGTCATCGCTGCTCCGCCTTCTTCCCCCGCGCCCGTACGACGCCCTTCGGTACCTTCAGTTCCACTTCCGTGCCCTGCCCGGGCACGGAGACGATCTCGGCGCTGCCGCCGAGGTCGCGCAGCCGGCCCCGGATGGACTGCGCCACCCCGAGCCGGCCCTCGCCCTCGGCCTGAGCCAGCCGGCCCTCGGGGATGCCGGGGCCGTCGTCCCGGACGGTGACGACGATCTCGTCCGGCTCGTCCTCCACCAGGATCCAGGCCCGGGCGTCCGCCCCCGCGTGCAGGCGCACGTTGTCCAGGGCGGCCCCGACCGCGGCGGCCACCTCGCGGGCCGCGGCCGACGGCAGCAGCACCGGGGCGCCGGGCTCGGCGAGGCTGACCCGGGCGCACGCGTACCGGGCGAGCAGGGAGCGCAGGTCGACCGGGCCGGCCGGGGCGTCCTCGTCGGGCTCCTCCACCGCGCGGACCACGGCTCCGGCCGCCAGGTCCTCCGAGACCCGGGACACCGGGACCAGGCCGCCCGACACCAGCGTGCGCAGGGCCACCTCCTGCTCCCCGGCCAGCCGGCCCAGTTCCGCCGCTTCGCCGCCGAGGGCCGCGCCCCGGCGCTTCACCATCGCCAGCACCTGGAGCACGCTGTCGTGGATGTCGCGGGCCAGCCGCTCCCGCTCGCGGGTGGCGGCCTCGATCTCCAGCGCGCGGGCGAGGGTGCGCTCGGAGGCGCGGGCCACCTCCACCACGTAGCCGATGGCGATGGAGGCCACCCAGACGAGGATCACGTTGTGCACGGTGTCCCGCGCGGGCCGGCCGCGCTCGACCAGGTTGACGGCGGCGACGGCCGTGGAGGCGACGGCCGCCCAGCGCCAGCCGCCCTTGACGGCGAAGGCCAGCACCGCGCCGGCCGTCCATATCGACGGCAGGGTGGGGCCGCCGCCCGCGATCCGCTCGTGGTTGTCGGCGACCGGGGTGAGCAGGATGCCGACGAGGGCGACGGTCAGGTCGGCGGCCAGGAAGCGCCGGGTGCAGCTCGCCGCGCTCGCCACCTTGGGCAGGGTGGCGAGGGTCCACACGGCCAGCACGGCGTAGTAGGCGACGGCGACCCAGGGCCGCACGAAGTGGTCGTACGCGGTGGCGCACAGGCCGATCGCGTACAGCATGGTCAGGACGCGGTAGCCGGCGAGCGCGCGCCACAGCGGCAGCTCGACCGACATGCGCATGACGCGTTCACGCTTGGGCATGTCCCCCGGTCCCCCCCGGTCCCCCTCGTGCCCTGTCTAGGACCCGGCCTGCTCCTCGCCGGCCTGCGCCGCCTCCTTGGCGGCCTGCTCCGCCTCCTTGGCGGCCTTCGCCGCCTTCTCCGCTTCCTTGGCGGCCTTCGCCGCCTCCGCGATCTGCCGCTTGGCGGCGGTCGCGTAGACGTCGACGTACTCCTGGCCGGAGAGCTTCATGATCTCGTACATGACCTCGTCGGTCAGCGCGCGCAGCACGAACCGGTCGTGCTCCATGCCCTGGTACCGGCTGAAGTCCAGGGGCTTGCCTATGCGGATGCCGGGCCGCATCAGCTTCGGCACGACCTGCCCGGGCGGCTGGATCTTCTCCGTGTCGATCATGGCCACGGGGATGACCGGCGCGCCGGTGGCGAGGGCCACGCGCGCGAGGCCGCCGGGCTTGCCCCGGTACAGCCGTCCGTCGGGCGAGCGGGTGCCCTCCGGGTAGATGCCGAACAGCTCGCCCCGCTCCAGCACCTCTATGCCGCTCTTGATCGCCGCCTCACCGGCGCCGCGCGCCCCGGAACGGTCCACCGGGAGCTGGCCGACGCCCTTGAAGAAGGCTGCGGTCAGCCGGCCCTTCACACCCGGGGTGGTGAAGTACTCCGCCTTGGCGATGAAGGTGACCTTGCGGTCCAGCATCACCGGCAGGAAGAACGAGTCCGAGAAGGACAGGTGATTACTGGCCAGGATGGCCGGGCCCGTGGCCGGAATGTTCTCCAGGCCCTCCACCCATGGCCTGAAGGCGACCTTCAGCGGCCCTCCGATGGCGACCTTCATCGCGCCGTACAACACCCGTATGCCTCCTGGTCTCTCCGAGGAGACCTTAACCCGCGGGACCGTCAATGGGCCCGACGACCCTGGTCGGTGTCGGTGCGGTCGCGTACGGTGAAGCACATGCCAGTTCTCCCCGGAGCCGAGCCGTACCGCCACGAGGGCGGTGAGGTGGGGGTTCTCCTCTGCCACGGCTTCACCGGCTCGCCCCAGTCGCTGCGCCCCTGGGCGGAGCACCACGCGGCCCACGGCCTGACCGTCTCCCTGCCCCTGCTGCCCGGCCACGGCACCCGCTGGGAGGACATGCAGCTCACGACCTGGCAGGACTGGTACGCGCAGGTGGACCGCGAACTGCGGCTGCTCGCCGAGCGCTGCTCCCGGGTGTTCGTCGCGGGCCTGTCGATGGGCGGGGCGCTGGCCCTCAGGCTCGCGGCCCGGCACGGCGGGCGGGTCGCGGGCACGGTGGTCGTCAACCCGGCCAACCAGGTGCACGGCCTGTCGGCGTACGCCCTTCCGGTGGCCCGGCACCTGGTGCGCACGACGCGGGGCATCGCCAGCGACATCGCCAAGGAGGGCGCGGCCGAGCTGGGCTACGACCGGGTGCCGCTGCACGCGGCGCACTCGCTGCGGGTGTTCCTGCGCCGGCTGGACGGCGAGCTGCCCCAGGTCACCCAGCCGTTGCTGCTGCTGCGCAGCGCCCGGGACCACGTCGTCCCGGCGGCCGACTCGGCGCGGGTGCTGAGCCGGGTGTCGGCCACGGACGTCACGGAGATCGTGCTGGAACACAGTTACCACGTCGCGACGTTGGACAACGACGCGGACCGGATCTTCGAGGAGAGCCTCGCCTTCATCGGCCGGCTCGCACCCGGTGTCGGCAAGGAAGGGACGGCCGCAGTTGGCTGAGCACTACTCCGACCGTGAGGACCGCGACGGCCGTGAGGGCCACGAGGACCAGGGCGGTCACGAGACCCGCGAGCCGGACCGGCAGGAGGTGCCGTTCGACGAGGACGCCGTCTGGCGCGCCATCGTCGCCGGGTACGGCGAGGAACCGCCGGACCCGCCGGGCGCCCGGCCCTTCAAGCCGGTCGAGGACCTCGCGCTGCTGGAGAAGAAGGCGGTGAAGGACCAGGAGGGCGAGCCGCACGACGAACCGGAGGAGTCCGCGGACCGGCAGCCCGCCAGGCCGCTGGGCGGCTCCGTCTCCTTCGCGCCGGGCGTCGGCCCGCGGGACTACACGGCGCCCGAACCGTCCGACGACGACTTCGGCGAGGACGACGAGGGCCACTTCGTGCCGCCGGAGCCGCCCCCGCTGCCGACCTCCGACACGACCGCCAGGTTCGCCTGGCTCGGCGTGGTCGGCGGCCCGGTCCTGCTCCTGCTGGCGGTGCTGCTCGGCTGGGACATGACCTGGTGGCTGGCGACCCTCGGCATCGGCGGCTTCCTCGGCGGCTTCCTGACGCTGGTGACGCGGATGCGGACGGACGACGAGGAGGACGACGACCCGGGGCGCGGAGCGGTGGTCTGAGCCGGCTCAGGCCGGGATTCTGAGGGCGGCGAGGACCGGGAGATGGTCCGTGGCCGCCCTCAGGTCCGCCTCGCGCACGCCCGGCTGGTCCAGGGGCACCCCGCAGCCCAGCACCTCGATGCCCTTGGTCGCGAAGATCGCGTCGATGCGCCGGCGGGGGTCGGTGGGCGTGGAGGTGAACTCGCCGCCCCAGGGGGCGGTCGCACGGCAGTCCTGGAGGGTGCCGGCGAGCCGGCGGAAGGTGCGGCCTTCGGGCCCCTCGTTGAGGTCGCCGCCCGCGACGACGTGCTCGGCACCGAGTCCGGCGAGACGGTCGAGCAGCAGGCCGCCCTGGTCGTGGCGCTCGTCCCGCTGGAGCGACAGGTGGCAGCTGACCACGCCGAGGCGGGCGCCGCCGAAGCGGACCACGGCCGTGGCCAAGCCGCGCCGGTGCAGGCCCGGGGTGAGCGGCAGGAGGACGTCCTGTGTGCGTTCGACGGTGGCGCGCAGGGAGCACAGGATCGCCGGTCCGGCCGCCGTGGCGCCGCCGGTGAGGATGACCTGGCCGGAGGTCGCGGCGAGCCGCGCCAGCTTCTTGCGCCAGCGGAAGAAGCGGGGGGCCTCCTGGAGGAGGACCAGGTCGGGGGCGCAGGCCGTGATGATCCTCGCCAGCGCGTCCGTGTCGTCGCGCATCGAGCGGATGTTGTAGCTCAGGACACGGACGACCGCGGAGCCGTCGGCCTGCGTCGCGGAGTCGGGGAGCAGCGCCATGTGGATCAATGTACGCCCCGTGGGCCGGGGCGCGGGAACCGCGGGCGAGGGCCGCATCCGTCGTGACTCGCCGCGCCGTTCCTCGCGCCCCTTCGGGCACTACATGACCGGGTCGGGCTCCCGGGCCAGGTCCGCCGCGCCCACCATGCCCGCCTTGTTGCCCAGCTGGGCCGCGATCACGTCGGCGACCGGACGCCAGTTGCCGCCGACCAGCCAGCGCTTGTAGGACTTGCGGATGGGGTCGAGGACCAGCTCGCCCTCGTCGGACAGGCCGCCGCCGACGATGAAGGCGGACGGGTCGAACAGCGAGGCGAGGTCGGCCAGGCCCGCGCCGGCCCAGCGGGCCAGCTCGCGGTAGGAGTCGACCGCGACCGGGTCGCCCTGCCGGGCGGCCATGGAGATGTGCTTGCCCTCGATGCCCTCCGGGCTGCCGTCGCCCAGCGAGAGCAGCAGCTCGGCGTTCTCGGGGGTGGCGTTGGCGCGCTGCTTGGCGTAGCGGACCAGGGCGCGGCCGGAGGCGTACTGCTCCCAGCAGCCCTGCGAGCCGCAGCCGCACAGCAGGCCGTCCGGCACCATCCGGATGTGGCCGAACTCGGCGGCGACGCCGAAGTGGCCGCGGCGCAGCTTGTTGCCGATGATGATGCCGCCGCCGAGGCCGGTGCCGAGCGTGATGCAGATGACGTTGCGGTGGCCCTTGCCCGCGCCGAACTTGTACTCGCCCCAGGCGGCGGCGTTGGCGTCGTTCTCGACCACGACCGGGAGGCCGGTGCGTGCCTCGACCTTCTCCTTGAGCGGCTCGTTGCGCCAGTCGATGTTCGGCGCGAAGTACACCGTGGAGCGCTGCCGGTTGACGTAACCGGCAGCGCCGATACCCACGCCGACGATCTCGTGCCCGGCGCGCGCGCCCTCCACCGCCGAGGCGATGGCGTCCACGATGGCCTCGGGCGTGGTGGGGGTCGGCACCTTGAAGGTCGAGAGGATGTTGCCTTCCTCGTCGACCACGCCGGCCGCGATCTTCGTGCCGCCGATGTCGACGCCGATGGTGAGTCCCATGAATCCCTCAGTTTCGGTCGAGCCCCGCTACGGCCAACCGTACCCGAGGCCCTGCCGTGCGAGGGCTTCAGTCCAGGTCGATGCGCTCCCCCGGGCCGGTGCCCTCGTCCGGGTCGCCCGGCTCCTTCCGGTCCCGCGCCGGGCCGGCCGTGCCCGTGGTCCAGCGGCGCTCCTGGGCCTGGACGGCGGAGCGGTAGGCGGCGAGCAGTTCGCCGCCGGCCGCGGCCAGGTGGTCGAAGACGTCGGGGTTGCGCTCTATGACGGGCTCGACGGCGGCCTTCGCCTGCTGGACGACCTGCCGCACCACCTGCTGGGCGGCGGGTCCGGCGAGGCCGCCGAGGAGCGGTGACTGGAGGCCGGACAGCTTGTCGGCCACCGTGTCCACGAGTTTCCTCAGCTCCTCGGCCGCCGAGCCCGGCGGCGGTCCGTGCTCGGCGCGGCGGCGGGCCTGCTCGGCGGCGAGGTCCTCGGCGGCGGCCGTGGCCCAGGCGTCGGCGTCGGTCGCCTTCGCCGGCTCCTCCGGGGAAGGGTCGGGTGCGGGACGCTCTTCGCTCATGGCGGCTCCTGACTCCGGTTCGCCCTTACGACGTTACCCGAACGGCCGTACCCGTTCACCGTCCGGCGGCGGGCCACAGACCGGGGTCCGGGGCGAACCGGATGCGCAGCTCGCCGTCCCGGAGCCCGGCGCCGGCGACGGTGCAGCGGCGCAGGGCGGAGGGCAGCGCGACGATGCGGCGGAACGGGCCCGCGGTGAGCAGGAGTTCGTCGCCGCGCCGGACGAGGTCCAGCTCGTCCCGTATCGCGCCGGGCAGCGGGAGGTGCCACACCAGCACGCCGTCCTCCGCGAGCCGGTCGGTGACGGGCCACCCGACCGGGGTGGTCGCCGGGTTGACGCCGGGCACCGCGAGGGCGGTGAGGTCGTCCGGGCCGTGCGGGTCGTGGCCGAGGTGCGGGACGGGGTGGACGTCGTACGACTCCTGCCAGTCGGCGAGCGCCTTGCGCTGCTGGGCCAGGAGCGGGGAGAGCCAGCCGTCGGGGGCGGTCTCGGGCAGGACGCGGCTCGCGATCAGGGACTCGGTGCGCAGGGCGCGCAGGGCGAGGCCGAGGGTGGCGGTGCGGATGGCGCCGGCGCCGGCCGGGCCGGGCTCGGCGACCAGGCGCACGGCGGTGTCGCGGTCGGTGAGGACGGCCTCGACGGCGGCCAGTTCGACGTCCCAGCGGGCCGCCGTCTCGTAGAGCCAGTCGGCGGGCATGGGCACGCCGGCGAGCCGGCCGAGGACCGGGCGCAGGGCGCGGGCGGCCTGCCGTTCGGGCGGCAGGAGGCGGCGCAGGTAGCGGCGCAGTTCCTCGGGCAGAGAGAGCAGGGCGAGGGCCTGCGGGAGGGGCGGGAGGTCGACGACGAGGAGGTCGTAGCGCTCGGACAGGGCCGCGTCCCGCAGCGCGCGCAGGAAGGACAGCTCTTCCGCGCCGGGCAGCGGGGTGACCTCCTCGGCGTCCAGGCGGGCGGCGCCGAGGAGGTCGAGGACGTTCGAGGCGCGGGTCTGGAAGGCGGTGAGGTCCTGGCGGAAGCGTTCGACGGCGTCGGGCCGCCAGGCGGTGAGGCGCGGGGTGACCTCGGTGGGGACCGGTCCTGTCGCAGTACCCAGGGCCGTGCCGGGGGTGTCCGTGCGGTCGGCGCTCAGCAGGAGAGTGCGGTGACCCTCGCGGGCGGCTTCGAGCGCGGTGGCGGCGGCCACGGTCGTACGACCGCTGCCGCCGGGGCCCGTGATCAGGATGGTGCGCATGACGGTGAACGCTACCGCCGTGCGCGGGGGGCGGGCGGAGCCGTCTACTCCTCCCCCGACTCGACCCTCTTCTTCAGACCCGCCAGCGCCCGGTCGATGATGACCTTCTCCGCCTTGCGCTTGATCATGCCCAGCATGGGGATCTTGACGTCGACCGTGAGCTGGTAGGTGACCTCGGTGGCGCCCGCGCCGGCCGGCTTCAGCAGGTAGGAGCCGTCGAGGGAACGGAGCATCTGGGACTTGACGAGCGTCCAGGAGACCTCGTGGTCGCCGGTCCAGGTGTAGGCGAGGGTCTGGTCGTCCTTGATGGCGCCGGCGTCCATGACGAGGCGGACCCGTTCGGCGCGGCCCCGCTCGTCCGTGGCGAGGACGTCCGCCTCCTTCACCTCACCGGTCCAGTCCGGGTAGCGCGCGAAGTCGGCGATCACCGCCATGACGTCGGCCGGAGCGGCCTCGATCGTGATGCTCGAACTGGTGTGTTCCGCCATCGCCGTGGCTCCTCCAGATGCGGGCCGGGTGGGAGAGGTTCGTGTGCGCCGGGCTGCGCACGTGTGTGCAGCGTGAAGGCTACCGCGCCGCCGGCCCGCCGCCTTCATCCCGCCTGCCCGGCCTCACCATTCGAGTGCCCAGGGCGTGCCGGTCCCGGCGAAGTGGCCCACGTTCACGCACTCGGTGGCGCCGATCCGCATCCGGCGCACCAGCGGCTGGTGCACGTGCCCGAACAGCGCGTACCGGGGCCGGGTGCGGCGGATGGCGTCCAGCAGGGCCCGGCTGCCCCGCTCGAAGCGGCGGGCCACGGTGTCGTAGACCAGTTCGGGCACCTCCGGCGGGATGTGGGTGCACAGGACGTCGACCTCGCCGACGGCCTCGATCTTCGCCGCGTACTCCTCGTCGCCGATCTCGTACGGGGTGCGCATCGGGGTGCGCAGTCCGCCGCCGACGAAGCCGAAGGTCCACCCGCCGATCTCGGCCCGCTGGCCGTCGAGGACCGTGGTGCCGGGCCGGGCGTACTCCGGCCAGAGCGTCGGCATGTCGACGTTTCCGTAGGTGGCGTACGTCGGGGCGGGGAACGCGGCGAACAGCTCGGCGTACTGCTTGCGCACGGCCTTCTCGATGGCCGTGGCCCGGTCGGCGCCGATCCCGGCCCACAGCCGGGCGCCGAAGGCGCGGGCCTCCTCGAAGCGGCGGGCGGTGCGCAGCTCGACGATGCGGTCGGCGTTCTCCTTGCCGAACAGGTCCGGGAAGATCCCGCGCGCGTGGTCGGCGTAGTCGAGGAAGAGGACGAGGTCGCCGAGGCAGATCAGGGCGTCGGCACCGTCGCCGGCCCGGGCCAGGTCACGGGCGTTGCCGTGCACGTCGCTGACCACATGGACGCGGGTGCGCCGGGCGCCGGAACGTGAGGATGCCATGGCGATCAAGCGTAGGCGCGTGCGGTCCGGGTGAACAGTGCCGGGCCGGCCTGCGGTTACTCGCCGGTCGGTTCGGCCGTGGACTACTGTGCGCGAAGGAACGCCCCCGTGTGTGACGCAGCGAACATCTCGCCTGGACCCCCTGTCGTAGACGCCATACCGGCGGGTAACGTCCGGGCAGTCCAGTCGTGCTCAGGATTTCAACATGTGAATCCTCATGTTGTACCGGAGCACTTGCCCGAGCCTTGGACCGCACCGTCGCATCGCACAACGTCGTGGCGCCGGCGCCCTATGAGGAGCAGCAGTCTTGCGCGAGTTCAGCCTTCCGGCTTTGTACGAGGTCCCCGCGGACGGGAATCTGACCGACATCGTCCGCAGAAACGCCGCGCAGCATCCCGACGTCGCCGTCATCGCCCGCAAGGCCGGGGGCGCCTGGCAGGACGTGACCGCCCGGGAGTTCCTGGCCGAGGTGCGCACCGCCGCCAAGGGCCTCATCGCCTCCGGGGTGCAGCCGGGCGACCGGGTGGGCCTCATGTCGCGGACGCGGTACGAGTGGACGCTCCTGGACTTCGCGATCTGGAGCGCGGGCGCGATCACCGTGCCCGTGTACGAGACCAGCTCGCCGGAGCAGGTGCGGTGGATCCTGTCCGACTCGGGCGCCACCGCCTGCGTCACGGAGCTGGACGGCCACACGGCGGCCGTGGAGGCGGTGCGCGAGTCGCTGCCCGCGCTGAAGCACCTCTGGCAGATCGAGGCCGGGGCCGTCGCGGAGCTGGCCCGGCTCGGCCAGGACGTGTCGGACCAGGCGGTGGAGGAGCGCAGCTCGCTCGCCAAGGCCGACGACCCGGCGACCATCGTCTACACCAGCGGCACGACCGGGCGCCCGAAGGGCTGCGTCCTCACCCACCGCAGCTTCTTCGCCGAGTGCGGGAACGTCGTGGAGCGGCTGCGCCCGCTGTTCCGCACCGGTGAGTGCTCCGTCCTGCTCTTCCTGCCGCTCGCGCACGTCTTCGGGCGGCTGGTGCAGGTGGCGCCGATGATGGCGCCGATCAAACTGGGCTGCGTCCCGGACATCAAGAACCTCACCGACGAGCTGGCCGCGTTCCGGCCGACGCTGATCCTCGGCGTGCCGCGGGTCTTCGAGAAGGTCTACAACTCGGCGCGGGCCAAGGCGCAGGCGGACGGCAAGGGCGCGATCTTCGACAAGGCGGCGGACACCGCCATCGCCTACAGCAAGGCGCTGGACAGCCCGTCGGGCCCGTCGTTCGGTCTGAAGCTCAGGCACCGGGTCTTCGACAAGCTGGTCTACGGCAAGCTGCGCGCGGTCCTGGGCGGCCGGGGCGAGTACGCCATCTCCGGCGGTGCCCCGCTGGGCGAGCGGCTCGGTCACTTCTTCCGGGGCATCGGCTTCACGGTGCTGGAGGGCTACGGCCTGACCGAGTCCTGCGCGGCGACCGCGTTCAACCCCTGGGACCGGCAGAAGATCGGCACGGTCGGACAGCCACTGCCCGGCTCGGTGGTGCGGATAGCGGACGACGGCGAGGTGCTGCTGCACGGCGAGCACCTGTTCAAGGAGTACTGGAACAACCCGGCCGCGACCGCGGAGGCGCTGGCCGACGGCTGGTTCCACACCGGTGACATCGGCACCCTCGACGAGGACGGCTATCTGAGGATCACCGGCCGGAAGAAGGAGATCATCGTCACGGCGGGCGGCAAGAACGTCGCCCCGGCGGTGATCGAGGACCGGATCCGGGCGCACGCGCTGGTCGCGGAGTGCATGGTGGTGGGCGACGGGCGGCCGTTCGTGGGCGCGCTGGTCACCATCGACGAGGAGTTCCTGGGCCGCTGGTGCGCCGAGCACGGCAAGCCGGCGGGGTCCACCGCGGCGTCGCTGAAGGACGACCCGGATCTGAACGCCGCGGTCCAGGCGGCCGTGGACGACGGCAACGCCGCGGTGTCGAAGGCGGAATCGGTGCGGAAGTTCCGCATCCTGCCCGCCCAGTTCACGGAGGAGTCGGGCCACCTCACCCCGTCGCTGAAGCTGAAGCGGAACGTGGTGGCGAAGGACTACTCGGACGAGATCGAGGCGATCTACGCCAAGTGACCGGGGGCGGCGCACGCCCGCTGGTCCGAACGGTGACTCATGGCGCGGTGTCCTCGCCGAGGACCCGCGCGATCCGGGTGGGACCGGGTTCAGAGCAACGTCTTCAGCCGCTCCGCCAGCAGGTCCCAGCGCCACCTCTCCTCCACCCACCGGCGGCCCCGCTCCCCCATGCGGCGGCGCAGTCCGGCGTCGGCCAGCAGGGCCACGATCCGTTCGGCGGTCTGCTCCACCGAGCCGCCCCGGACCACCCAGCCCGTCTCGCCCTCCAGGACCGCGTCCGGGGCGCCGCCGGAGTCGCCCGCGACGACCGGCAGGCCGGTCGCCGACGCCTCCAGGTAGACGATGCCGAGGCCCTCCACGTCCAGGCCGCCGCGCCGGGTGCGGCAGGGCATCGCGAACACGTCCCCGGCGCCGTAGTGCGCGGGCAGCTCCGACCAGGGCACGGCGCCCGTGAAGCGCACCGAGCCGGCGACCCCCGTCTCGTGGGCGAGGCGGCGCAGGTCCTTCCCGTACGGCCCGCCGCCGACGATGAGCAGGACGGCGTCCGGCTCGGCGGCCAGGACGCGGGGCATGGCCCGGATCAGGGTGTCCTGGCCCTTGCGCGGGACCAGCCGGGAGACGCAGACGACCACCGGGCGGTCGGTCAGGCCGAGCCGGGCGCGGACGGCGTCGCCGCCGGAGGACGGGTGGAAGGTCTTCTCGTCGACGCCCGGCGGCAGCTGCGCCATCCGCGAGGCCGCCTCCGGCGTGAGGGCGGTCGCTATCCGGGAGCGGGTGTACTCGCCGAGGTAGGTGAGCGTGTCCGTCGACTCGCCGATCCGGCGCAGCAGCTGCCGGGCGGCGGGCAGCTGGGCCCAGCCGGCCTCGTGGCCGTGGGTGGTGGCCACCAGCCGCTCGGCGCCGGCCTTGCGCAGCGCCGGCGCCATCAGGCCCAGCGGTGCCGCCGCGCCGAACCAGACGGAGGCGCACCCGTGCTCCCGGAGCAGCCCGACGGCCCGCCGGGTCGCCCCCGGGGTGGGCAGCAGCATGGTCGTACGGTCGCGTACGACGGTGAAGGGCTGCTCGGCGTCGAAGGCGGCGGTGGCCTCGGCGCCCTCCCGGCCGCGCTTCCAGGTGGAGGCGTAGACGACCAGCCGGCCGGGGTCCAGGCGCAGCGCCATGTTGTGCAGGAAGGCCTGGATGCCGCCCGGCCGGGGCGGGAAGTCGTTGGTGACGATCAGGGTCTTGTGCATCGCCGCCGACCCTACCGAACGGGGCGTTCACGGCCGGGGGCGGCCGAGCCTGTGGCATGCGCACAGGTGTGCACGACATCATGGACGCTCGCCGCGTCACGGACGCTCACCTCGGATGCGGACGGCACGGCGATCGGCGCGGGAAGCGGACGGCAGGGGGATCAGGTGGAGACGAAGGGTGCCGGGCGGTCCCTGGCAGGGCTGCTCGCGACCTGGGCCGTCAGCCGTGCGGCGCTGCTGCTGTTCGTGTTCCGGGTGTTCGCCTTCCCGGGCCCGGACGTCACCTCGGACGTGTCGGTGATCTACCGCGGCTGGTACGAGGTCCTGCGCCAAGGAACGTTTCCGCTGGACGACGTGACCTGGCAGTACCCGCCCGCCGCGGCCCTCCCCGTCCTCTCCCCCGGCGTCCTGCCCTTCCTGTCGTACGCGCACGCCTTCTTCGTGCTGGCCTGCCTCGCCGACGCCGTCGTGCTGGCTCTGCTGCGGTACGCGGGCGGACGGCCGGACCGGTCGCCGCGCGGGGCCTGGGTGTGGGTGGCGGGCGTGCCGCTGC
Organism: Streptomyces sp. NPDC047841; assembly: GCF_040704085.1. NCBI lineage: Bacteria > Bacillati > Actinomycetota > Actinomycetes > Kitasatosporales > Streptomycetaceae > Streptomyces > Streptomyces sp. NPDC047841. The sequence continues at coordinate 339,204 of NZ_JBEYRP010000010.1, forward strand.
TCGGGCCGACGGTGTACGCCCGCTACGACGTGATGGTGACCGCGGTGGCCGTGGCGGCGCTGCTGGCCGGGGCCCGGCACCCGCGGGTGATGGGCGCCCTGACCGCCTTCGGCGCGCTGCTGAAGGTGTGGCCGGCGCTGCTGCTGGTCGGTGCCGTGCGGCGGCGGGCGTGGGCGTCGGCGGTGGTGACCGCGGCGGGGCTCGCCCTGCTGTTCTCGGTGTCCATGCCGGGCGCCTTCGCGTTCCTGACCTTCCAGCGGGACCGGGGCACCGAGGTGGAGTCGCTGGGCTCGCTGGTCTTCCACGTGGCCCGGCACTTCGGCTGGCGGGGCGAGGTGCTGCTGAACTACGGCTCGATCGAGTTCCTGGGCCCGCACGTCGACCAGGTCAGCACGGTCGCGCTGGCGCTGACCGGGGCCGCGTTCGGCTGGCTGCTGCTGTGGCGGCTGCGCGCGACCCGGTTCGCGCCGCACACCCTCGCCGACGCGGCCCTGACGGCGGTGCTGCTGTTCACGGTGACCAGCCGGGTGATCAGCCCGCAGTACCTGGTGTGGCTGACCGGCCTGGCCGCCGTCTGCGTCTCGTACCGGGCGAGCCGCATGGGACCGCCCGCGCTGCTCTGTCTCCTCGCGTCCTTCGTGACGGTGCTGGAGTTCCCGCTGGGCTTCTCGCACGTGGTGACGAGCGACTGGTACGGGGTCGCGCTGCTGGTGGTGCGCAACGGCCTGCTGGTCGCGGCCACCGTCATGGCGGCCCGCCGGCTGTGGCGCGCGACCGCGCCGCCGCACGCCACCACCCCCTTCCCGCCCCGGCCCACCCACGCGCAGGAGACCCCGGTGTCCTCCTGAGTCCGGCACCAGGGGCCCCGGGGGGGGCACGCCGCGCTCAGCCGAGGCGGGTCGTGAGGTAGGCGCGCCAGCTCGCGGTGAACTCCCCCGGTGTCGTCCCGAGCACCTTCTGTAGGGCCTGCCGCACCGCGCCCGCCCGCTTGCCGTGGGCGCCGACGGCCCGGTAGAAGGCGGCGAGCCGGTCCGCCCCCCACCGCTCGGCGATCATCCGGCAGGCCAGCCAGCCGCTTTCGTAGGCCCGTGCCAGCCTGGTCGGCTCGCGGGTGAAGGCGAAGTCCCCGTCGCCGGGGAGCGCGCCGGGCACCTCGCCGTCGCGGACCGCCCGGGCCAGTTCCGGCGCGATCTCGGCCGGGGTGCGGCCGGTGCCCAGGTAGCCGATCCAGTCGGCGTAGCCCTCGGAGAGCCACAGCGGGGTGGCGGCGGTGGTGTCCGCCCGGGTGGCGACATGGGTCGTCTCGTGGGTGAGGACGACCTGCTTCCCGGCGTCCCCGAGCACGGCGTACGCCTCCGGGTTGACCAGCACCCGGTCCGCCGGCGACCGGCCGGAGCCGCCCGTCTCGCCCGTGGTGACGGCCGCGATGCCCCGGTAGTTCCCGGCGGGCGAGCCCAGCAGCGCCGCCATGCCCGCCAGGGACGGCGGGACGAGTACGACGATCCGGCGGCTCCAGTCCCGGCCCCAGGCCCCGGAGACGGCCGGGACCGCCCGGTCGGCCAGCCGCGCGTACGGCCGCAGTCCGGCGGCGGACCCGCCGGCGCCGAGCACCAGGCTGTGCGCGCCCCTGACCACGGTCACCGCGCCCTGGTCCCACAGCTGCTGCCCTGCCTTGCGGGCGGGCTCGTCGGCGGTCACGTACCAGTGGCCGTCGGCCGCGCGGCCGAGGGTGAGGGTGCGGGGGACGTCGACGGGGGCCTTGTCGTAGCCGGCGACGCGGTAGCGCAGGTCGGCGTCGGCGGTGGCTCCCGAGGGGGTGCGGCGCAGGGCGGTGACCCGGTAGCTCCAGGACGACAGCGGGAGGGCGCGCAGCCGGATGTACTCGCCGCGGGTGCCGGTCGCGGCGTACGCCGTCTCGTCGTGACCGAGCAGGGCCGCCGCGCGCCGGTCGAGCACCCGCTGCACCTCGGCCCGCGCCGAGTCGGTCACCGTGTGCCCGCCGCACCCGGTCAGCGGCAGCAGCAGGGCGAGCCCCACGGCCCCGCTCTCCCACGCCCGTCTGCGACCAGCCATTTCCCGATCGTACGGTGAGGAGGGCGGTCAGGGCCGGGTGACCGAGGAGACCGGCATCATCCCGACCGGGTCGTAGCGCACCGGAGCGCCGGGATAGGGGGCGTGGATGACCTGGCCGTCGCCGGCGTACATCGCCACGTGGCTGGCGTCGGAGCGGTAGACGACCAGGTCCCCGGGGCGGGCCTGGGAGAGCGGCACCTGGCGGCCGGCGAACCGCTGCTCCTGCGAGGTGCGCGGCAGATGGACGCCGGCGTGCGCGTACGCCCACTGCATCAGGCCCGAACAGTCGAAGCCCGAGGGGCCGTTGGCGCCCCACACGTAGGGGCGGCCGAGGGCGGAGCGGGCGGCGGCCAGGGCGGCGGCGGCGCGGCCGTCGGGGGCGGGGACACCGCTCGGGGCGGGCAGGTCGGCGCGGCTGCCGCGGGAGGCCCGGGCGTAGGCCGCGCGGTCGGCGGCGGGCAGGGCGTCGAGCAGCCGCCGGGCCCGGGCCAGCTTCCGCTCCACGGTCCGCTTGTGCGCGGCCACGGCCCGGCGGCTCTTCTCCAGCTCGGCGAGTTTCCCGGCCGCCTCCGCGCGCTCCTGGGCGAGGTCGCGCAGCGCCGACTGCAACTCGCCGAGCCGGCGGGCCTGCCGGGTGCCGATGCGGTCGAGCGTGGCCGCCTTGTCCAGGTAGTCGTCGGGGTGGGCGGAGAAGAGCAGGGCGACCGTCGGGTCGATGCCACCGGAGCGGTACTGGGCGCCGGCCAGCGAACCCAGTTGCTCCCGCAGGTCGTTGACGCGCTGCTGCTGCCGGGCGATGTGGTCCTGGGCGTCCCGGACCTCCCGGCGCAGCCGGCCGGCGCGCTCGTCGGCCTTGTCGAAGGCCTGGGTCGCCTTCTCGGCCTGCTCGTACAGGCGGTCCACCTCGGCCCGGGTGTCGGCACCCGGTGCCGCCTGCGCCGGTACGGCGCCGAGCGCGGCGGCGGCGGCCGACAGCACGCACAGGGCGGCGGCACCCCGGTCGAATCCGGAGGGGGCAAGGCGACGGTGGGACCCCACGGCAGTCCTAACTGCTGGCGGACACAGACCGTTTCCCCGGCGCCTGGGGACGGGGAGGCCCCGGCGCCGGGGAAACGCGGCAGACAGTAGCCGTGCGGACCGGCCAGGACCAAAGACCTCGGAGTCAACACAGGGTGACGCCCCGCCGCTGACGCAGGTCACCGGCGGGGCGTGGAGTCAATTCGGGTTCCGGTGATTCGCCCGTTCGGGCGCCACCGTGTCCGTGTGTCGACGGGTGTCAGACCCGGACGCCGAACATGAACGGGCCGCCGATGGTCGACATGGACTCGTACCGGACGACCGTGCCGGTGCGCGGGGCGTGCAGGATGCGGCCGTTGCCCGCGTAGAGGCCGACGTGGTGGATGTCGTTGAAGAAGAAGACCAGGTCGCCGATCTTGAGGTCGCTCTGGTTGTAGATCCTCGTGCCGATCTGCGCCTGCGCCTCGGAGGTGCGCGGGATGGAGACGCCGGCCTGGGCGTACGCCCAGGAGGTCAGGCCCGAGCAGTCGAAGGAGGAGGGGCCGGTGGCGCCGTAGACGTAGGGCGAGCCGAGCCGGGTCTGGGCGGCGGAGAAGGCCGCCGAGGCGAAACCGGAGGCGGGCGGGGCGTCGCCGAGGTCCACGCGCTCGTGGGAGGAGCGGTCGGCGCGCTGCTGGTCCTCCTGGGCGAGCTGCGCCTTCTCCTTGGCGGTCAGGGAGTTCAGCAGCTTCTGCGCCTCGCCGAGCTTGTTCTGGACTTCCTTCTTCTTGTTGCCCAGCTCGGTGCGGGTGGCGGAGAGGTCCTTGAGCTTCTCGGTGGCCTCCGCCCGCTCCTGGGCGAGTTCGCGCTGTTTGTCCTGGATCTTCTTCAGCGCGTCGACCTGCTGGCTGCTCAACTGGTCGAGCGTGGACGCCTTGTCGAGGTAGTCGTCCGGGTTGGACGACAGGAAGAGCTGGACCGAGGCGTCGATGCCGCCGGAGCGGTACTGGGCGGTGGCCAGCGAACCCAGGCCGTCGCGGAGCTTGTTGAGCTCCTCCTGGCCGCGGGCGACGTTGTCCTGGATGGTGGAGATTTCCTTCTGCAGCTTCTGCTGCTTCTCCTTGGCGCCGTTGTACTTCTCGGTCGCCTGCTCGGCCTGCTCGTAGAGCTTGTCGACCTTCGCCTTCACCTCGTCCTTGCTCAGCTTCTCGCTGGGGGCGGCGTTGGCGGCGTTCGCGCTGAGCGCGACGGCAGCGGCGGCTGCGGTGGTCAGCACGGTCACGCGGGTGCGACTCGGCTGCTTGGGTCGACGGTGGGACGCCACGGAGGACGAACTCCTTCTTGTGAGTGATCACCCGTTCGGAGGTTCGAGCCCAGACCCTAGTGACCTCGTTGTGATCAGTTCAAATCCCACAGCAAAAAATCTCGTCACAGAGTGCATTCTTTGCACACAACTCACGTGCAGTGAGAGCCGGTTGACCCTACGTTGCGTGACGATACGGCCAATTCGGGCATGGACTGCGTCCGTTGGACCTTCAGGACAGTCGCTTCAAAAGCACCGCAGAGGCCACCGGTCGGGCACCCGCCTTCGCGACCCCGTCGGCCACCTCCCGGTCGGTGGAGGCGACGATGACGGGACGGCCCGGCGGCTCCGCGCGCACCAGCTGACGGATCAGCTCGTCCGCCGTGACGCCCGGCTTGGAGAACAGCACCCGCACCCCGCGCGGCGGCGCGAGCAGCACCGGCGCGGCCAGTTCGGCGCCGTCGAAGACACACGTCACCTCGGCCCCGGTCTGCGCGGCGAGCGCGGAGAGCTGGCCCAGCAGCCGCAGCCGCTGCTTCTCCAGCGGCATCTGCGGATAGCCGGTCTTGGTCACGTTGTAGCCGTCGACGACCAGGTGCGCCTGCGGCAGGGCGAGCAGTTGATCGAGAATGGCCGGATCGTGCTCCGACAGGGCGCGCGCCGCGATGTCCTTCGGGGTCATCCGGCCCGGTTCGACCGCGTCCACCGTCTCGGCCGGGCGCACGGACACCGGAGGCAGGGCCAGTTCGCGCCGCAGCCCCTGAGTCGCGTCCAGCAGGGTGTCGAGCAGCAGCCGCACCCGCATGTCCTCCACGCTGCGGCCCTCCCGGGCCGCCCGGCGGGTCGCCTCCAGCGCGGCCTCGGCCTCGCCCAGCCGGGCCTTGAGCCGCCGGGACTCGCTCTCCGCGGCCGACACCTGCCCCTGCGCCTCGGCGCGTACGGCGTCCAGCTCGCCCTGCGCCTTGCGCAGCGCGGCCTCGCCCCGTTTGACGTCACTGAGGGCGGCGCGCAGCTTGCGGTGCAGCGATTCGGCTTCCTTCTTCGCCGACTCCAGCTCCGTGCGCAGCCGTTCGGTCTCGGCGCGGGTGTGGTCGCGGGCCTGCGCCAGCTCCGCGCGCAGCCGCTCCAGCTCGGCCCGGCTCTCCTCGTCGGCGCGCTCGGCGTGCGCGCGCAGCGCCTCCTCGCCGGCCGCGGTGACCAGTTTCACCCAGCCCGCCGGGCGCAGCACATAGGCCGCGGCCGCCACGTCGAGCGGGTCCGCGGCCGGGGGCGGGGAGCCGGCGTCCAGGGCACCGGCGAGTTCCGGCTGCGCCTCTCTGAACCGCTCCCCGATCCGCTGCCGGAACACGGCATCGGTCTCCAGCGCCGCCGCCATCGCGTTGCCGGCGAACTTCGCCCGTCGACTGGGGGTGAACCGGGCGTACTGCCTGAGCTGGGCGGGCAGTTCCGCCACGGTCAGCCCGCCGAAGCCGTCCGACACGATCTGCACGACCCGCTTGCGCACGCCGTCGGGCAGCGGACGGTCAAGCACCTCAGCGGTGCCGTCGCCCGGCCCCCCGCCTGCGGTCTCCGCCATCCGTCACACCCCAATACCGGAATAAGCCTCTCCGGGGGCCGCTCCGCTCAGGAGCCGGCGCCCGGCCTGTCCACGAGTTCCACCTGGTCCACCGCGTTGCACCAGCGGCAGCGCACCGATTCGATGGTCTCACTGACCACCTCGCGCTCCTCCACCGTCGGCTCGCCCGCCAGGTCGAGATGGACGTACTCGACGACCTTGGACGAGCGGGTCACGTCGAAGCGCGTGAGGTTGCCGCACAGCGTGCAGCGCCATCGTGTCGTGGCCGTCGGCAGGGGAACCGTCATGGTGACTGTTCTCTTCCTTCTCGTATCGGTCCGCGCCGTCCCCCGACGCGTGTGGCCGTAACCCTACGGCCTGCCGGGCGCCCGCCGCCCGCCCGTCCACGGCGGCGAGGCGGTCTGTCAGCAAGCGTCCCGTTACGTCATGCTCTGTAGTCATGATCAGCACCTGGAGCACGGCGGCCGGCAGGACACTCAGAGCGGTCCGGGGCACCTCGGCACCGATGACGTACGGCCTCATCGCCGTGTGCGCTCTGGTCTTCGCCCTCGGCCCGGCCTCCGGACTGGTCCCCGGATACGGCTCGGGGGACGCGCTGCTCGCCGCGCAGCGGGCGTACTTCCGGCACTGGGGCGTGGTGCCCGCCGAGCTGTTCGACGGCTCCGCCGGGGCCGCGCTCACCCCGGCGACCGCGCTGTTCGTGCACGGCAGCTGGGTGCACCTGCTCGGCAACATGCTCTTCCTCTTCGTCTTCGGGGCGATGACCGAGGAACGGATGGGCCGGGTGGAGTTCACCCTGTTCTACGTCGGCTGCGGCTACCTCGCCCTGCTGGGGTACGCGGCGGCCAACGCGGACTCCGAGCAGTCGCTGGTCGGCGCCTCCGGGGCGGTCTCGGCGGTCCTCGGAGCGTTCCTCTTCCTCTTCCCCCGCGCCCGTGTGACCAGTCTCCTGCCGTTCCTGTTCTTCCTGCCGCTGCGCTTCCCGGCGTGGGTGGTGCTGCCGTCCTGGGCGGCCCTGCAGTGGCTCGCGGCGGGACGCGCCTCCGACGGCCCCGGGGTGGCGTATCTGGCGCACCTGGTGGGGTTCGGGCTGGGCTTCGGCTACGCGTGGGTGCGTTACGGCCGTGGGACTAGAGTGAAAGCCGCCCCAGCTCCGGTCACCGAGGGAGAGAGACAGCCGTGATCACCGCGATCGTCCTGATCAAGACCAGCGTGGACCGGATCCCCGAGATCGCGGAGCGGATCGCTTCGCTGGATTCGGTGAGCGAGGTGTTCTCCGTCACCGGTACGTACGACCTGATCGCGATGGTCCGGGTGCGGGAGCACGAGGATCTCGCCGAGATCATCCCGGGGCGGATCAGCAAGATCCCCGGGGTGGAGGCCACGGACACGCACGTCGCGTTCCGCACCTACTCCCAGCACGACCTGGAGGCCGCGTTCGCGATCGGCCTCGACAACTGACCGGTCCCGACGGCCGGCGCAACGGCTACCTGCTCACGTCCACCGCGGCGATCCCGCTGCCCGAGGGGACGTAGAGCCGGCCACCGCGCGCGACCGGGGTGTGCTGGTCGTCGCCCGCGTCCCGGCCCAGCACCGCGTTCCAGCGCTCCTTCCCGTCGAGGCCCAGCGCACAGACCCGCTCGCCCGCACGCGCGTACACCGTGTCGCCGGCCACCACCGCGCGGGGGTAGGCCGTGCCGCCCCCGAGGCCGTACCTCCAGGCGCGGGAGCCGTCGGCCGCCCGGACGGCGTACACGCCGTCCTGTTCGGTGCCGACGGCCAGGGTACGGCTGCCCCCGGTGAGGATCCCGCCGTCGTCCTCCCTGCGCCACAGCCGCCGGCCGTCCGAGACGCGGAAGCCCTGGCGTTCGGCGGCGGAGTCCGTGAACAGGGTGGTGCCCGCGAGAGCGAGGACGGTGACGTCGGTGCCGGCGGACACCTGCCACTTCCGCGAACCGTTCCGGGCGTCCAGCGCCAGCAGGACGTCGCCGTAGCTGCCCGTGCAGACGGTCCCGGCCGAGACGAGCGGGATGCCGGTGGGGCCGGCCGGGGTCTTGGCGGTCCACTTCTCGCTGCCGTCGGAGGCGTAGCAGCGCAGCCCGCCGGTGTCCGTGCCGCCGACGGAGACGAGGACGTCCTGGCCGAGCAGGACGGGGACGTCGTACCGCCGGCCGCCGAGGGTGCGGGTCCACAGCGGGCTGCCGGACGGGCTCACCGCGGTCAGCCGGCGCTCGTCCTCGGAGTGCAGGCCCACCACGCAGTACACGGCGTCCCGGGTGGCCACGGGCGTGGAGACGTCGTCGCCGAGCCGGACCTTCCAGCGCCTGGCCCCGTCCCGGGAGACCGCGTGCAGCACACCGCCGGAGGTGCCGGCGTAGACGACGGAACCGTCCGGGGAGAGCGCGCAGCAGGCCCCGTCCAGCCCGCCGATGCCGCCGAGGTCGTACTGCCAGCGCAGCACCGCCGCCGCACCGTCCGTCCGGTCGGCGGACGGGGCCGGTGAGCGGTCGCTGCCGCCACCGCTCCCGGTACCGGGCCCGAACCCCCACAGCCGGCCGCCGGCCCCCACCCCGGCCACGGCCACGGCTCCCCCGGCGAGAAGGGTGAGAAGCCGCCGCCGCCCGGGAGCCACGGCACCCGGACGACCGGGAGTGGCGACGGTGTCCGAGCCGGCCGCCCGGACCGAGTCACCGCGGGCGTCAGGGCCGGCCGACGCCTCCAGGCCCGCCGACCCCGCCGGGGCGGCACGCTCGGCCGAGTCACCCGGGGCCACCACCGCCGCCGAGCCGGTCGGGGTGGCACGGGTCGCCGAGTCCGCCGGGTCACCCGGGGTCGCCACCGCCGGGCCACCAGGGGTGCCAAGGGTGGCCGCCGGTACCGGGGCGACCGGGGTCGTACGCGTTCCCGGGTCGTCCGCAGCGGCGAGGGCCGCCGAGCCGGTCGGGGTGGCACGGGTCGCCGAGTCCGCCGGGGTCGCGGAGGCCGTCGAGTCGCCCGAGGGCGACGCCGGCGCCGGGCCACCCGAGGCGCCAGAGGTGGCCGCCGGTACCCGGGCAGCCGGGTCGCCCGCAGCGGCAGCCGCCGAGTCCGCCGGGGCCGTCGAGTCGCCCGAGGGCGACGCCGGCGCCGGACCATCAGAGGTGCCAGGGGTAGCCGTCGGTACCGGGGCGACCGGGGCGTCCGCAGCGGCAGCCGCCGAGCCCTCGGGGACCGCCGGGGCCACCGATTCGCCCGAGGGTGACGCCACCGCCGGGCCACCCGAGGCGCCAGAGGTGGCCGCCAATGCCGGGGCGGCCGGGGTGGGACGCGTTGCCGGGTCGTTCGCGGCCTCAGCCGCCGGGCCGGCCGGGGTCGCCACCGCCGGGTCCGCCGTGGTCGCAGGGGCCCCCGGCCCCGCCGGGGTGGCAGAGGCCGCTGACCCCGCCGGGGTGGCAGGGGCTGCCAAGGCGGTGGTGGGGTGTGGGGTCAGGTACTCCACGCCGCTGGGGCGGTCGTCCGGGGTGGGGCGTGGCGGGGACGCGGGGCCGTACCAGCCCGGGCGGACGGCGGCGCGCAGGGTGTCCGGGGCGTACCCGGCGCCCGCCACCACCGCCGCCGGCGCCGGGCGCTCCAGCGGGTCCTCGCGCAGACAGGCCGTCACCAGCGGGCGGATGTCCTCCGGGACGCCGGACAGGTCGAAGTCGCGGGTGAGGATGCGCAGCAGGACCACCGAGTCCTGGCCCTCGCCGAACGGTTCCCGGCCGGCCGCCGCGTACGCGAGGACCGCGCCGAGGGAGAAGACGTCGCTGGGCGGGCCGACCTGGCCGCCGTTGCGGATCTGCTCCGGCGAGACGTAGCCGACCGAGCCGACGACCGCGCCGGTGCGGGTCAGCGAGGTGGCCTCCAGCGCCCGGACGATCCCGAAGTCGATGACCCGGGGCCCGTCCGGGCCCAGCAGGATGTTCGACGGTTTCAGGTCGCGGTGGACCAGCCCCTTGGCGTGGATGGCCGCCAGCGCCTCGCCGAGCGCGGCGGCGAGGATCCGGACCGAGGGACGCGGCAGCGCGCCGTGGTCGAGCACGGCGTCCCGCAGGTTCGGCCCGGACACGAACTCCGTCGCCATCCAGGGCCGTTCGGCCTCGGTGTCGGCGTCGACGACCCGTGCGGTGTAGGTGTCCGCGCCGCCGACGGTCTGGGCGGCGCGGACCTCGTGGCGGAAGCGGGCGCGGAAGGTGCGGTCCTCGGCGTGCTCGGCCCGTACGACCTTCACCGCGAGCCGCAGTCCGGTGCGGGACTCGGCGAGGTAGACCTCGCCCATGCCGCCCGCGCCGAGCCGGTGCGTGGTGGTGTACGGGCCGATGTGGCGCGGATCTGTGGCGCGCAGCGGCTGCACTGACGGGGTCCCCCTGTCCGACGTGGTGTCAAGGGGAGGTTATAGCGCGGTTCAGACCGCCGGCACGCAGCGGCCGTCCTCCGTGCGGTACTGCCACTTCGCGCCCTGCGCCACCAGTTCGCCGACGGCGTTCACGAAGCGCTCCACGTGCTCGTCCGGCGTGCCCGCGCCGAAGCTGACGCGGATGGCGTTGAGGGACTTCTCGCCCGGGGCCGCCTCGGGGGCGCCGCACTCGCCCTGGGTCTGCGGGTCGCTGCCGAGCAGGGTGCGGACCAGGGGGTGGGCGCAGAAGAGGCCGTCGCGGACGCCGATGCCGTACTCGGCGGAGAGCGCGGCGGCGAAGTGCGAGCTGTTCCAGCCCTCGACGACGAAGGAGATCACGCCGACGCGCGGGGCGTCGTCGCCGAAGAGGGACAGCACGCGCACCCCGGGCACCTCGGCCAGGCCCTCGCGCACCTTGGCGATCAGGTGCTGTTCGCGGGCGACGAGGGTGTCCCAGCCGGCCTCGGTGAGGGCCTTGCAGGCGGAGGCGATGGCGTAGGCGCCGATGACGTTCGGGGAGCCGGCCTCGTGGCGGGTCGCGCTCTCGTGCCACTCGACGGCCACGCCGCCGTCCTCGCGCCGGGTGACCTTGCGGCTGGCTCCGCCGCCCGCGAGGTACGGCTCGGCCGCCTGGAGCCAGTCGGCGCGGCCGGCCAGGACACCGGAGCCGAAGGGGGCGTACAGCTTGTGGCCGGAGAAGGCGACCCAGTCGACGTCCAGCTCGCGGAGGTCCACCGGGTGGTGCGGGGCCAGCTGGGCGGCGTCCAGGACGATGCGGGCGCCGTGGGCGTGCGCGGCGGCGGCCAGTTCACGCACCGGCCACAGCTCGCCGGTGACGTTGGAGGCGCCGGTGACGCAGACCAGGGCCGGGCCGTAGGGGTCCCGGCCGGCCAGGGCCCGCTCCAGGGTCTCCACGGCCTGCCGCGGGGTGCGCGGGGCGTCGAGGTAGGTGACCCGCGCGTCCTGCCAGGGCAGCAGCGAGGCGTGGTGCTCGGTCTCGAAGACGAAGACCTGGCAGTCGGCCGGGACCGCCCGGGCCAGCAGGTTGAGGGAGTCGGTGGTCGAACGGGTGAAGACCACCTGGTCGGCCGGGCGGCAGCCGAGGAAGTCGGCGACCGTCCTGCGGGCGTTCTCGAACAGGTCGGTGGAGAGCTGGGAGAGGTAGCCGGCACCGCGGTGGACGCTGCCGTAGTACGGGGCGTACGCGGCGACGTCGTCCCAGACGCGCTGGAGGGCCGGGGCGCTGGCCGCGTAGTCCAGGGCGGCGTAGCTGACCTCGCCGCCGGTGACCAGCGGGACGGTGACATCCCGCCCGAGAACGGGCAGAGGGGTGCAAACGGACTGGTCGGCGGCAGCGGTGGAGACAGACATGGCGGAACTCCCGTGACAGGAATGCGGAGGAAATGCAGAAAAGGGCTGCAAAAGGGTGTGCGGAGGCGGGGCTCTGCGGCCCTAACGCATTCGCTTGCTCACGGAAGGCTCCCTCGAACGACCAGGACCCCTGGTGTGTGAGGGGTCCGCGCTTGCCGTAGGCCTTGCTGCCGTACGACCTGGTCTTCACCCGGGGCACCCCGCCACGGACGGAGGGTTGCCGGACAGTCGGCCGGGGCCTCATGACTGTCACTCATGACCTGGTACAGGAACGTACTGAAGTGATCGTCGTCCCGCAACCCGTGTCCGGATCGCGGGACGACTCACGGGGGCGTCAGGCGTTGCTGACGGCCACCCAGCGCTCCAGGGTGCGCTTGGCCGCGCCCGAGTCGATGGACTCCGCGGCCCGCGCCATGCCCGCGCGGATCTGCTCGGTGAGCGGCGCGTCCGTGGGCTCCAGGGCGACCAGCGCGGCCGCCGAGTTCAGCAGGACGGCGTCCCGTACGGCCCCCCGCTCGCCGTCCAGCAGCCGGCGGGCGACCTCGGCGTTGTAGGAGGCGTCGGCACCGCGCAGGGCGTCCAGGGGGACGAGGTCGATGCCGACGTCGCGCGGGTCGAAGACCTCCTCCGTGACCTTGCCGTCCCGGACCACCCACACCCGGGAGGTAGCGGTGACGGTCAGCTCGTCCAGGCCGTCGTCGCCCCGGAAGACCAGCGCGGAGTTGCCGCGCTCGGCGAGGACACCGGCGACGATCGGCGCCATGCGCGGGTCGGCGACGCCGACGGCCTGCGACCGCACCTGGGCGGGGTTGGTCAGCGGGCCCAGCACGTTGAAGGTCGTCCTGATGCCCAACTGCCCCCGGGCCGCGGCGACATGACGCAGGGACGGGTGGAACCGCACCGCGAAGCAGATGGTGATGCCGGCCTCCTCGGCCACCTCGGCCACCCGCTGCGGGGTCAGGTTGAGGTTGATGCCCAGCTTCTCCAGGACGTCGGAGGAGCCGGAGGCGGAGGACGCGGCGCGGTTGCCGTGCTTGACGACCTTCGCCCCGGTGCCCGCGACGACGATCGAGGACATGGTGGAGATGTTCACCGTCTTGGCGCCGTCGCCGCCGGTGCCGACGATGTCGACGGCCGGGCCGGGCACCTCGATGACGTTCGCGTGCGCGTACATCGTCCGCACCAGTCCGGTGATCTCCGGCACCGTCTCGCCCTTGGCCCGCAGCGCCACCATGAACCCGGCGATCTGCGCGTCGGTCGCCTCCCCGCGCATGATCAGGTCCATCGCCCAGGCGGTGTCGTCGGCGGACAGGTCCCGGCCGTCCAGCAGACCGTTCAGCAGGGCGGGCCAGGAGCGGCCCGCCGCGGTGTCGCCTCCAGCGGGGGTCACAGCGCTCATCAGCCGCTCCTCGGACAGGTTCCTGCTACGTCGTACCCCACCCTATCCAGCCGGACGGCACGCTGAAGGGCCCCGTCCGCAACCCGGACGGGGCCCTTCATCGTGGCGTGGCGACGCGGGGATCAGTGGTGGCCGTGGCCGCTCGTGATCTCCTTGTACTCCTCGACGGTCGGCTTCGGGATCTGGTTGTCCTCGCCGAAGTAGGCGTTGGACAGCTTCGCCCGCAGCTTCGTCGCGGCCGGGACCTTGCGCTCGACCCCGTTCTCGTCGACCGTCGGGCCGATCTCGGCCGGCTGGTACTGCTGGTGCGAGGTGAGCGTGTGCAGCTGCTCCTGGCTCAGCGGCTCGTGCACCTCGATGAACTCACCGTGCGGCAGCCGCTTGATGATGCCGGTCTCGCGGCCGTGCAGCACCTTGTCGCGGTCGCGGCGCTGGAGGCCCAGGCAGATCCGCTTGGTGACGATGAACGCGATGACCGGAGCCACGAAATAGGAGATCCGGACGAACCAGGTGACCGCGTTGATCGACAGGTGGAAGTGGGTGGCGAAGATGTCGTTGCCACCACCGATCAGCATCACGAAGTACACGGTCAGCCAGGCGACACCGAACGCCGTACGGGTCGGGGCGTTGCGCGGGCGGTCCAGGATGTGGTGCTCGCGCTTGTCGCCGGTGACCCAGGCCTCGATGAACGGGTAGAGCGCGATCGCGGCGAGGATCACGCCGAACAGCACCAGCGGGATGAACACGCCCAGGACCAGCGTGTGACCCCAGAGGTTGATCTCCCAGCCCGGCATGGCACGGATCAGGCCCTCGGCCATACCCATGTACCAGTCCGGCTGGGCGCCGGTGGACACCTGGTCCGGACGGTAGGGGCCGATGGCCCAGATCGGGTTGATCTGCGCGATGGCCGCGAGGGCCGCGAGCGCACCGAAGACCAGGAAGAAGAAGCCGCCGGCCTTCGCCATGTACACCGGCAGCAGCGGCATGCCGACGACGTTGTTGTTCGTCTTGCCGGGACCCGCGAACTGCGTGTGCTTGTGGTAGAAGACCAGGATCAGGTGGCCCACCACCAGGCCCAGCATGATGCCCGGCAGCAGCAGGATGTGGATCGAGTAGAAGCGGGCCACGAAGTCGCCGCCCGGGAACTCGCCGCCGAAGAGGAAGAACGAGATGTACGTGCCGACGATCGGCACGGACAGGATCGCGCCCTCCATGAAGCGGACACCGGTGCCGGAGAGCAGGTCGTCCGGGAGCGAGTAACCGGTGAAACCGGTGAACATGCCCAGGACGAACAGCAGGAAGCCGAACAGCCAGTTGATCTCACGCGGCTTGCGGAACGCGCCGGTGAAGAAGACGCGCATCATGTGCACGAACATGCCGGCGATGAAGACGACCGCGCCCCAGTGGTGGATCTGCCGGATGAGCAGACCGCCGCGCACGTCGAAGGAGATGTGCAGGGTCGAGCTGAACGCCTCGGACATCAGCTGTCCCTGGAGCGGGACGTACGTGCCGTGGTACTCCACCTCGTTCATCGACGGGTGGAAGAACAGCGTCAGGTAGACACCCGTCAGGATGATGATGATGAAGCTGTAGAGGCAGACCTCACCCAACATGAACGACCAGTGGTCGGGGAAGATCTTGCGCATGTTGGCCTTGGCGAGGGAGTAGATCCCGAGCCGGCCGTCGGCCCAGTCGGCGAGACGCTCGCCGGTGGGGGCCTTCCCGCGGGAGCGGGAGGTCTCGTTCGCTGAAGTACTCATCCGCGCTCCCAGAAAGCAGGACCGACGGGCTCCTCGAAGTCGCCGAGCGCCTGGAGGTAACCCTCACTGTCCACACCGATGCGCAGCTGCGGCAGGGCGTGGCCGGCGGGGCCGAAGATCACTCGGGCACCGTCGGAGAGGTCGAAGGTGGACTGGTGGCACGGGCACAGCACGTGGTGCGTCTGCTGCTCGTACAGGGAGATCGGGCAGCCGACGTGGGTGCAGATCTTCGAGTAGGCGACGATGCCCTCGTGCGACCACTCCAGCTCGCGCTTGTCCTTGATGTTGCCCGGCTGGAGCCGGACGATCATCAGGGCGGCCTTGGCGATCTCCGTCTGGAACTCCTCGGAGTGCTCCTCCAGGCCGTCCGGCTTGGCGAAGGTGAGCGAGCCGACGGCGACGTCCTCGGGACGCAGCGGCTGGTTCGTGTTCATGTTGACCAGGCGCTTGCCCTTGGCCCACAGGGTGTGGCGCAGCTTGGTCCCCGGCGCCGAGCCGAGACCGCCGAGCAGCATGACGCCGGAGAGCGGCACCAGGGCCAGCGCGCCGAACATCGTGTTGCGGATCAGCTTGCGGCGGCCGAGCACCGACTCCTTGGCGCCCTGGCGGAAGTCCGCGTGGACCTTCGCCCGGACGTCGGCGGGAGCCTCGATCGGGTGACGGTCGTCGGCGACCTCCACGTCGGACATCAGGGTGCGGGCCCAGTGGACCGCGCCCGCGCCGATGCAGAACAGCGCCACACCGAGGGTCAGACCGAGCGCGAAGTTCAGCGCGTTGATGTGACCGATCGGGAAGACGAAGATCGACTTGTCGTGCGGGACCGCCAGGTACGCGACGATGAAGCCGATGGTGGCCAGCATCGACACCGTGAACAGCAGGCCCACCACGCGCTCGGACCGCTTGGCGGCCCGCTCGTCGATGTCCTGGATCCGGTGCTCGTGCGGCGGCAGCCCCGGGTCCGCGAACGGGTTCTCCTCGTCCGCGATCCCTACCGCGCCGTGCGCGTGGTCCTGCTCAGCGGGCAGGTTCTCTTCTGGAATGTCTTGGCTACTCATGACTTCTTGGCCTTTGCGGTCCGAGCGGCGACCCAGACGGCGACCACGATGAGCGTGCCGAGGCCGAAGATCCAGCCGAACAGACCCTCACTGACCGGCCCGAGGCCGCCCAGCTCCAGACCACCCGGGTTCTCGGTCTTGTCGCCGTTGACCGCGTTGAGGTACGCGATGATGTCCTTCTTGTTCTTCTCCGACAGCGTGGTGTCGGGGAAGGACGGCATGTTCTGCGGGCCCGTCTGCATGGCCTCGTAGATGTGCTTCGGAGCGACACCCTCCAGGCTCGGCGCGAACTTGCCCTTGGTCAGGGCACCGCCCTTGCCCGTGAAGTTGTGGCACTGCGCGCAGTTGGTGCGGAACAGCTCGCCGCCCTTGGCGGTGTCCGCGCCCGCGGGGCCGTACTGCTGCTTCGTGGGCACGGCCGGGCCGGCGCCCAGCGACGCGACGTACGCGGCCAGCTGGTCGATCTGGGCCTGCGAGTAGATGTTCTTCTTGCGCGGGATCTGGGCGCCCTGCGAGGTCGCGGCGGGCATACGGCCGGTGCCGACCTGGAAGTCGACGGCCGCGGCGCCCACGCCGACGAGGCTCGGGCCGTCGGAGGAGCCCTGGCCACCGGTGCCGTGGCAGCTGGCGCAGCCGACCTCGTAGAGCTTCTTGCCCTCCTTGATGGTCAGGGACTGGGAGGTTTCATCGGCCTGCGCCTTGCCCGCGGGCGCGAACGCGGCGTACAGCCCCCCAGTGGCCGCCAGCGCGAGGAGTAGGACGACGACCGCCGCCAGCGGATGGCGTCGTCGTGCGGAGAGCTTTTTCACGGATTACCCCGGTGTCAGGATCTTCTGCGTCGGTGCTTCTGGATGTGCGGGAGCGGGCCCGGCTACTTGATCAGGTAGATCGTGGCGAAGAGGCCGATCCAGACGACATCGACGAAGTGCCAGTAGTAGGACACGACAATGGCGGCGGTCGCCTGCTCGTGGGTGAACCTCTTGGCCATGTAGGTGCGGCCGAGGACCAGCAGGAAGGCGATGAGACCGCCCGTCACGTGCAGGCCGTGGAAGCCGGTGGTCAGGTAGAACACCGAGCCGTACGGGTCGGAGGACAGCGAGATGCCGTCCTTCTTCACCAGCTCCGTGTACTCGTAGATCTGACCGCCGATGAAGATCGCACCCATGATGAAGGTGAGGATGAACCAGCCACGGAGCTTCTTCACGTCGCCGCGCTCGGCCGCGAACACGCCGAGCTGGCAGGTGAGGGAGGAGAGCACCAGGATCGTGGTGTTCGTGGCGGAGAAGGGCACATTCAGTGCCTCCGCCATCCCCTTCCAGTGAGCCGGTCCGGTCACCGACCGGAGGGTGAAGTACATCGCGAAGAGGGCCGCGAAGAACATCAGCTCGGAACTCAGCCAGATGATGGTTCCGACGCTGGTGAGGTTCGGCCGGTTGACCGACGGGTGCGCGTGCCCGGTTTCTACTGTCGTTGCTGTCGCCACGACCGACATTATGTCGGTCGCTTATCTCGCGCTCACTCCGGGGGGTGCCGTTCGGAGTGTTGCCACCCGCCGGACCGGTGTTGACGTGGTGTTCATGGGGACATCGGCGGGAGTAACATCCGCCGCAACGGGCCCGCCCGTCCTGTCCGTACGACGCCGACGTCTCGGAGGAACAATGCAGCCGACCGCCACGGTGCTGGTCTACAGCGACGACTCCAACACCCGCGAGCAAGTACGGCTGGCCGCCGGGCGCCGCCCGGCGCCCGACGTCCCCCTCGTCGAGTTCGTGGAGTGCGCGACTCCGCAGGCGGTGCTGCGGGAGCTGGACAAGGGCGGCATCGACGTCTGCGTGCTCGACGGCGAGGCCGTGCCGATGGGCGGCATGGGGGTGTGCCGGCAGATCAAGGACGAGGTGTTCGGCTGTCCGCCGGTGCTGCTGCTCATGGGGCGGCCGCAGGACGCGTGGCTGGCCACGTGGAGCCGGGCCGACGCGGCGGTCACCCTGCCGGTGGACCCGGTGGAGTTCGCCTCCGCCCTGGCCTCCCTGCTGCGGCAGCGGCGCCTGGTGGGCGCCTAGCGGGGCGGGGCGCCGGGCTCCCGGGCGAGTGCGGGCCGGTGGGTCCTCCTCGCACGGTTCCCCGCGCCCCTCCATCACGCCGCCGCCGGCTGGACGCGCAGCGCGTCCCCGGGGGCCGGGCCGTCCGGTGTGCCCTTGAAGAGGGCGCTGCCCTTGCGCCACTTCTGCCAGTCGACGTTCCAGTCGCCGAAGCCGTTGCCGAAGGGCTCCATCTCGTCGCCGTTGGAGTTGACGACCTTGACGATGTCGCCCTCGCGGACGGTGTCGAAGAACCACTCGGCGTTGGACGTGCTCATGCCGGTGCAGCCGTGGCTGACGTTGGCGTACCCCTGGGAGCCCACCGACCAGGGGGCGGCGTGGACGTACTCGCCGGACCAGGTGACCCTGGTGGCGTAGTAGACCGGCAGGTCGTAGGAGTCGGCGCTGCCCTCGGCGATGCCGACCGTGGTACCGCGCATGCGTACGTAGTACTGCTTGGCCAGGACCACCTTGACGCCGTTGCGGGTCTCGAAGCCCGGCTTGCCCGTCGTGATGGGGATCTGGTTGATCTCCTGGCCGTTCTTGTAGACCGTCATCTGGTGCGTGGCGGCGTCCGTGACCGCCTCGATCCGGTCTCCGGTGGTGATCTTCAGCGGCTTGGCCGCGCCGCCCCACAGCCGGTCCCCGACCCGGATGCCCTCCAGGTTGCTGTGCACCTGGATGGTGGCGTGGGCGGGCCAGTAGTCCTTGGGCCGGTAGTGGAGCTCCTTGTTGCCGACCCAGTACCAGGAGCCCTGCACGGCCGGCGTGGAGTCCACCCGCAGGGCCTGTTCCACGACGGCGCGCTGCGCCTTGTCCTTGATGTCGTGGTCGAGCTGGGCCGTGATCGGCTGTCCGACGCCGTAGGTTCCCTTCTCCGGCCCGAACGTGACCTTCAGGCGCTGCTTGCTGGTGGGCTGGCTGGTGTCGAACGTGAGGACCTTGCGGCCGGGCGCGCCGTCCTCGTCCTCGGTGCTCACCGTGACCGTGTAGTGGGCGTTGGCGGCCAGCGGGGAGGTGCTGTGCCAGCGGCTGCCGTCGGCGGCGAGTTCGCCCGCCACATGGCGCCCTGTGGCGTCCTGGGCGGTGACGTCCGTGATACGGCCCTCGTCGCTGTTGGCGGTCACCTCCAGGGGTTTGTCCGGGTCGGCCCGCTTCCCCGCTTCGGTGGGGCCGTTGAAGGAGATCAGGCCCGCTGCGTCGTACGGCCTGGCCGACAGGGGGTTGCCGTCCGAACCGCAAGCGGTGACGCCCGCGCCGAGGGCGGTCACCAGCAGCGCGCAGCTGACGACGGTGCGGGTCCGCGGAGTGTGGTTCATATGATCACGCTATGAGATGAAAGGCCCACTGGCATGGCAGGTAACTCGTACGAGCGAACGACACTGCGCCAGAGGAAGGACACCCGCGGGACACGCGCGAGGAGACGCCGGAGCAGCCGGAAAAGCCGGGAGCCCGGACCCCCCTGAAGGAGGGTCCGGGCTCCCGGCGCGTCGCTGCGCGTTCTACTGGGTGCGGTTCTCACCGTGGTAGTACTCGAACACCCAGCCGAAGATGCCGACCACGATGAACGGGGCGGCGAAGTAGATCAGCCACCAGCCGACCGCGATGCTGAGGAAGGCGACGGCGCCGCCGAAGCCCAGCATGAGCGGCTGCCAGCTGTGCGGGCTGAAGAAGCCCAGCTCGCCCGCGTCGTCCGCGACGTCGGCCTCCTTGTCGTCCTGGGCGCCCGCGTCGACCCGCCGGGCGGTGAAGCCCAGGTAGAAGCCGATCATGACGCTCAGGCCGAAGGCCAGGAAGAGCGCGGTGGTACCGGCCGGCTCCTTCGACCACACGCCATACACGATGGCCATGATCAGGATGAAGACGCTCAGCCAGACGAACATCCGACCCTGGATCTTCACTTGCCGGCCTCCTTGCTGCCCGCGACGGCGGTGCCGTGACCGGCGTGCTCGAGCTGTTCGAGCGCGGCGATCTCAGGGTGGTGCAGGTCGAACGCCGGGGATTCGCTGCGGATCCGCGGCAGGGTGACGAAGTTGTGCCGGGGCGGCGGGCAGGAGGTCGCCCACTCCAGCGAACGGCCGTAGCCCCACGGGTCGTCGACGCCGACCGGCTTGCCGTACTTGGCCGTCTTCCAGACGTTGTAGAGGAACGGCAGGATCGACAGGCCGAGCAGGAAGGAGCTGATGGTCGACACCGTGTTCAGCGCGGTGAAGCCGTCGGCGGCCAGGTAGTCGGCGTAGCGGCGCGGCATGCCCTCCGCGCCCAGCCAGTGCTGGACCAGGAAGGTGCCGTGGAAGCCGATGAACAGCGTCCAGAAGGTGATCTTGCCGAGACGCTCGTCGAGCATCTTGCCGGTCCACTTCGGCCACCAGAAGTGGAAGCCGGAGAACATCGCGAAGACCACCGTGCCGAAGACGACGTAGTGGAAGTGGGCCACCACGAAGTACGAGTCGGAGACGTGGAAGTCCATGGGCGGCGAGGCCAGGATGACACCGGTCAGACCACCGAACGTGAAGGTGATCAGGAAGCCGGTCGCCCAGAGCATCGGTGTCTCGAAGGACAACGAGCCCTTCCACATCGTGCCGATCCAGTTGAAGAACTTCACACCGGTCGGTACGGCGATCAGGAAGGTCATGAAGGA